>NZ_JAFRNB010000039.1 GCF_017430385.1 Treponema sp.
AATATACCAAATTCTCCAGGGCTACAACAACATCGGTCTTGTAGTTCCTGCAGACGGAACTTCATTCGAAATCGGCGCAACCGCAATCTTCAAGGGAGCAAAACATCCTAACGCAGCAAAACTCTGGATTGAGTACGCACTTTCTCCAGACTGCGTAAACCTTGCAAAAGAATCTGGCTCATATCAGTTCCTCGTTTTGAGCAACGCAACTCAGCCAAAAGAAGCAGCACAGTTCGGCCTCGACATGAACAACACAATCAAGTATGACTTCGAGGATGCAAAAAAGAACAGCGCAAAATATGTAGAGGACTTCTTCAAGGCACTTGAAAGCGCGGCAGATGACCGTTTCAAGACGAAATAAAAAAGCACGGGGCAGGATTTCTGCCCCATTTTCGGCTTTTTGCATCAAAAAAGGAAAAAAATATATGGAATATAAAAATCAAGGGCGGGAGCTTGACAGGAAGAAGTTTTTTGCGGATCCGGTGCTTATCAGCATGATTGGCGTTCTTCTTGTTTTTTTAGCTCTTTTCATTCTTTATCCACTCCTCATGGTTCTTTTGGACAGCCTTGTTTCAGAGGGCAAGGTCTCTATAGGAGTTTTCAAGCGAATCTTGAGCATGGCTCGCTTCAGGACGGCGTTCACAAACACAATAACGCTTGGCTTTATCACAGGAATTGCTTCAACTGCAATAGGCCTTCTTTTTGCCTATGTTGAAGTCTATGTAAAACTGAAGACTAAGATTTTGTCGGGGCTTTTCAGGCTTGTTTCAATGCTGCCGATTGTTTCCCCGCCGTTCGTACTTTCTCTTTCGATGATTATGCTTTTTGGACGAAGCGGAATCATCACACGAACGATATTTCATATAAATGACTCGAACATTTACGGTCTCAAAGGAATCGCGATTGTTCAGATTATGACTTTCTTCCCGGTCTGCTACCTCATGCTCTGCGGTCTCTTAAAGAATATCGATCCTTCTCTGGAAGAAGCTTCAAGAGATATGGGAGCCAGCCGATGGAAGGTTTTTACGAGCGTTACACTTCCGCTCATGCTTCCAGGCCTCGGAAACGCATTTCTGGTAACATTCATTGAGTCTGTCGCCGACTTCGCAAACCCGATGCTCATCGGAGGCTCTTATGATACACTTGCAACAACAATCTACTTGCAGGTAACAGGAGCTTACGATGCGACAGGTGCTGCGGCAATGAGTGTCGTTCTGCTTTCGCTCACGGTAGTTCTCTTTCTGATTCAAAAATATTATCTCGAAAAGAAGACAGCCGCTACACTCACAGGAAAGGCAAGCCGTGCCAGAATGTTGATTTCGGACACAAGCGTCCGCATTCCGCTTTCTGTTCTCTGCGGACTTGCAAGCGCATTCGTTCTTCTTCTATATATCATGGTTCCGTTCGGAGCTTTGTTCAAACTTTGGGGCAGAAACTACGCGCTCACATTCAAATGGTTCGACTACATGTTCCGTACAAGCGGAATCAAGGCTTTCAAGGACTCATTCATACTTTCTTTGATTGCGGCTCCACTCACAGCACTTCTTTCAATGGTAATCTCATACCTCGTTGTCAAAAAGAAGTTCAAGTCAAAGGGATTCATCGAATTCGTCTCTATGCTTGCGATGGCGGTTCCTGGAACAGTTTTGGGTATCGGCTACATCCGCGGCTTTGCAAACGGTCTTTTCCGCACAGGAGTAATGTCAAGTCTTTACGGAACAGGATTGATTTTGATTATCGTCTTCATCGTGCGCTCATTGCCGACAGGAACCCGAAGCGGTATCTCAGCCCTTCGCCAAATCGACAAATCAATCGAAGAAAGTGCTTATGACATGGGAGCAGGCAGCGCGAGAGTCTTTATGACGGTCACACTTCCGCTCATCCGTGATTCATTCTTCTCAGGCCTTGTCACGGCATTCGTCCGCTCAATCACGGCTATTTCAGCAATCATCTTGCTTGTCACGCCGGACTTCCTTCTCATCACCTGCCAGATTAACGAGCAGGCCGAAAAAGGCAACTACGGAATCGCTTGTGCTTATGCAACAGTGCTCATCCTCATCACTTATGGTGCGGTTCTTTTGATGAAACTTGGAATCCGCTTCTTCGGAACAAGCCGCAAAATTAAAGAATAGGAGAATTTTATGTCTACAGAAAAGAAAGGCGTACGCCTTGATCATATATCTAAAATCTATCAGGATCCGAAGACAGGAAAGGACTTTTACGCCGTCAAGGACACCTCTCTCGACATCAAGCCGGGAACTTTCGTCACTTTGCTCGGACCTTCCGGCTGTGGAAAAACAACAACACTCCGCATGATTGCAGGATTTGAAAGCCCGGACGAAGGAGAAATCTTTCTCGGAAACGAGGCAATCAACGCACTTCCGCCGAACAAACGCGACACGGCAATGGTTTTCCAGAGCTATGCACTTTTGCCACACTACAATGTCTTTGACAATGTGGCTTACGGTCTCAAAATCCGAAAACTCCCAAAGGAAGTGATTCACGAAAAAGTAATGAACATCCTTAAGCTCGTCGAAATGGAAGGAATGGAAGGCCGAATGACGAACCAGCTTTCAGGCGGACAGCAGCAACGAGTCGCATTGGCGCGAGCACTCGTAATGGAGCCGGGAGTTCTTCTGTTTGACGAACCGCTCTCAAACCTCGACGCAAAGCTCCGTGTAACTATGCGTACCGAAATCCGAAAGATTCAGCAGAAAGTCGGAATCACGGCAGTCTATGTCACACACGACCAGAGCGAGGCAATGAGCATTTCCGACCAGATTATCATCATGAGCAAGGGAAAAGTCGAGCAAATCGGCACTCCGCGCGAAATTTACTACCGACCGGTAAACAAATTCGTCGCTGACTTCATCGGTGAGGCAAACTTCCTCGATGCAAAGATTGATGAGACCAATGGCGAGACAGCAAAAATCACCGTGGCAGGAACACAGATTGAAGTTCTCAACTACGCCGGAATTGCTGCCGGTTCGGAAGCATCTCTCGTTCTCCGCCCAGAAAATGTCACACTTTCCGACACAGGAATCCTGAACGGCACGGTAACATTCAGTACATTCATGGGAAGCTACCAATACTATCAGGTTGATGTCGGCGGAAAAAATGTAAATATCACGGACTACAACCCGCTCGGCCGAAAAGTCTACGAGGCAGGCGAAAAAGCCGCGCTCAATTTCGACACAAAGGGAGTTTACATCCTTTAAGTTGAAAGTGGAAAACTGAAAACGGAAAGTTGAAAGTTTAAAACTAAAAACTGGACTTAGAACACATTTTTCCTAAAACGGAAGCTGTTCGATAAGTCCAGTTTTTTTATAACTTAAGAATCGCTATAAAACTCGCGCGACTCCATCTCCAGAAGAGCATTCAAAGAAGCCAGCGGCATAACCGACTTTTGCAGTATACTCTTTCTGGACATTTTCGATGAACGAGTCAACATTGTCTTTGTGGACAAGGGCGATTGCACAGCCACCGAATCCGGCTCCTGTCATTCTTGCACCAAGACATCCCGGCTGTTTCTGTGAAGTTTCTGCAAGGGTATCAAGTTCGAGGCCTGTTACTTCGTAATCAGTTTTAAGAGAAGCGTGGGAAGCATTCAAGAGCGAGCCGAGTTTCTTCAAGTCGCCGACTTTCAATGCAGCAACGGCATCAAGAACACGCTGATTCTCATAAACACAGTGATTTGCCCTCTTCTGTAAGATTTCGTCAGAGACAAAGTGCTTGACTTCTTCCCATTTTGCAGGGCTAAGCTCACACAATGCTTTTACAGCCACACCATTGTCCTGCAAAATCTTCAATGCAGATTCACACTGGCTTCGTCTTTCGTTGTATTTTGAGTCGGAAAGTTTTCGGACTTTATTCGTGTTCATTACGACAAAACGGTAATCGCCTAATTCCAGCGGAGCGTATTCATATTCAAGAGTAGCGCAGTCAAGCATTTCGGCGGTGTTTTTTTTGCCAGTCGCGATGATGAACTGATCCATGATGCCACAGTTTACGCCCATGAAATTGTGCTCGCTCATCTGACCAAGCTTAGCAATCTCAACACGGTCAATTTTAAGACCGAAAGTGTCAATTACAGCATAAGCAAAGCCACATTCCAGAGCAGAAGAAGAAGAAATTCCGCCGCCAGCAGGAACATTGCTCACCATAAGGATTTCAAATCCGCTGTCGAGTTTGTACCCCTGAGCCTTAATCTGGCTCAAAATTCCGTTGAGATAGTTCGCATAATCATTTTTTTTGTCGAACGCAAAATTATCATTGATGTCAAATTCATAAGTGCCAGGAAATCGAACATCATTGTAGATGATTTTTGAGTCAGCACGCTTTCGGATCGCTACATAAAGATAGCGGTCAATCGCAGCCGGGAAAACCTTTCCGCCGTTGTAATCAATATGCTCACCGATGATGTTGATTCGGGCCGGTGACGCGTAAACTCTGATTTCGTTATCATTCTTGCCATAAGTTTTCAAAAACTCAGCGGGCAAATCCTTCGGATCATATTCTTTGGATGTAAGTCCCATAATTGTCTCCATGTTGGAAGTTGAAAAAAAGTGATGAGGGGGAAGTCTCCCCCTGCGCGCCCACTTTGTTGGTCGCTACCCTCTCTGCGGGGAAAAACAATAGCGAGCTTCTTGTTCCCCGCAACGCCCCGTCATCGAGAGCGAAAGGAAGCAATTTTTAGTTTTCAGTTTTCAATTTAAAAATCGTTTTGTGATAATATTTTTCACCAGGCTTCAAGACACAGCTTGGGAAACTCGGCTCGTTGATTGCGTTCGGGAAACGCTCTGTCTCAAAGCAGATTCCGTCGTGAGGCTTGTGAACGACACCGCCCTTTCCAATCTTGCCGCCGATATAATTTGCGGTGTAGACATGTACGCCACGCTGATTCGTGAAGATTTCCATGCTGATTCCGCTTTCATCGGCCCAGATTTTTCCAAATCGAACAAGGTCTGTCTCGTTTTTACCACGGGTCAGGAAGCACTGGTCGTAGCCGTTTTTAAGAGGCTCAACTTTGTCGCAGTCTTTGCCAACAAGTTTTTCGTTTCTGAAGTCAAATACAGTTCCGTCAACGCTCAGGATTTTTCCTGTAGGAGCAGAATCTGCCGCAGTCTCAAGGATTTCGTCACAATCAAGCTGCAAGTGATGACCTTCCGCGCTACCCTTTCCGTTCAAATTGAAGTAAGCATGATTAGTAAGATTGATTGGAGTGGCTTTGTCAGTTGTCGCGCTGTATTCCCAGATAAGCTCGCTTTTGTCGTTGAGCTTGTAGATTACGCACAAATCGACATTTCCAGGAAAGCCCTGCTCGCCGTCCGGACTTTTTCGGGTGAATTTTACGCCCTCGCCTTCTGAATCAGAATATTTTTCGCCTTTCCAGAGCTGTTTTTCGTAGCGAGTTTTTCCACCGTGAAGGCAGTTTTCGCCGTCATTCTTGTCGAGAGTGTAAGTTTTGCCCTCAAGCTCAAATTTTGCGCCGCGGATTCGGTTTGCGAAACGGCCTACAATAGCATTGTGAGCCTCTGTGCCCTTCTTCCACTGCTCAAGCGTGTCAAATCCAAGCAGGATGTCAACTTTTGAACCGTCTTTTGCAGGAACAAAAAGATTAGTAATAGTGCAGCCCCATTCGATTGCAGTAAAACTGACTTTTCCGTTTGATACTGTAAAAGCCGAAATTTCGTCATCCAGTTTTTTAACTTCAGTCATAAATTTTCCTCTTTTTAACCATGATGGGCACAGATTTTTTATAGCAGCCTATCCATGCCCATCGGTGTTGTTTTACAAAGTCTCAACAAATTTCATGAATGAGACTCGTCCTTCTTCAGTGTATTTGTAAACGCCCGCATGTTCAAGAACTTTTGAAAATACAACACCAATTTCTTCTTTTAAGACTGAATCGACTTTCTCTTCGCTCATTGAAGCAAAGTCATATTTTCCACGAAGTTCAGCTACCCAGTCGGCATGTTTTCCAAGAGACTCATCGCAGGAGATGTCTTTTCCAGACCTCAATGCCTCATTCAGGCCCAAAAGTTCTGTCTTAAGACGGCCAGGCAAAATAGCCAAGCCCATGACTTCAATCAAGCCGATGTTTTCCTTTTTGATGTGGTGAAGCTCTGCATGTGGATGATAAACGCCAAGCGGATGCTCCTCAGTTGTGATATTGTTTCGCAAAACCAAGTCCAGCTCGAACGCTTCCCCTCTTCGGCGGGCAATCGGATTGAGAGTATTGTGTTTTTCGCCGTCAGTTTCAGCAAAGATGAATGCTTTTTCGTCAGTGTAGACGCGCCATTTTTCCAAAACATGCTCTGCAAATTCTACAAGCCGCTCTTTTTTCTCAGAACTGACGCGGATTACGCTCATCGGCCACTTTACGATTCCGCATTTGATGTCCTCAAAGCCTTTGACCGTAAATTCTTTTTCAACAGGAGCCTTTGCCATCGGGAATTCATAAGCTCCGCCCTGGAAATGGTCGTGAGTGAGGATTGAGCCTCCGACAATCGGCAAGTCCGCGTTGCTTCCAAGAATGTAGTGCGGGAATTTTTCTACGAAAGACAAAAGTCGCTCGAAAGTTTTTTTGGTGATTGCCATCGGCGAGTGCTCAAATTTGAAGACAATACAGTGTTCGTTGTAGTAAACATAAGGCGAATACTGGAAGCCCCACTTTTCTCCGGCAAGCTCAATCGGAATAATACGATGATTTTCGCGAGCAGGATGATTGACTCGGCCTGCATAGCCCTCATTTTCCTTGCACAAAAGGCACTTCGGATAGCCAGCCTGCTTCATGAGTTTGGCTGCGGCAATGGCTTTAGGGTCTTTCTCAGGCTTTGAAAGATTGATTGTAATGTCGATGTCGCCGTAAGGAGTCTTTGAAATCCACTTCAAGTCCTTACAGACTCGGTAACGGCGGATATAGTCAGAATCCTGCGATAATTTATAGAAGAAATCTGTCGCTTTTTTTGGAGACTTTGCGTAAAGTTCATCGAATTTTTTGATGATGTTCGATGGGCGATCAACCATTACGCTCATGAGGCGCGTATCAAACAAATCGCGGTAAACAACGCCCTCACCGCCAGTCAACCCCTTTTCAACGGCATAATCAAGAATATTAGAAAGAATGTTTTCAAGATCAGAAATCTCGACCTCTGGAACGGCTGCAACATCATCATCGTTCTCAAATCCATCAAGATTCAGAAGAAGAAGAAGCTGATTTTTGACAAAAACCAAGTCTTCCCTTTCAAAAAGTCCTGTCTTCAAGCCATAAGAAGCAAGGCGGTTCAGTTCAGTGTAAATGTTCATGCTCATAGAAATCATTATGCAACCGATTGCGCAAAAAGTCAAATTATTTTTCTTTCAAATGAAGGTTTTTGCGCTACCAAGTGCGGCTACCAAGCACGAGACTCATCAGTCGCATTAATACAATATGAGCAGAGAAAGTGGAAAAAGAGCGAGGCATACAGCTCAAGGAACATGAGCAACGCTGCTCAAAAGGCGTGAGCAATATTTCTCAAGGAACGCGAGCAGAACTGCTCCGCTAAAGAGATTTCACGAACTTCTCAATCTTGCACTCATGTTTTTTACTCTCCACGTCATAATTAACACCCACAAAAAGCACATCGCCGTGCCAGTTGTCGAGCGAGGAGGCGACGGTTTCTTCGTTCTTGGCGATTGTGTCTCGCAAAAGCTGCTTTGAAGCCTTGATTATTTTGTCGGTCTCGGCATAATTCTCATCACTTTCGACGACTTTTTCCCATTCGTTGTAAATCTCTCGGTTGGGAATGTAGCACTGGCCTTCTTTTTCGTCATAAGCTAGATACCCCAAATGAATCAGATAAGTGAAAACATCATCCTTGCTGTCGAAGCCTGTCATCGTGTTGTCGTATTTTTTCACGTTCACATCAACCCGCTCGCCGCCCATCATCGTGATGACATCTTCCTTCGTTCCAGCGAGGTTCATCCTGATTTTTTCCGCCACGACCTTGTACGAGCTTGTCTTGCTCCAGTACGAGATGAACTTTCCTGTCACGCATGCCTTTATCACCGCCTGCGGGTTGTAAATCTCAAAGTCTTCCAGTTCGTAGCCGTCATACCAGCTCTTGCAAAGCTCAAAGTCTCGCCCATACCTTTCGCACAAACTTTTAGCTTCCCCCGTGGTGAATCCCGTGTACTCAGCGAAAGAGCCGATTCGGAGCATATTGTACTCATCGAACGTGTTGAGTTTGGACTGAACCATGTCCTTCATAATCGGCAGGATTTCCGTGAGGTAGGCGAGCGTGATTGCGGGCTTCAGCTCCGCGTTCTTGAAGAGCGAGTTGAAGAATCCCAAGTACGGCTTGAATTCGTCGTCGCCCACCTGCTCTCGGATCAGCACATCGTATTCATCTATTATGACGATGAAGGTCTCTCCCTTTTCGGCGTAGACTTTCTGAATGTCTTTGCTACTTTCAAAAAATTATATCACACATTCGCGAATTTCATCAGGTGAGAAAACTACACAGCCCTAATACAATTCCGGCAAATCTTCCTTTGTAATCAAATTCGGCGAGGAGTACACTTTCTTCACGACTGAGAAATCAGTGTACTGCTCGGTCAGGCAGAATTCGTGCGACCAAGTCATAAAACTTGCCCAGAAAAGCCCTTCGCCCAGGGCAGAATCCACGTCCAACATGGTTCCGTTTTCCCCAAGGATGACGATTTTTTTCTGAGCCGTGACTTTTTCAAGCTCCTTGTACTGGGCGGAAAAACTTGAATTGGCATGGGCAGGCGCGTAAATATCCCGGGAGATTATGTCAATCACATCGTCGCCTGGGTAACATTCAGGAACATGCGAATTCCACACCCAAATCAGATTGTCAAGATGATGGATTTTCGTAAATCGCTCGTACATAATTCTGTACAATTTTTTGAGTGCGTCTCCGCCTTTTGCTCCCCACCAGAACCAGTCGCCGTCCCCCTCGTGCAACGGTCTCCATAAAATCGGGATTTTCGCATCGCAGAACGGGCGAAGGATTCCAGCCATCGCATCAAGGTCGGAAAGCATCGCATTGTTTTCAGGACTGCCTTCGGTTACGGCCTTGCGGGCATCAAAATCAGTATTCCGGGCGTAAAAGGATTTTGATCGGCCGCCCAGAGGTGAAAACCAGTGCCAGGTGAATGTGTGCAAGCCTTTTTGAGCCGCCCACTCCCATGCCTTTTCCAGCGTTCCGTAATTCTGATGGATTTCTTCCATGCACTCCTCGTCTGTGTCCAGATAATTGATGTTGGGGGAATAAGACAAAAGTTCGAAGCCCAGCAAGGCGGGGCTTTTTCCTGTGAGCTTTTCTATGAAGTGCAGCTCTTCCTGCGCGTGGTTCTGCGTGTGCTGACCGCTTATGATTTTTTTGCCGCTGATTTCTGCCAAGTATTTCAGCACATTTTTTACGCAATCCTGAGCGTTGGGATTAGAGGGCTGGCATATTCTTTCAATCATTGGAATCTTCCTTGTTTACTTTTATTGAGTGACGCTGATTTTCAGGTCTCAGAGCCTGATTAAGAATTCCCGGAGCAGGCGGTAGATTCGCTCATGCCCCGCGTCGTTCGGGTGCAGTCCGTCGGGCGCGTAGCGTTCTTTTAAAAGCGGGACATCGGGCTGTATTCCGCTCAAAGAGTACAGGTCAAGAACTGGTAGTGCGTAAAATGCGGCAACTTCCTTGATGATTCGCACATAATCAGAAAGAAAGCCGACATTGCGCAAGCCGAAATCGTTCAAAAGATTGTTCTCGCCCTCGCGGTGAAGCGGTGTCATAACCACAATCTGCGCGGCGGGATATTTTTTGAGCAGTGCGAGGTACAGGCAATGCAAGGCTCCGTAAAAAGTGCCGTCCGTGCAGTCTGAGGGAGTGCCAATCGGCGCGTCTCCGTGACCGTAATCGTTCGTGCCGCCAAAGACCACGACAACATCGGCTTTAGACTCCATACCCTCCACGCGGGAGACGAAATGCTGGTCATATTTTGCTTCTTCGGAAGGATGTTTCTGCCTTGCAATCCGAGTGCCGCCGATTCCGTAGCCCGTGACCTCCGCCCCGTCTCGCGAAGACAGAAGAGACCAGAAAATCTTTTCGTTTGAGGAAGTTCCCCAGCCTTCGGTGATGCTGTCACCCAAAAAAAGAATCTTTTTTCCTTTTAATTCCATAATTTGCCTTGTTTTTAATGAATTTGTTTTCCTAGCTTTCAAGAATCTCAATGTCGAAGAGCGACAATGACGGCGGAGTTTCCTTTTCGATGAGCTGGAATAGATTCCGCGCGTCCTGACTTCCCATCTGGCGGATTGGCTGGCGGCCCGCAATCACAGGAAACGGAAGAAAATGGAACGGTCGGTACTCGTCAAAGACCGCGATTCCAAAGTGTGACATGTCCACGCCCCGCTCTTGAAGCACCTCAAAGACATAGAACGCGAATTCGCCGCCAGCCGCAAGGAAAAGCGCATCAAGATTTGGCTTTTCGTCCAAAAGGCGGCGGACACTTTCTTTAGTCGCTTCTTCTGAATAGCGCGTGGTGACAATCACATAGTTTTCAAGAGAAGAATCAGCAAGAGCCTTTTTGAAGCCGGCGATTCGTTCCTGCGTATACAAAAAGCTCTCAGGACCCGCAATGCAACCGATATGGGAAAAGCCTTTTTCGACAAGCTTTTTTGTGAGCCGAAACGCTCCGTCTTCGCTCCGAACATCCACGCAGCAATGGCTTGCGAACGATGCCCGCCCTTGAAGCACGAATGGCATATCCGAAGAAGAAAGCATCGTGTAAGCCTGTGCGTTCAAAAGCTCGGCAGGGATAACAAGACCGTCAACACTCTGCTTGAGGATTGTGTCTTCAAGCGTTTTGAGAGGCTTGTCCGCATTCAGCATAATCAGAAGCAGATTGTAGTTCCGTTTGGAAGCCTCGTCAGCCACGGCGGCAATAATCACTGACCAATATACACCACTCAGAGTGTAATCGACATCAGCGGGAATAATAAGCCCGATTGTCTCTGTTTTTCGCTTGGCGAGCGCACGGGCAGCAAGATTGGGGCGGTAATTCATATCCCCCACCAGCTTCAGGATTTCCTGCCGCTTCGCCTCGCTCACGCCTTTCTGACCGTTCAAAGCCTTTGAGACCGTGCTTTTAGCGACATTCGCCATTTTTGAAATTTCTGCAATCGTGTAGTTCATAACGCTTTTCATTATATTCCTTTTGTTTTCCAAAATCAAGAAACGCAAAAGAAACCGTTTCTTTAGTCGTTCAGACGACATTCGGACTAATACGCTTTCAAGTCGGGGAGTTCGTCCAACGTGATGACTTTTTCGCTTTCGTACACTTCCTTGCGGTGCGAAAGTTTGTTGTGTTTCTCCGCGCTCCAAAAGCACTGGCTTTCGTCAGAAGAATGGTCGTTCCATGTGTTGAAGTACGCCCATTTTCCGCTCATGGCTGAGACATTCGGAATTGTGCCGTTCTCGCCAAGCGCGATGATCTTCTCGCCGCCGCTCACCCTTTTGAGCATTTCGTACTGTGTGTTTATCGCGTTCAGGTCGTAGTTGTCGTAGGCAACGATGTCCACGAACTCGTCACCGGGATACCAGTCCTCGTTCTGCGCGTTCCACACCCAAATCAGGTTGTCCAAGCCCTTTTCCGTTGTGAAATACTTGTACATGAATTTGTAAAGCGCGAGGTAGGCTTCTTTTCGCTTCGCGCCTTTGCCGTCGCTCGTTCCGATTCCAGCTCCCCACCAGAACCACGCGCCGCCCCAGTCGTCTTTGTTGCCGTACGCCTCGTGGAACGGCCGCCACAAAACGGGATAGCCTGCCTCTTTTATCTTTGTGAGTTCAGCCGCGATTTTGTCCATGTCAGACTTGATTTTCGCAAAGTCATCGCTCGACTCGTCAAGCCCGCTCTCGCTTTGTGCGCTGTAAGGGATTCTGAATTTCATTTTTTCGGAATTGAATTCGCTTGTCGCTCCGCTCGGGTCGCGCCAGTGCCAGCAGAATGTGACGATTCCGCCTTTTTTGAGGAATTCAAGTGCCTCTTCGGTCTGTTTTTGCCCCGAGCCGCCAGAAGTCTGCGTATAGTTCATGAAGTCAAAGCCCGCGAGCGCAGGATATTTTCCCACCGTCTCGTAGACTTTCCCCAGCTGGTCGTAATTGTCATCCCAAGTCAAATCCTGCTGACCTGAAAGGACTTTCCCGCTCGTCTGACAATCGGCGATGTAGCGCATGAGGCGTTTCGCTGAATCTGATTTATTCTCTGGAATCGTGACTTTTGATTTCTTTTCGGGCATATAAGTTTCTCCGTTTTCCGAATTTGTAGAAGATGATGATTCTACATCGTCAGACTGGCAGGAAGAAAAAACAAGGCCGAAAGACAAAAGCGCAGCCGCCAAAATTACATTCATTTTTCTTTTCATAGCGTTTTCCTTCATATATATAAGATTTTCAAAAAAGGGGAAACTAGCCGAATCTCGCTGCAAAATCCGACCCGTTCCCCCACACATCAAAAAGGAGGAGGAGGCATCCCCTTACAACCGCACATCAAACCGGCAGGTCAGGCAGCCTTTGTCAAGCTCGTTGTCCTTTCCTTCCAAATCCCAAAGCACATCCGCTCGTTCGTAACGCAAATCTATGTTGAAGCGGGCGCACGGATTTACGGTTACGCCTACGCGGCTGTCAAAATCATATTCACGCGTGAGATAGCCATCGCCGTCTCGCTGCTGAATCAAGCGACCGAAGATGTACGGCTTGACCGCCATTGTCTTTCGCTTCGCAACAGGCACATTGATAAGATATTCGAGCTGACCCGCGATGAAGAACGCGCTGTCTTTTTTCCAATCTTTGTCTTTCGCGCCGTCAAATTTGTCGTCTTTGTCTCCCGTGCGGAACAGATTCACCATCTCGAACTCGAAGAATCCGCCGAGATTCGGGATGAGCGCGTCCGCGTCAGGCTTTTCGTACACCGAGAAGACGAGATTCGCGATACCGTTCTGGTCTGAGTTCATGCCGAGCGACACGCCCACGGGGAACTGCCTGCCCCAGTAATCCAGCGTATTGTTGTTGTACTTGAAATCCTTGCCGCGCCAGTAATAAGCGATTCCCAAGCCGCCCTCAAACTGACTGTCGCTCTCGTCCTTCTTGTTGTTGAATGCCTTTTCGTCAGCTTTAAGATAGCGGAAGTCAAAGCCAGCATAGGGAGAAAGAGTGCCTTTTTCAAGGTCAAAGTCATATTCCACGCCGATGCCGCCCGTGTAGATGTCATAAGGAATCTGATCAGAGCTGTCGCCGTAGATTGAAGAAGCGGCGGCTTGGTCGTCAGCCTTTTTCTTGAAATTCATAGTGGCGAGTACATCAGCATTGGCTTTCAAATTCTCGGCCGGCAAGAATTCGGTGTCCAGCTGGAAAACAGCCTTGTTCTCCGCGTTGAGCTTTTGGTATGCCTTGCCCTGCTTGATGTTCTTGGGGGCTTCGTCGCTGATTGCAATCCATGAGCCTGGAGTTCCCGCAGAAAGAGTCGCGTTCCACTTGTCGTAACGCACTCCCGCAGAAATCACGCCCGTGATTCCGTAGTTCCCGCGCCCGAGATAGTTGTTCGAGTCTCTGATTCCGTTGTAGTACAAGATTCCCACATTGTCGTCCTTCGCGCTGTCAAAAATACGGAAATTCGTAAAGTCATCGAAAAGAGATTTCAAGCTCGCGTTGTCAAAGCCAATCGGGCAGCCGTTCTCGTAGTCGTATTTGTAGAAATTCAGGAAAAGATTCCGCCATTTTACTTCCGAAACGATTCGGTCGTACACAAAATAATTCGTGTCACTGTCATCGGGTGCGCCAGGCTTTTCGCGCCAGCCAGTTGTTTTTCTGACGTCGTCGCTGCCCTTGAAGTCGCTCTGCGTGTTATTGTCCTCGTAAGTTTTCTTTTCGTTGTAGAATTTGAAGGCGTATTTCAAGCCCTCGATTCTCACCGAAGCCGAAAGTGCGTCTCCCTTGCTCTCCTCCACCCCGCGCGTAGCATACGGAAGAAATTCCCACCAAACTTGCGCCTGGTCAATCGTTGACTCCATGCCGAAGATTTTTTCCTGAAGGTTGTAGCCAAGCGTTGTATGCGTTTTAAGGTCAAACCATGCGTTCGTCTTGATGTCCTCAGTGTCAGCGGCAAGGGAAGAAAGAGCCAATGCCGCAATAGTCGCGCCTGCGATAAATCTTTTTTTCATATCTTACTCCTTTAAAGCCTTGGCGGCAGCCGTGCGCCATGGATGGCGCAGATTGCAATTGCTGGCTTTAGACGGCAATTGCTGTGATAAAAATTACATGGAAGTAATTTTTATCACGCCTCCTCGATTTTTGAATTTAGTTGGCATAAGTCGTAACTTTGCCTTTTCCGTCATTGCCAAGATAATCCTCAACATTGCTCGCATCGATTTTGAGCGTGGTGTCGTCGGAATAGGTGATTACAAAATCCTTCACCGCGAATGCAACAGACTCTGAGCCGATTTTGCCTTTCTTATACCAAGTAATTCCGCCACCAGAACAGCCAGTCACATCTGCTTCAAATTCAGGCTCATAGGTGATTTTGCCCCAACTGTCTTTTGCATTGTTCGCGCCGCCATTATCTGCCCATCCCCAAGCGTTTGAAGCGGTCGCTGGCTTGCAGTAAGCTTTGAGCCACCACTCTTCTGTTCCCACGACCGAGACTTCAATCTTTTTGATTTTTGTACCATTTTCTTTGTCATAGCCGATTTTTGGTTTGTTCTCGGTTACGTCACCAACATCAGAAGCGTCCTGAACATTGATAAAGAAATCCGCGTCCGAATAAGCAGATTTCAAAGTCTGGACGGCGGCAGGGAGTTTCATTTTTTCAAGCTCGCCCTTCAATTTCTCAACCTCGTCCTGCAAGTTGCTCATCGTCTGCTCATTCTCGTCAACGACTTTGTTCTCGTTTTTCTGGATTTTCGCGTAGACATTGTTTCCGCCCAAGAAAGGTCGCAGTTTTTGTCCAAATCAGAGGCCGTAATCGTTTTTGTGCCTGATGAGGTCGTCACTTTGAAATCTTTTATGCCGAACACATAGATTCCTTCTGCGGTACTGTCATAAACTTGAACTCCCGCGCCTTTGTGAGCGGCAGAATCGCTTGAAGTGACCGTCACCCATTTGCCCGCCTCGGTGTCAATCGCGTCAGTTCCTTGCTTCCACCCCTCGTTCAAGAATGGCTGAAGGACATTTATCTTCTTGCTTGAAATGACTTTGAGGCTCACGGCAGTAATGTTAGCCTCGTCCGCCGTGTACATCACCGGGAATTTGAATCCGCCCGCACCGCACTTTGCCACCACGAAGAATTCCGCGCTTTTCCATGTGTCAGATTCAGTTACCGCCCTTACGGCTTCATTCTGCTCCGCGACAAGAGCGGCTTCCCCGAAGTCCTCATCGTCCTTGTAAGAATCGCATCCTGTGGCAAGCGCGAGCAAAAGCCCTGCGATTCCCAAAAAAGACGCGTATTTTGCGATTTTTTTCATAATTGTTCTCCTATTTTTTGATAGATTCCGAAATAAATTCGGAATGACATCCTTCGCATTTGGAATATCAGTCTTATTCGACAATCATCTGAATGTTGTCGATGTAAGCGAATGATTCCTTCACGCCCTCGGGAATGAAGAATTTGACTGCCACGCGGCGCAAATCGTCCGAGTTTTCAAGGTCGGAAGAATACTGCCAGCTTGACGAAGCCGCCTTCAAACTCCCCTCGTACAATTCCATGCGGACAGTTTTCTTTTCGCCTGGCGCAATGTCCACTTCCTTGCTCTCGAACCAATCCCAGCCGCTGCCCGTGGTGAGGGCGAGTGCAACCTGAATCTTGCTGTTCGTGGGGTTGTAGACCTCAAATGAAATCGCGTCATACGGTGAAATGTCCGTGTAAGCCATTTTTTCCGTGAAGAATGTCGCGCTTTCTTTTGATTTGCCAGCCGTCGGCTCAAACGAGCATTTGAGACTCTGCTTGCCGTCGCTCGCCCAGTCCGAGCTTGCGGCAACAGCGGTGCTTTTGTCGCCGTCGCCCCAGTTTGTCTTTACGGCAGTCCAGCTGCCCGCTCCTTTCTCGAAGCTTTCAAGCTTGTCCACTTTTGGCTTTGCGTTTGCGACCATCGCCGTGAGCATGAGAGCCATGGCGGAGAGCGCAAACTTTTTGAATCTGTTGTCCATCGTTTCCTCCTTATGAAACTTTATACAAGAAACTTTACGAAACCGTTTTCTTTATCTAAGAACACTGATACACCCGCTTTTCTGATTTGTCAAATGAAATTTTGCGATTTTCGCTTATTTTTACTGATTTTTCGTATTTTTACGTCTGAAAAATACAGTTTTATGTCAATTTTATAGAAAAATGATTTTTTATGAAATTTTTTCTTGACAATGCATAAGAGCAGTTCTATTATACAAGAGAAACCGATTTTCTTTATCTAAGCAATTCGTTTTTCAAAACCCAAGGAGACTATTATGATTATTTTGAAATGGAAAAAAGCTCTTGCGCTGGCTTTGGCGGCAAGCGTCCTTCTTCTCTCTGGCTGCGAGAAAAAGCAGGCGGCTGCGGCAGAAGGCAAAATCGGCGGAACGATTATCGTTCTCACAAATCGCACCGATGTGGTGGACACAAAGTTTCAGGAGTACAAAGAGGCATTCGAGCAGAAATATCCCGGCACGAATGTTGAATTCGAGGCAATAACCGACTACGAAGGCACAGTCCGCACGCGAATGTCAACGAATGAATACGGCGATGTGCTTTGCAAGCCTGGGATTCAGACCATCGACTACCCGCGTTACTTCGAGCCGCTCGGTTCAATCGAGGAATTCAACGAAAAATTCAACTTCACGCAAGGCTCAAACGCAATTGACTATCAGGGAACGGCTTATGCCTATCCTGTCATGGGAGTCGTGGGCGGCGGAATCGTCTACAACAAGAAAGTGTTCAAAAAAGCCGGCATAACAAAAACTCCCCGCAACACCGAAGAATTTTACACCGCCTTGCAGGCAATCAAAGACAAGACGGACGCAGTTCCAATCTTCATGAACTATCCCGCAGGCTGGACACTCGTTCAGTGGGAGGGCGGAGTCACGGCATTCACGGACGACACTGATTATAAAAACAAAATGGTTCACCAAAGCGAGCCTTTCCAAAAGGGAACTGCTCACTACGAGCTGTACAAACTCATGTACGAAGTGGTCAAACGCGGCTTGTGCGAGCGCGACATGCTTGCCTCTGACTGGGAAATGAGCAAACAAGAGCTTGCGGACGGGAAAATCGGTTGCATGGTCTTGGGAAGCTGGGCAATCACGCAAATTAAAAACCTCGCCTCAAATCCCGATGACATCGGTTACATGCCCATGGTGGCGGAAGTCAACGGCAAGAAATATGCCGAAGCCTCGCTCGACACGCCGCTTTGCATCAATGTCCACAGCAAAAACAAGGCGACTGCCCGCGCATGGATTGAATTCCTCGTGCATGAAACGGATTGGGTCGAATTCAACGAGTCGATTCCAGCCGTAAAAGGCGGAAAATATCCTTCGGTCTTGGACTCATTCAACGAATTGGGCGTGACTTACTTCGAGATGAACAAGCCGCCTGTCGGAGAAGAAGGATTGTACGACACCTTGGACAAGGAATCTGAAATCGGCTTCTGGAGTGATCCCGAAAAGAAGAGAATTGTTGATGCGGCGATGGGAACGACAAACGAGACATTCGAGCAGATTATGGATGACTGGAACAAACGATGGGCTAAAGCACGAAAAAATCGTAATAAAAACTAAATGAACATTTCTTATAATGAAGAAAACCGCGTGTTCAGCATTGAGACTGCCCACGCGGGCTACTATATCGGAATCGTTGATTCTGAAAATTGTGTCGCTCATATCCATTACGGGAAAAAACTTTCCTCTGATGACGAGCTTTCTCACCTTCTCCGCATTCACGAACCGCCCTTTGTGCCGTCAGAAAACGAGGGCGACCGCGCAATCTTCAATGATGCCTTTCCGTGGGAGTATCCTGCGGGCGGCACAGGCGATTTTCGTGAGAGTTGTCTGAATGTGAGCAACGCACTCGGTCAGAACGGCTGCCAGCTTTCCTTTGAGAGCTACGAAATCATCAGCGGGAAGCCTGCGCTTGAAGGCTTGCCCGCCACATGGGGGAGCGAAAAAGACTCAAAAACGCTTCTTCTGCACTGCGTTGACAAGACTTTGCATCTTCGTGACACTCTTTTTTACTCCATTTTTGAAGGATTGGACGCGGTGGCTCGGAGCGCGGTCATTGAAAACGCAGGAAGCGAAAATCTTACACTCACAAAGGCTTATTCCGCGTGCATTGACATGGACGACAGGGATTTTGAATTCGTGTCGCTCCATGGAGCATGGGCGAGGGAAAGGCATATTGAGCGCACTCCGCTTCATCATGGGCGAGTGAGCGTGTCTTCTCTGCGGGGAATCACGAGCCACCAAGAAAACAATTTTTTTGCGCTCGCCACGCGCAAAGCTGACTATGAGACTGGAGAAGTTTTCGGATTCAGCCTTGTCTACAGCGGCAATTTTCTCTCTCAGGCGGAAGTAAATCAATTCGACAGCGTGAGAGCCGTCACTGGCATTCACAGCGAGGGATTCAGCTGGCTTCTTGCGCCCGGAGGGCGATTCACCACGCCCGAAGCCGTGATTGTCTATTCAAGCGAGGGGCTTGGGGCAATGCAACGGACTTTCCATACGCTCTGGAATTCGCACCTTATCAAAAGTCCATGGAAGAACAAGGAGAGGCCTCTTCTCATCAACAACTGGGAAGCGACTTACTTCGACTTCAACACGGAAAAACTGCTTTCAATCGCCCAAAAAGCCGCCTCGTGCGGAATCGAAATGCTCGTTCTTGACGACGGCTGGTTTGGCAAGCGCAATGATGCGAACTGCTCGCTCGGCGACTGGGTTGTGAACGAATCGAAAATCACGGGCGGGCTTGAAAATCTCGTTCAAAAAGTGAATTCGCTCGGGCTAAAATTCGGATTGTGGTTCGAGCCTGAGATGGTTTCGCCTGATTCTGATTTGTACCGCTCGCATCCCGATTGGGCAATAGCCATACCAGAACGGAAAGCCACGCTCTGCCGTACCCAATATGTGCTTGACTTGAGCCGCAAGGAAGTGCGGGATTACATTTTTGAGTCCGTTGTAAAAATCCTTCGCTCTGCCCCAATCGCATATATAAAATGGGATATGAACCGTGCGCTCACCGACATTGGAAGCGTGTCTTTCAAACAAGAACGCGCGGGCGAACTTCATCATCGCTATGTCCTCGGATTGTACGAGCTTCAAAATCGGCTCGTCAGCACATTCCCTGATTTGCTTCTCGAAAACTGTTCAAGCGGCGGGGCAAGGTTCGACCCGGGAATGTTGTATTACAGCCCGCAGATTTGGTGCAGCGATGACATGGACCCGATTGAACGGCTTGCGATTCAAGAAGGAACCGCGCTTGTCTATCCGCCGTTGTGCATGGGTGCGCATATCGCGGCAAGCCCCAATCATTCGTGCGGCAGAAAAACGCCTTTCATGACACGCGCTTTCGTCGCCCTTTCGGGAACATTCGGCTACGAGCTGGACTTGACGAAACTTGACGAAACGGAAATTTCACTCGTTCCACATCAAGTTGAGCTGTACAAGCGAAACTGTTTCCTCATGCAAAATGGCGACTATTACAGAATCGCCTCTTTCGCGGAAAATCACGAATGGGATTCCTGGCTTTTCGCATCAAAAGACAAAAGCGAGGCTCTGCTTACCGTGGTGCAAGTCCTGAACCGCCCGAATTTCCACTCGCGGAAAGTGCGTCTTCGCGGCTTGAACGAGAAAATCCGCTATCAGGTGAGCATGGAAAACTCCGACGGAATAACAGAAGAGCTTGGAAACTGGGGCGGCGACACGCTCATGAACGCAGGTCTTCTTATTCCGCGTTTTTGGGGCGACTTTCAAAGCGCGATTATCTCTCTCAAAAAAGTGTAAAAAAATGAAAAATTTTTCTTGACAATCATAAAAGTCGAGATATACTGAAATTGTTAAAGAAACCGTTTTCTTTATTGTTTCTTCAAATCGTTTCGCAATTAAAGGAGTTGCTTATGAAAAACCAATTGTCCTTCGCATGCCAGCAAAAGCTTGTGATTTTCACATTCCTTTTCTTTCCCGTGCTGCTGCTTTTGATTTTCGGATTTCTGCCAATCCTGAATATGTTCTTCTACAGTTTTTTGCAATGGGACGGAATCGGTGAGAAAAAATTCATCGGGATTCAGAATTACATCGAGCTGTTCTCGCGCCCTGAGAATCTTCGCGTATTCGGCGTGAGCATCTACTATTTTGTCGGCTCGCTCATTCAGCTCGCGCTCGCACTTTTATTCGCGGTCATTCTCTCGAAAAAACTTCGCGGCTCGAACTTTTTCAAGGGAGTGCTTTTCTTCCCGAACCTTATCAACGGAGTCGCAATCGGCTTCATTTTTCTCTACTTCTTCAAGGATACGGGAACGCTCAACGAAGTCTTGAAGTTCATCGGGCTTGACGGAAAAGTTCTCTGGCTCACCGATCCGCACATGGTCAATTACTCGCTCACATTCACTTCAATCTGGCGATACATGGGCTTCAATGTGGTCATGTTCGTGGCGGCAATTCAGTCGCTTCCGTCGGACATTTACGAGGCGGCGAATCTTGACGGCGCGAACAGCTGGCAGCAATTCTGGTATCTTACATTCCCCGGAATCGCGCCGGTTATTCAAATCAACATGATTCTTGCGGTCAAGGGCGCGGTGAGCGTTTTCGAGATTCCCTACATCATGACAGGCGGCGGAAACGGCTCTTCAACCTTCGTCATCCGAACAATGGACACGGCTTTCAAATTCAACAAAATCGGACTTGCCTCAGCAATGGCAATCGTCCTTACGGTCATAGTTCTTGTGGTTTCGGCAATCCAAAACCGCATGTTCAAAAAATCTGAAGGGGGAATCGCATAATGAAACACGAAATTTTGAGAATCAATTCATACGGTGACAAGGTACTCGTCAGAAATTTGAAATATCTCCTGCTTTTTCTTGCGGCAGTGAGTGTCATTCTTCCGATTGTGGTGGTTTTCCTTGGCTCTTTCAAGACCAGCGAAGAATTCAACCGCTCAAAGCCATTCGCGCTCCCCACATTCACCTCGAACACGGAGATATGGAAGGGAACGAAAAATCTCGCTGACGGCGGCACACTCACCATCACAAAAAAAATGCTCGAAAAGCACGAAGTCCGCAAAGTCACGCTCATCGTTGACCCGATTGAGGACAAAGATAATGCGGTCTGGATTTCGGACAAAAGCGGCTCAATCGTCAGCAGGGGAGAAGGAAAAGTCGGCGAGAGCGAAATCACAATCGCCATTCCTAAGGGTGCGCAAAAAGACCTTGCGAAAGAAGGATTTTCAATCAGCGGGGAAAACGCAACCGTCCACCGTGTAAAAGTGCTTGAAGGCTTCTTCCTCGACAACTATATCGTCGCCTTTTCAAAGGGAAACATGTTGCTCGGCTTCTTGAACACGCTGATTCTGATTTTCTTCTCGGGGATTGGAACGGTTCTCACGGGAAGCATGACGGCATTCGTTTTGAGCCGCTTCAAATTCAAGGGCAAGAAAATCGTCTACACGGCATTCTTGTGGATTGCGCTCATTCCGACAATCACCACGCAGGTGGCGACATTTCAGATTATCTACAAGCTGGGGCTTTACAACACGAGATTAAGCTGCATCATCCTCTCGATGGGCACGGACATCATCGGAATCATGATTTACCTGCAATTTTTGAACAACATTTCAAATTCGCTTGACGAAAGCGCGATTATCGACGGGGCAAGCTGGTGGCAGGTGTTCACAAAAATCATCTTCCCGCTCTTGCAGCCAGCGACGGTCACGATTTTGATTCTGAAATGTATCAACCTGTACAACGACTTTTACAATCCGCTTTTGTACATGCCCAAACAGAGCCTCATGGTGATTTCGACATCGCTCTACAAGTTCAAGGGCCCGTTCGGCACAAACTGGCCGGTCATCTGCGCGGGTGTCGTGATTGCCCTCATTCCGACTTTGATTACATTCATCGTGTTGCAACGCTACATTTACGGCGGCATGGTCACGGGGTCGGTAAAAGAGTGAGCAGTTAGCAGTTAGCAGTTAGCAATTAGCAATTTATTATATGGGAGATTTTATATTATGAAGAAAGTTTTATTACATTTAAAAAATGCCCTTTGTTTTGGGACGATGCTCATAAGTCTCGCTTTGATTCCGCTTCTTGCCGGCTGCAAATCTCAGGCTGAAAAAGAAGGTTTCGTTGTGGTGAAAGGCGGGCAGTTTTACAAGGACGGAAAGCCCTTCAGATTCGTGGGAACGAACAACTACTACCTGCATTACTCGCCCGACAAAATGATTGACGATTTCTTCTCGGCCGCGGACGAAATGAAAATCCCCGTGGTGAGATGCTGGGGTTTCCAGTTCGGGCCGCACCGCGACCACAATTCTCATGGAATGGACGAACCTGGCGAATTCGGAGTGCCGGAGAAATTCATCAAGCGGAACAAAAAGCAGCCAGACCAGTTCGGCTACCCGCGCGACATTTTCGAGCGGCTTGACTACACAATCGCGCAGGCGAAAAAGCACAATATCCGCCTCGTCATTGCACTCAACAATTACTGGGGCGACTTCGGCGGAATTCAGAACGCTTCAAGCTGGCAGAGATGGTTCAACCTTGAAAGCGCGGAGGATTTTTACACCAACGAAGAATGCAAAAAGACTTACAAAGAATACATCAGCTACATTCTGAACCGCGTAAACACTTACACAAACATCGCCTACAAGGACGACCCAACGGTCATGACATGGGAAGTGATGAACGAGCCGCGCGACCAAAAAGACAAGAGCGGCGCGACCGTCACAAAATGGGTCGAAGAGATGAGCGCGTACATCAAATCAATCGCGCCCAAGCAGCTGTGCGCTGTGGGAGACGAGGGCTTCATGAAGCTTGACGGATTCGTTCCTTACGCGGGCGAAGGCTCAACGAGCTATGACGGCTACGAGGGAGAAGATTTTGACGCGCTTCTTGCCATCAAAAGCATCGATTACGGCACATTTCATCTCTATCCCGAAACTTGGGGAATCTTGGACAAAGCGCAAGTCGCATGGGGAGACGAATTCATCAGAAAGCATGCCGAGTCGGGCAGAAAGGCGAAAAAGCCAGTGGTTCTCGAAGAATACGGAACAAGCGCGGGCGGAAACCTGAACCGAAAGGCGGTCTACGACATTTGGAACAACACCGCCTACAAAGAAGGGCTTGCGGGAAGCATGTTCTGGATTCTCACATCAACCAATTCTTACGAAAGCGGGAACGGCACAGACGATGCGAACGATGGTCTTTATGACGACTACGACGGATTCAGAATTTTGAACGACAAGAGCGAAGTGGCAACGCTCCTCAGCGACTACTCAGATTTGTTCGCGGGGAAAGCAGTCTCTCCACAGCTGAGTAAAAATCGAGTCTACCTTTTGAATCCGGCCCGCGACCAGGACGCGAAAGGCATTTTTGAAGTCCGCGCACAGTTCCTGCAAGGCGCGAAAAACGAAGCGAAAGTCAAGCGGGCGGAGCTTTACATAAACGGCGAGCCAGCACCTTCTCCACGCACGCTCAACTACAATGCCGAGGCAGATTTCTACCGACTGAACTTCGACACGCTTGCAAACGCAAAAGTTTATCCCGACGGAAGCAAGCTCGACATCAGCGTTTTGTTCACGTTTGACGACGGGACACAGCGTTCAACCGAAACGCACACAATCACCATCGCAAATGTGGTGACTTATTCGGTCATCAAGAAATACGATTTCGCAAACGATGAGGCGAACGCTTCTTCTTTGGGCGGCTACATGGCTGAACTCAAAGAAATCAAGCACACGACTTTGAACGGCGGCATGGTCGAGATTGACGGAAGCTATTCGGGCGAAAACAACTGGGAGGAGCTGAAAATCAAATTCGGCGACATGAGCGAAGTCGCAGAGGCATCGAAAATCGAATTCACTCTTTATTACGAGAAGTCGAAGATGACACCCCACGCGACAAAATCAGATGAAGCCGACAAACTCCCGGGTTTCCAGCCCTACATCGCATTCGACCCGGGCTGGGTCAAGACAGGTCTCAAAGAAAACAACCGCTACCTGAAAGACACGCCTGTCGTCACGCTCGAGGACGGAAAAGAATACTACAAACTGGAGACGAGCCTAGAATTCTTCCAGAACCCTGGCTATACCTTCGTCACGATTTGCCCCACGCTCGGCTATGTCAAGTATGACGGTGCAATCTACATCGACGATGTAATTCTCTACAAAAAAGACTGACGGTTATCAGTTAACAGTTGTTAAGAAGCAGGAGATTTCTATGAAACTGACAGAAAAAGAAAAAGCAAGGCTCACCGCCCTTGAAAAAGAAACCCGCTCGGAGCTGGAAAATCACATCATTCCGTTTTGGGAAGGGATGAAAGACGAGGAGCGCGGCGGCTTCTACGGACTTTTGGACTATGATTTGAATCTCGACAAGAACGCGGTCAAAGGCTGCATCTTGAACAGCAGAATCCTTTGGTTCTTCTCGAACGCCTACAAAATGCTCGGCGAAAAAGAACTTTTCTCCTACGCGCACCATGCCTACGCCTTCCTTAAAGAAAAATGCTTGGACAGCAAAAACGGCGGCGTGTTTTGGAGCGTGAACGCGGACGGAAGCGTGGCTGACAGCACGAAGCACAGCTACAATCAGGCCTTCGCAATCTACGCGCTCTGCTCCTACTTCGAGATAAGCCACGACCGCGCCGCGCTGGAAACGGCATTCGATTTGTTCAACATAATAGAAGAAAAATGCACAGACGAGGTCGGCTACTTGGAGGCATTCACGCGCGACTTCAAGCCCGAATCGAACGAAAAGCTCAGCGAAAACGGAGTCATGGCGGAAAAGACGATGAACACCCTGCTCCATGTCCTCGAAGCCTACACGGACTTGTACCGCGTGAGCAAGGACGCGCGGGTCAAGGAGCGGCTTCACTTCATTCTGCGGCAGTTCGAGTCAAAAATCTGGAATCCCGAGAAAAAGCGGCAGGAAGTCTTCTTTGACAAGAACCTGAACACGCTGATTGACCTCTATTCCTACGGTCACGACATCGAAACGAGCTGGCTTTTAGACAAGTGCCTTTCGGTGCTGGGGGAAGAAGAATACACCAGCCTTATCGCGCCCATCACAAAGACAATGGCGGAGCAGATTCTGTCCATAGCCTACAAAAATCACTCGCTTTTGAACGAATGTGAGAAGGGCAAGGACGACAGCAAGCGAATCTGGTGGGTTCAGGCAGAAAGCGTGGTGGGATTCCTGAACGCCTTCCAGAAAAGCGGAAACGAAAGCTACCTGACGGCGGCCACAGACATCTGGAACTACATCAAGACCACCATCGTAGACAGGCGACCCGGCTCGGAATGGTTCTGGTGCGTGGACGAAAGCGGCAAGCCGGCCACAAGGCAGCCAATCGTGGAGCCATGGAAATGCCCCTATCACAACGGCAGAATGTGCTTCGAGGTGATGGAAAGGGCGGAGAAAATGAAAGATGAGAATTGAAAACTGAAAATGAGTCTTTCGCAAAATGCGGAATGCTACCCAAGCAAAAGTGAGCCTTCCGCAAAACGCGGATTGCTCACCCAAGCGAAAGTCGGCTTTCCGCAAAATTAGGAATGCTCGCTCAAGACGAAAACGGCTTTCCGCAAAATGAGGAATGCTCGCTCAAGACGAAAACGGCTTTCCGCAAAATAAGGATTGTTCACCCAAGCAAAAGTGAGCTTTCCGCAAAATGAGGAAAGCTCACCGAGGCGAAAACAGTTTTCCGCAAAATAAGGAAAGCTCACCAAGACAAAATGATTAAATGGCGAGTTTTGCACTTTTGTCTCTGCCAACTGATTGCAAAACTCACCATTCAAGCAAGGAGGAAAATATGACCGAATTTGAAACGAATTACGCACGGGAGCAGGCGCGATACGACGCGCTGATTTCTCGCAAAAACGAAAAGACCGACTTTTACAACGGAATCTACGACCGCTACAAAAATCCGGTTCTCACGCGCTACCATGTGCCGCTCTTTTGGAAGTACGACATGAACCCAAAGACGAACCCGCACTTCATGGAGCGGCTCGGAATCAACGCGGTGATGAACTCGGGCGCAATCTACCTGAACGGCAAATTCTGCCTCGTCGCCCGCGTTGAGGGCGCGGACAGAAAGTCTTTCTTCGCACTGGCTGAAAGCGAGAGCGGAATCGACGGCTTTAAGTTCCGCGATTACCCGATTCAGCTCCCCGACACTTGCGCCGAAGAGACGAATGTGTACGACATGCGGCTTACCCGGCACGAAGACGGCTGGATTTACGGCATTTTCTGCTCGGAAAGCAAGGACAGCTCCTCCAAGGATTTGAGCGCGGCTGTGGCTCAGGCGGGAATCGTGCGCACCAAGGACTTGGAGAAATGGGAGCGGCTGCCAAATCTTAAAACCCTGCGCTCGCCCCAGCAGAGAAACGTCCTCCTTCACCCGGAATTCGTAGACGGAAAGTATGCTTTCTACACCCGCCCCATGGATGATTTCATCGACACCGGAAGTGGCGGCGGAATCGGCTTCGGCCTCTGCGATGACATAACGAACGCTGTGATTGACGAGGAAAAAATCATCAGCAGGCGGGTCTACCACACTATCACCGAAGTGAAGAACGGAGCGGGGGCAAGTCCCATCAGGGGCAAGAAAGGCTGGCTCCACATAGCCCACGGAGTGCGCAACACGGCGGCAGGCCTGCGCTACGTGCTCTACTGCTTCGCCACGGATTTAAGCGACCCGTCGAAGGTCATTGCCCAGCCGGGCGGAGTTTTCCTAGTTCCCCTGGGACAAGAGCGTCTTGGAGATGTGAGCAACGTAGTCTTCACCAACGGAGCAATCGAGCATGATGGCATGGTTTACATCTACTACGCTTCCAGCGACACCCGGCTTCACGTGGCAAGCACCAGTCTGGAAAAGCTTGAGGACTACATCTTCAACACGCCAAGGGATGCGCTAAGAAGCCCCGACTGCGTGAAACAGCGGGTAGATTTCATCAGGAAGAATCTTGAGTATTGCAAGTAGGCTGATGAATCAAAACGGCCAGCCATAAAGAAAATCTGACACATAAAAGGAGATTATTATGATTAAAGTATTTGGAGAAAAGATTTCGGACATGCCTTGGGAAGAAAAGCCTGAGGGAAAACTTTTGAACACGCCGGTCTGGCGCTACTCGAAAAACCCGGTCATAGGCCGCAACCCCATTCCCAACGTCACCCGAATTTTTAACAGCGCGGTGGCTCCCTGGACAGGGGGCGGCTTCGTGGGCGTTTTCCGGGCAGAAACCTGCAACGGAATCCCCTACCTCTACTACGGATTCTCAAAGGACGCGCTCAACTGGACTTTCAGCGACTCTGCAATCAAAATCACAGATGAGAACGGCAACGATGTCAGCCCGAGCTACGCATACGACCCGAGGCTGATTAAAATCGAGGACACTTATCACATCGTCTGGTGCACGAACTTTCACGGAGCGTCAATCGGAATCGCGACCACGAAGGACTTCAAGACTTTTACCTCAAAGGGGAACGGATTTCTGCCCTTCAACCGAAACGACGTCCTATTTCCGCGAAAAGTGAACGGAAACTATCTTATGCTCACCCGACCGAGTGATTCAGGACACACTCCTTTCGGCGACATCTTTCTTTCTGAGAGCAACGATTTGCTCCACTGGGGAAACCACAAATGGCTCATGGGAAAAAGCGGCGAATGGTGGCAGTCGGTCAAAATCGGGGCTGGCTGTGCGCCAATCGAAACCGAGGAAGGCTGGCTTCTTTTCTACCACGGAGTCACGGGAACTTGCTCAGGCTTTGTCTACTCAATGGGAGCTGCCCTGCTCGACCGCGATGACCCGTCAAAGGTGATTCACCGCTGCGGAAACTTCATTCTCACGCCAGAAGAAGAGTACGAAGAGCGCGGATTTGTGCCGAGCGTTGTTTTCCCTTGCGCGGCACTTGTCGATGCCAGCACGAACAGAATCGCAATCTACTACGGTGCGGCAGACACTAACACCGCGCTGTGTTTCACCACGGTTGACGATGTAATCTCGTTCATCAAAGAACACGACATCATCAAATAGAGCGAGAGGGAGCTATGCTAAAACTGAACGCGCTTCATTTTGATAAGATTTGGGGATACGAGGAGTGGATTGCTTCTGTCCACCCGCTCGGACGGCAGAAAGAATTTTTCGAGGCTGTTGGCGAAAAATACCCGCTCCTTGTCAAAATCATTCAGGCAAACGACTCGCTTTCCGTGCAAGTTCACCCCGATGACGAGCAGGCGAAAGCTCTTGAGGGCGAAAACGAGCGCGGAAAGACCGAATGTTGGTATGTGCTTGACGCAGAGCCAAACGCAAAACTCGTTTACGGCCTGAAAGGCTCTTATACGACAGAAGAATTGCGGCAGGCGATTGAAGGAGGCCGCCTTGAAGACTACCTGAACCTGGCTTCAGTCAAAAAAGGCGACTTCATCTTCATTCCTGCGGGAACAGTCCATGCCATTGGCGGCGGACTCAGGCTTCTTGAAGTCCAGCAGTCATGCGACATCACATATCGTCTCTATGACTGGAACCGAGGGCGCGAGCTTCATGTGGAAAAATCACTCAAAGTGATTAAAAACGATGAGCTTTTTCCTATTGTTCCGTTCCACAAGAAATTCAAATGCCCATACTTTGAGCTTGAAAAAACGAGCGAAATCCGTCACTCTCCAGAGAACCGGCTTTTGTTCGTCCTTGAAGCGGAAGAAAATGCGGGAATTTCTTGCGGTGGCACGGATTTTTCCATTAAGCGCGAGGATATTTTCTTTGTGCGGGCAGAAGAAACACCAATCCTGCGTGGCAAAGCCAAGATTGTGGAAATCAAATCATTCGGTTAAAATAAATTCAAAGCGTTCCCGATACTGTCAGAAACGCTTTTCCACTGATTTACACTTGTGGAGAACACTATGGGATTTTCAAAAGATTTTTTGTGGGGGGCGGCTACCGCCTCGTATCAGATTGAGGGTGCGTGGAACGAGGACGGCAAAGTTCCCAGCGTGTGGGATGCTTTCTGCCACGACGGCTCGCACATCAAAAATGCGGACAACGGCGACACCGCCTGCGACCACTATCACCGCTACAAAGACGATGTCGCGCTCATGGCAAGCTTCGGCTTGAAAGCATACCGATTTTCAATCGCATGGTCACGAATTTTTACTTTCGAGGAAAATGAAGACGGAGTGCTTTCGTACCGCGAGAACGAAAAAGGCATCGCTTTTTACAATTCGCTGATTGACGAGCTTCTTTCGCATGGAATCAAGCCGTTCATCACGCTCTACCATTGGGATTTGCCCTTCATAATCCAAAAGAAAGGCGGCTGGCTCAACCGAGAAACTACGAAATGTTTTACAGATTATGCGGAGGCAGTCGCAAAACATTTTGGCGACAGAGTAAAGCATTTCATCACCTTTAACGAGCCTTCGGTTTTCGTGGGGCTTGGTTATAAAGAAGGAATACATGTGCCAGGCTTAAAGCTCGACACTCACGACATTCTCACAATCGGGCATCATGTTCACCTCGCCCACGGAAAGGCAGTGCGAAAAATCCGCGAATTGGTAAAAGACACGAAAATCGGAATCACGCTCGCGACCTCGCCTGTTCTTCCCGAAAACGATAGCAAAGAAGCTGTTGAATCTGCCCGAACGGAATATTTCGCTTGCCGTGCAGAACATGTAGAATGGTCAGAGAGTTTTTGGCTCGACCCAATTGCAAAAGGAAGCTACCCCGCTTCTCTCCTCAAAGAACGCGCGGATTTCGCTGATGAAATCAAAGCTGGAGACATGGAAAATATAAAGACTCAGATTGATTTCGTGGGCTTGAACATTTATCAGGGGCGGTATGCTCGTCAAACGCTCCGACCAGTGGGTGTCGCCCACACGGATGTGAACTGGAATATCACACCGAGCGCACTCTATTGGGGAACGAAATTCTTTTTCGAGCGGTACAATCTTCCGATTTACATAACAGAGAACGGAATGGCATGCCACGACACGGTGAGCCTTGACGGGCTTGTCCACGACCCGAACAGAATCGATTACCTGCACCGCTATTTGCTTGGTCTTAGAAATGCGGCAGAAGAAGGAGTTGACATTCGCGGCTATTTCCAGTGGTCGCTCATGGACAACTTTGAATGGGCGGAAGGCTTTGACCCACGTTTCGGAATGATTTTCTGCGATTATGAAACGAAAAAGCGTATTCCCAAAGACAGTGCGCATTGGTACAAGCGCGTGATTGAGACAAACGGCGCGGAGCTGTAAGAGAACTCCAGCCATCTGACGAAAAATTCCGCACAGAGAACACGGAGAGATGTTTATATGAAAAACTCCAGCCTAGTGACTGGAGCTTTAAATTCCTCACAGAGATAAAGAGCTCACAGAGAGATGCTCACAATACAAAAAAAATACCCCAATCCAATTCGCCAAAACAACTGGATTGAGGTATATAAATATCTTAGAACAAGGATTCCTCTGTGTTCTCTGTGCCCCTACGAGCATAGCTCTTCGGGAGACTCGCTCAAATTGCTACGCAATTTTCTTACGCTCTCTATCTGTGAGGGATTTTACTTTTGTGCTTCGATTGCGTCGATGTAAGAAAGATTCAATCTTCCCTGTTTGTCAACTTCGAGCAATTTTACAGGAATCTGCTGACCTTCTTTGAGAACGTCAGTTACCTTCTCTACGCGGCCGCGTGAAAGCTTAGAGATGTGGCACAAGCCTTCTTTGCCTGGCAAAATCTCAACGAATGCGCCGAATTCCATGATTCGTTTGACTGTTCCGTTGTAGATTGTGCCGACTTCCGGGTCTTCACAGATGCCTTTGACAGCGATTTTTGCTTCTTCGGCAGATTTGCCTGTTTTGCCGTAAATCTGAACTGTGCCGTCGTCCTCAGTGTTGATTGTGACACCGTACTGAGCGCAGAGAGCCTTGATGTTCTTGCCGCCAGGACCGATGAGTGCGCCGATCTTATCCGGAGCAATCTTCATTGTGAGGATTTTTGGAGCGAACGGGCTGATTGGCTGAGGCTTGTCGATGCACTTCTCCATGATTGAGAGGATGTGCAAGCGGCCAGCTTTTGCCTGTGCCAAAGCGTTCTTCATGATTTCTGTTGTAACGCCGGCAATCTTGATGTCCATCTGGAAGCCTGTGATACCGTCTTTTGTACCGGCAACCTTGAAGTCCATGTCGCCCAAGTGATCTTCTTCACCGAGGATATCAGAAAGAATCTTGTATTTTCCGTAAGGATTGTCGCCCTCTGGCTCTGTGATAAGGCCCATTGCGATACCAGCGACCATCTTTTTCATTGGAACGCCAGCTGCGAGCAATGAGAGACATCCACCACAAGTTGAAGCCTGTGAAGATGAGCCGTTTGATTCCATAATCTCTGAAACTACACGGATTGTGTACGGGAATTCTGACATTGGAGGAATCATTGGGGCCAAAGAACGGCGAGCCAAGTTTCCGTGACCGATTTCGCGGCGACCTGTTGTCAGGCGGCCTGTCTCACCAACTGAATATGGCGGGAAGTTGTAATGGAGGATGAAGTTTTCGCTTCGCTCTCCGTCGATGTCGTCAAGAACCTGTGCGTCGAGTGCTGTTCCCAAAGTGGTGACAGCGAGTGACTGAGTTTCGCCACGAGTGAACAAAGCTGAACCATGCGGGCGCGGAAGAACGTTGACTTCGCAAGTGATTGGGCGGATTTCGTCGCATTTGCGGCCGTCGATTCGAACGCCTTTGTCAAGGATTGATTTGCGAAGAAGATTGTACTGGATGTCGTCGAAGCAGGCATCGAAGAGCTTTTTCTGGATTTCATCGGCAAGCTGCTCAGCGTGATTTGCTACAACCTGCTTTTTAACCTCAGAAATTGCCTTGCCTCGGTTCATTTTGCCATCCTGGAAGCAAGCCTTTTCGAGAAGAGGTGTTGCTTCTGCAATGATTGCATCTTTGTTCTCAAGCTCTACATTGAGTGGAGCGAGAGGAAGCTTTTCTTTGCCGCATTTTGCAACAAGCTGCTCCTGAAGTTCACACATTGCTGTGATAAAGCCCTGTGCCTTTTCGAGAGCGCCGAGCATTACATCCTCAGAAACTTCGTTTGCACCACCCTCAACCATAGTGAAGCCGTCTTTTGTACCGGCAACTACGATTTCAAGCTGAGCCTTTTCCTGCTGCTGGAATGTTGGGTTGATAACATACTCACCATCGATATAAGCAACACGAGCGGCTGCAACCGGGCCGTGGAAAGGAATATCAGAAATAGAAACTGCAGCAGAAGAAGCGATAACTGCAAGAATATCAGGTGGGTTGATTCCGTCTGATGAAACGCAGGTTGGAACAATCTGAATCTCACGGCCAAAGCTTACTTCAAAAAGCGGGCGCATAGGGCGGTCGATAAGGCGGGAAACCAAGATTTCCTTGTCCTTTGGTCGTCCTTCACGCTTAATGAAACCACCAGGAATTTTACCTGCGGCATAATACTTTTCATTGTACTCAACTGTAACAGGAACGAAATCCAGTCCCTCTTTTACCTCTGACGAAGCACAAACAGTAGCAACGATTGCAGCACCAGCGTACTGTGCATAAACACAACCGTTTGCCTGCTTACCGATTTTACCAGTTTCAAGGATAAGTTCGGAATCTCCAATTTTGTAGGTTACTCTTTCTACAGACATAATTTTACTCCTACATACATCACTACATCCGATGTATGCTTTAAATATAATAACTTCATCATTTTAAACCATAACGAGATAATAATCAATGAAAAAATTTTCAAAAGGGATAAAAAAAATCCCACCAAGCCAAAGCCTGATGGGATTGTCGAAAAAGACAACTTATTTTCGGAGACCGAGCTCTTTAATAAGTGCACGGTATGTCTCAAGGTCTTTTCTCTGGAGATATTTGAGAAGAGAGCGGCGAGCACCGATTACTTTAAGCAAAGCGCGTTTGCAGTTTGTGTCTTTTGGGAAGTTCTGTGTGTGTGTTGTGAGCTGTTTGATTCGTTCTGTGAGAAGAGCGATCTGAACTTTTGTGTTACCTGTGTCAGCTTCGTTTGCGCCGAATTTTGCTACTACAGCAGCTGTTGTTTCTTTTGTAAGTGCCATTTACTTACTCCTTGAAAATAATAAAATTTTACTGGAATTACAAGAACTGAATCGACCGTACAAAGCCACTGATTAAATTATCAGAGAATGCGAGGCGAAGAATCCCATCCTCTAATGTACAATCAGAATTGGCTGCACGGCAATTTTGTGCTTCACCAGATTTTTGACTGAAATCAAAGAACTTTACCTTTACGGCATAAGTTCCGTTTGGAGGCAAAAGCTGCGCTCCTTTTTTATTGGCAAAAATAATATTTTCACCCTGTCTGTGCCAGTTAAAACCGGTACAATCAAGCTCAAAAGGCTTTGAAAGCATTTCTTGAACTTGCATAAAATCTCTTTCGAGAACGCATTTTCGGATTCGGGAAGAAGAAACCTTCTCGCCATCAAAAATCACAGAATCTATTTTTTGAGCCGTAAAATTGAAATCCGAAGCGATTTTTTTGATTTCTTCCATGCCGACCAGACCTTTGTAACCGCAGTGAAAGTCAGAGCCTTCAGCAAGATATTTCAGGCCGCATTTCTGCACCAACATCGATAAGAAATCGTGTCCTTCTATTTTACCGAATTCAGAAGAAAAGTCAATGACTATAGCAAATTCAAATCCTTGCACAGTAAGATTTTCAAGTTTCTGGGAGAGTGAAACGACATCCCCTTCGTAAGTTTTTGGATTTTTGTAGCCACGGAGCGAGCGGGTAAAAGTAATCACTCCTGGAACCAAATTCTTTTCTTTTTGGGAAATCACCGACTCAAAAATAGCCCTGTGCCCCAAATGAGAGCCGTCGAAGCTTCCGATTGTAATTGCCGTGCCGGATTTTTTAAATTCTTCGGGGAATTTTCCGCCGACAATCTGCTCCCATGAAAAAATCTTCATTTTTGGCTCTTCATGATGAATCACAAAACCGTAATTAAGCAGGAATTTGTTGCCGTTCGGCTTTTTTGTGATAACGCCGCCGAATTTTCCATCATCATAAAAAACCGCGATTTCATTATTTTTATTGTCGCTCATAAAATCATGAACGAACATCTTGGCTTTTAAAGGCCGGCCGTTGTTAAAATCAGTTATATAGCGTGGAGCCAGAACTGCAGTGTCCATTCCGCAAAGATGAGCAACATTCATGTCCATGTCCAAAAGCTTAGAACGAATTTGAGAATACAACCTTTCATCATCAGCAGGATTCTTGGGCGAACAATCAGCACCGACTGCATCTTCAAGTTTAAAAGGCCCTACCCTAATACGACGAAGTTCCTTAAGATGCGCGACCGTTCCGCAGGCAGAGGCAATATCACGGGCAAGAGAACGAATGTAAGTTCCTTTGGAGCAAGAAACTTCAATCCGGGCAAAATTATCGCTGAAGTCAAGCAATTTAATAGAAGAAATTGTGATTTTTCGAGGCTTAAGCTCAACTGTTTTCCCCTCGCGCATCAAATCGCTGGCACGCTTTCCGTCAACATGAAGCGCACTGTAGGCAGGCGGAACCTGATCAATTTCACCAAGGAATTTTGGGAGGACTGATTCAACCTCTTCTTTCGTAGGTATTTTTCCTGTTTTTATGACCTGACCTGTCGGATCAAGAGTGTCGGTCTCAGTTCCGAATTCAACAAGAGCGATATAAGTTTTGTCAAAATTTGTAATATGAGGAACTAAATGCGTGAGTTTTCCGACAAGAACGACCAGCAAGCCGTCCGCAAAGGAATCCAGCGTGCCTGTATGACCGACTTTTGTGGTTGAAAGCGCGCGCTTGACCGAAGAGAGAGAAGAAAAACTTGTGAGACCTGCCTGTTTTGCAAGCAGAACAATACCGGACAAGCCTGAATCCGAGTTCTTATTCTTTTTCATCTATATAATTGAAAAAGACTAGCAATTTTCCGAATGGGTGTCAATACAAGAAGAAATTCTACAAAAGCAAGCCTGTCATTGCATAACACGCAACAATTCTTTTCTTATATTTCAATTTACGCAATGAAAGAATCTTTGTATAATATCCTTGATTAATTTCAATTAAATTGAGGTACATTATGAAGAAATCTGATAACGCAATCAAGGGTACGGCACGCGCTCCGCACCGCTCACTTTTCTATGCTTCTGGCTACACAAACGAAGAATTGAACCAGCCGATGGTCGGAATCATCTGTGCAAAAAACGAGCTGATTCCTGGTCACATCGAGCTTGACCGAATCGCTGAGGCTGTAAAGGCAGGCGTTCGCATGGCTGGCGGCACTCCAGTTGAGTTCCCGGCTATCGGTGTTTGTGACGGTATTGCAATGGGCCATGAGGGTATGAAATACTCTCTCGTTACCCGCGAATTGATTGCCGACAGCGTTGAGTGCGTTGCAAAGGCTCATCAGTTCGATGCTCTCGTTATGATTCCGAACTGTGACAAAATCGTTCCGGGTATGCTCATGGCTGCTGCCCGCTTGGACTTGCCTACAGTTTTTGTTTCTGGCGGTCCTATGATGCCGGGGCATTTGCCTGGTCACGATGCAACAAACCCTTATTCTGGAAAAAATCTTTCTTTGACTGATATGTTCGAGGCTGTAGGCGGTTTGGCAGTTGGTAAAGTCACCGAAGAACAGCTTTGTGAGATGGAAAATTATGCCTGCCCTGGATGCGGTGCTTGTTCAGGAATGTTCACTGCAAACTCAATGAACTGTCTCACTGAGGTTCTTGGTCTTGGTTTGCCTGGAAACGGAACTATCCCTGCCGTAACAGGCCGCCGAATCCAGCTTGCAAAACACGCTGGTATGCAGGTTATGGAAATGTACAAACGCGGAATCACTGCCCGACAGATGATGACTGCCGAAAACTTCAAGAACGCTCTTGCAGCTGACATGGCTTTGGGCTGCTCTTCAAACACAATGCTCCATGTTCCTGCAATCATGCACGAGGCCGGTCTTGAACTTGATCTTCACGAAGTAAACGAAATTTCTAACCGAACCCCTAACCTCTGCCACCTCGCTCCTGCAGGCCACACTTTCATGTGCGAGCTTGACGATGCAGGCGGAGTTCAGGCTGTTTTGGCAGAACTTGCAAAGAAAAACCTTATCAACACAAACCTTATCACGGCGACAGGAAAAACAATCGCTGAGAATATCAAGGGCGTACGAAACCGAAACCCGGAAATCTTGCGACCAATCGAAAATCCGTTCTCAGACAACGGCGGTATCGCAATCTTGTTCGGAAACCTGGCTCCAAACGGAACAGTCGTTAAACGATCAGCTTGTGCAAAAGAGCTTATGCTTCACACAGGCCCTGCCCGCGTATTCAACGATGAGAGCGAGGCAATGGAAGCCGTTCAGAAGGCTCAGATTCACCCGGGCGATGTTGTCGTAATCCGCTACGAAGGCCCGAAAGGAGGCCCTGGTATGCGTGAGATGCTCGCAGTCACAGCAGCCCTCGCAGGTCAGGGCTTGGACAAGCAGGTTGCCTTGATTACAGACGGCCGATTCTCTGGTGCTACCCGAGGTGCCTCTCTTGGTCACTGTTCACCGGAAGCAGCCGTGGGTGGTCCAATCGCCCTCGTTCAGGAAGGTGACAAAATCACCCTCGACATCAATAACTACAAGATTCACCTTGACGTGAGCGATGAGGAACTTGCAAAAGAAAAGCCGCGTGGGTTGCACCGGAGCCAAAGGTAAAGACAGGATACCTTGCACGCTATGCAAAGCTCGTCTCATCTGCTGACAAGGGCGCGATTTTACAATAGAAAAAGGGAAAAATTCCTCACAGAGGGCACAGAGTTCACAGAGAGCTTATTTTATCTCTAATCCTTTGATTCTCTGTGCGCTCCTAAGCTCTGTGAGGAATTTAAAAAGGAATTTTATGACCGAAACTTTTAACAATTGGACAGAATATGACGCCTGGCTCATTCAGCATTATGAGGAATTCGCGATGACCAAAGTCGATGAAATTGACGGAAAAGTTGTCGTGGAATACATGCCCAAAGCTGAATGGGAAAAACAGGAAAGAGCCGCAGGGCGAATGTAAAAAATTAAAGCAATCTTTTCTATGAAAAAAGGAAAGATTGCAACTATAAAAAACAAACAAAACAATTATTGCTTTTATACATGTTTTTATGATAAAGTATGTATAAAAGCAATATGAACAAGACAGACGCGCTTATATTAAAGACAGCAGAACTCAATAACGGATATATCACAATTTCTGAGTGTGATGCATTGGGCATTCACAAAAACAATGTATTCAATTTGGCAAAGAAAAATATGCTTACCCGTCAGGCTTCTGGGATTTATACTTTGCCAGAAAATCTTCCAGATGAGCTTTATATTCTTCATTTGCGTTTCCCTTCGCTGGTTTTTTCACACGAAACGGCTTTGTATTATTTGGGGTACAGCGACCAAGTACCGTTTGTTTATTCTGTAACTGTACCAAATAATTTTCATTCTAAAGCACTTGAAAACTATACTGTGATTCAACAAAAAGGCGATTTTATAAATGAGGGAAAAATCGAAGTCGAAACAGAGTATTCTAACAAAATTCCAGTTTATTGTATTGAGCGCACTTTATGCGATTTACTTCATAAACCAAGCACACTAGATTTAGAAAGATTCATCCCTGCATTAAAGAAATATTTACATTCGAAAGATCGTGACAATATTAAGTTACTGGAGTTTGCAAAAAAAATCGGCATGGAGAAAAAAATCCGTACTTATATGGAGGTGACATTGTGAAAACCGATAATGCTATGCAACTAAAAGCAAAAATTAACACCAAGGCAAAAGAGCTTAATATTGCACCTCAATTTGTGCTACAAAATTACATAATGGAATGTTTTATAAAAAGGCTTTCGTTTTCTGAATACAAAGACAATTTTATTTTAAAAGGTGGAATTCTAATTGCTTCTCTTGTGGGACTTCAAAATCGTTCTACGATGGATATTGACGCAACGATTACAGGTTTTAACTTGGACAAATCAGAGATTGTAAAAATTTTGAATTATATTTGTTCCGTTCCGTGTGATGATGACTTTACTTTCGTTTTTGACAGAGTTGAGGATATTCGAGAAGATGATGAGTATTCCGGGCTTAGGGCATTTCTTTTTGCAGATTATGAAAAGATACACGCCCCTTTTTCTATGGATCTAACAACAGGAGACAAAATTACACCTGGAAAAATCAATCATTCGTTTCAAAGGCTCTTTGATAATGACACAATTATTATGTTGTCTTATCCTGTTGAAAACATTCTTGCAGAGAAGCTTGAAACGATACTTTCAAGAAATATCGAAAACACGCGCCCCCGTGATTTTTATGACATTTTAGCATTAAAGGCTTTGGCTCATACTTGCAAGAGTGAAGTGTTGCAAACAGCATTGCAAAATACAGCAAACAAAAGAGGAAGTTTAAAATATCTTTCAAATACGAAAGCCACTATGGAAAAAATTGAAAGTGACAGTTTTATGAATTCACTTTGGGAAAAATACAGCAAAAAACAGCCCTATGCAAAAGATTATTCTTTTGCAGATGTTTGTGGTGAAGTCAAAAATTTGCTTGATAAAATCGGGGAACTTAATTAGGTTGCAAACTTTCAGTCAACAATTTCTTTACCGTCACTAAAAAACTACACAAATTATAACACTCACAAAGAATCAACAAGTTTGGAAAGTTCTTTCCTCAAGTTTGTATACTTCAAAAAATAATTATCCCTAGTCTCAGCATCATCTTTAGAATCTACACCCTGTACTAAAAATTCCACGGTCGTTCCCAATGCGGCGGCAATCTTTGTAGCTTCACTTGCTCTTGGTTCCGTTCCGGCTTTTCGCATACTGGAAACAGTCGTCTCGGACATTCCCATCTTGTGGGCAAGCCAACGATACGATGTATTCTGTTCTTTGCGCAACGCCTCAACATTATCCCAAAAAGCCATACCTTATTATAAATGATAGAATTACTTAGGCTCGTAGTCTGTTATTGAATAATTCTAATTTTCGTAGTATAAATTATAAAATTACGAATTTTCGGAGTTTTATAACAAAAACTATGCTTTTCAGTTCTTTTGAATTCATCTTTATTTTTCTGCCCGCAACACTCGCAGGATACTTTCTTTTCGGGAAAAAAAGTATCCATTCAGCGAATATTTTCTTTTATTCGCCTCCTTCTTTTTCTATGGATGGTGGGATTTACGATATATTCCGCTGCTTATGTTTTCAATTCTGTGGAATTATTTCGCAGGTCTTTTGATTGGCAAATTCGCAGAGAAAACTATTTCTCAGAAAGTAATTCTTATTCTCGCGGTAACACTGAATGTGGTACTACTCGGATATTTCAAATACACGGATTTTTTCATAAAAACAGCGAATCGTGCCCTTCATACAGACTGGAACCTAAAGCATATCGTTCTTCCGCTTGGAATCTCGTTCTACACTTTTCAAGCAATTTCATATATCGTAGATGTCTATCTAGGAAAAACAAAAAAGGAAAAGAACATTATAAACCTAGCTCTTTACATCTCACTTTTTCCGCAACTAATCGCAGGCCCGATAGTAGATCACAATTCTATGATTCCACAGTTCGCTGACAAAGACAGGCACAAATTCAATCCAACAAATTTTTCGGCAGGAATTACACTTTTTGCCCTCGCAGTTTTCAAAAAAATTGTTATTGCAGATTCCCTTTCACCTGTAGTCGCAGATATTTTTGGCCGTATTTCATCTCTAACGATGCTTGAGGCGTGGTGCGGAGTAATTTGTTATACTTTTCAGCTTTATTTTGATTTTTCGGCATACTCGGAAATGGCTATCGGACTTGGAAAAATGCTAAACATTAACTTTCCAACGAATTTTGAGTCCCCATATCAGGCAACATCAATGATAGATTTTTGGAGAAGATGGCACATTACTCTCGGAACTTGGATTCGGAATTACATCTACATTCCGCTCGGCGGAAATCGAAAGGGACAAAGGCGAAAACTCATAAATCTTTTCGTAGCAATGACAATCTGTGGCTTTTGGCATGGCGCTGGATTCCGTTACATAGCATGGGGAATGATGCACGGCGGATTTTTAGTCGTAAATCATTGGTGGCGAGGATTCTCAAAAGAACATAAGCTTGAAATTCCAAAGATTTTCGGCACAATACTGACTTTTATATGCGTATGCTCAGGTTGGGCGATTTTTAGAGCAAACAGTCTTCGAGACGGATTAAGGCTTATAAAACGAATGTTTAACTACCATAAATTCGCACTTCCAGCTGGCGGTAAAATCGAAAATCTGTTCTCATTCCTGCATTACTTTGAGGTGAATTTTATCAATACCGCTAATCTTCCGTTTGCACGGCTACTTCTTCTCTCCATTTTAATTTTCTGTCTACCCAGTGCACAAAAAATCGTATCAGAAAGATACAAGGCAAGCTGGAAATGGTTACTCATATCATTAGCAGCCCTATTCTACTCGCTCTACACGATAGCAGGAAACGCAAACCTTTCAGAATTCCTCTATTTTCAGTTTTAGGAGACAATATGAATCCAAATCGATACGCAATTTTTTTTATAGGCCTTTTTATTTTGATTGCAATTACGGCAGTGTTCCGCTGGTGCTTGCTTTGGAATATGCAATTCTCATATATGGACAACGAATTTCCATACTGGATTCAGCAAAAAGATTATGTTCAAACGAAATCTGACAAGCAGGAAGTGATTTTTTTGGGAGACTCGCGAATGAAAGCTGCTGTTATTCCGAACAAACTTTGTGAAAACGCATACAATCTTGCTGTTGGTGGCGGAACATCAATCGAGATGTACTATACACTTAAGCATTATCTTGAGAATCACCCGAAGCCAGAGAAAGTGATTTTGGGATTTGCGGGCGGGCATTGGGTTTCAGAAGGTCAATTCACAGGTCGCGACTTGTATTTTCATTTTCTTTCGCCAAGTGAACAGCTTGAAGCTCAATATATTGGCTATAAATCTAATCAATGGGGATTTCAAAGATTTAAGGAAAAGATAATCGACACTCTAGAATACGAGTTATTTTTTCCTCAAAAATACTCGGCAGCTCTCATAAATTCAAAATTCAAGCGAGGAGAGTTCAATCATTCTGAATATGAAAAAAACAAAATGAACAAAGGACAAATGTTTTTCGGTATGAATGAAAGAACAGAAGATTTTAATGGCGATGCAAATATAAACTTTGTACCAGACAAAAGGAACGATTTTTATCTCCACAAAATCATAAATCTCTGCAAGAAACACAATATTTCATTTTTTATCGAACAACTGCCAATGAACACTATTAGCCATGAAAAACTTGGAGAAACAAAATTCTACGAAAAATTCAAAAGCTATCTTTCTGACTTGGAATCAGAAACTGGAATCACAGTCGAAAAAGCAATTCCATGCTATGAACCGGAATGCTTTGGAGATTCAAGCCATGTAAATCCAAGAGGGGCAGAACGGTTCACCGCAGAAATAAAGGAGAAATACGGTCTTTAGGAAAGGATGGATATTTACCCCAGTTTCACGAATTCCCGGTAATTAATATCATCATAAGGCGGGCAATATACTGCGAATTCAATTACCTTGAACGATTTTACATATTTTTTGGCGAGATTCATCATCACTTTGGCGACGACGGCAGGGCTGTTTCGGAAGGCACCGCAGCCGAATGCTCCTAGGACGAGGATATCAACGCCTTGCTGAACGGCAACATCAAAAATGCGGGAATCACGCTTTTCGTGAAGGGCTTCAAGTTCTGAATCATTTAGAATCAGCCGCTCATCTCCGTCACCAGAATTGTAGCTGTTGCTTGGTCTCTCACGCAGATTAGGGGCGGCACAGGTAATCACATCAACATCATACCAGTCACTTTCATTCATTGTCTCAGGCTTCATCGTGTCGTTTTTGAAAACGGTAATATTCTTTGTGTAAAGAATGTCGTCATTATGAAGCGGGTCACGGCTACGGCGATGCGGCGTGTAAAATCTTTTCCAGTTTGGGTCAGTGTCGAGCGTGAAATAAAGCGTCGAAACCCGGCAAAGGCACTCTTCCTGCGCACCAGCCCCATTCACTACCCCGCCACCGGGATTTGAAGCAGAGGCAAAATTGAGAACTGCAACTTTACCGCCTTTTCCGGCATAAAACTGGGCTGCCTCAAAGGTGCGTTTTTTACTCACGATGATTTTCGCATCGTTTTCAAAGCGGGCGATTTTGCTTCCGTCGGGAACGGAATCCTTTTCAGGGATAAAAATCTGGCTTTCACGAGATTTTTTAATGCTTTCCTTAAGCCGATCCGATTTTTCGCACAAAGCAACAGTATCTTCAAAAACGGCGATATTCTCAAATCTTGACATAAAATTTTACCTCACTTTATCGTTATCATAACACAATTTTGGAACTTCTGCGCTAGGGATTGTAGGGGCGTAAGTTGCGAAGCAATGAAGTGCGAAAGCACGGAACCCAAACGAGCACGACAACGAGAGTGCTCGCGGAAAGCCCGACCTGAAAGGGAGCGCCCACTGCTACCTGCTCTAACTTAATAATTATCCCACTTAAAATCATCAAAGTCCTTAATCTGCACTTCCCGCTCGTTACGGAAATATTTTTCGAGTTTTCGGATTGTGAGGGGCTTTTTGTTTGCGTAGTTCGGGTTCAGGTAAAAATAGGCGGAATACAATTTTTCGACATCACTTTCTTTGGAACTTTCGTCATCGATGAACACGATTCCGGCCAGGTTTCTGGACACATCGCACACGCGGATTTTTTTATTGGAATAGCTTTGCGAGTAGCGGGCTGCATCTTCTTTGATTCGGGCAAGTTCGATGAAGGTTCGGCGGGCAAGGGAACGGTAAAAAATGTTATTGAAATCACCGAAATCGACAGTCTCTTCATTGAACCAGGGATTCCGGACCATTGTGATTACGGAATATTCGTTGTCCACGAGTTTTGAGCCGTAGTCGAGGAATTTGTATTTGTAAGCCTCTGCCATCGCGAACGGAGAATATTCTTTGACCGTGCTGAGCGTGTCGGAATATTCGATTCGGAATGTGAAGACGATGCCAGTTTTTGACTCGTAGTGAACCAGACGGCGGTTTTCGGAGATTGCATTCGTGAGAGCGTAGTAGATTTTGCGCTTTTCGTAGCCCAGATGTGATTTCACCTCGGTGTAGTCGATGCTTGAAAGGTTGTCCACGCCAATCATCACGCTTTTTCCAAGAGTAACAAGGGAATATTCCTCAACGACTTCAATCACTTCGTCCAAAATGTTCTGATGGATGCAGTTGAAGCTTTTTATATCAGTGAAAACTTTGTCATGGCGCAGGTGAAGGCACAAGTCGATGTCGATTACTTCTTTCTGGCCGTTAATCGCCGGAATCGATGCCGGATGATTTTTAATAGGAAGAAGATTAATATAAGAAAGATTGAAAAATTCTGAGAACTGGGAATAAAAATCAAGCGCGACCAGCTCGGAATAAGGGCCTGCCCACGCGGAATTCTTTGCCTCACCAATATTTTTTACGCGCTCGGCAATGTCGTTGATTGCTGATTTGTCGCCGTCAAATTTCTGGTTGAGCCGCCTGAGCCTGTCGAAGAAATTCCGGGCAAAAAGATTGTGCGGCTTTCGGTTGAGAGGAGCAATGCAGCTGTTCGTGTTCGTGCGGTTCTTTATGACTTTTGAAACTTTGAACACCTGTCTGATGATTTTTTCGAGATTCTCGATGTCGGTCATTTTCTCAATTATAAGTCCAGATTTTCATATTCACAAGTTTTATTATTTTCTCCCGTCGGCACAACTTGTTTCAATTTTCCGTTTCAATTAATTGTTCAATTATATAGAAGATTTTTGAAAGATTTTTCTTTATAAATCAAAAATACTGTGTTATAATGGATAATATCAGAATATTTAAAGGAAAGATGAAAAGCAAAAGAATCAGCCTGAAAATTGCGGCGATGGTCGGAACAGTTGAATTAATTACAATGACGGCCTTTTTTCTTATCATTAATCACAGTCTCACAAAAGTCCTTGAGAATAAAGCCATGAGCGATATGAATATCATCGCGCGAGACCGTGCTCAAATCGTCGAATCATACATAATCGGATGCTGCGATTTTCTTACAGGTTACAGCCGTTCCCCGATAATCCGCGAAGGCTTCACCAAAAAGAACGATCCGATTGCACGCCGAAAAGTACATGAAGTCACGCTGGCTTATGCCGCCGGTCACACTGACACTGAAGGTCTTTACATAGCAGAATGGGACACATTCGTTCTGGAGCATACAAATCCGGCTTCAATAAACATCACTTTCCGAGACAAGGAAAATGCAAAGATTCTCGAAGAAACCATAAAAAGCAAAGGACAGGCATTCTGCACAGGAATTGTCCGCGCCCCAGTCTCACAAAAAATGGTAATTCCTGTTTATGCGCCAGTTTTTGATGAAGCAGGAAAAGAGCTTGGTTTTGCGGGCGGAGCTTTCTTCACTGACGCACTCGAAAAAAAACTTGCCCCACTTTCAGATAACACTATCGGATATTCTCTGATAAACGCAAATACAAACGAATATATTTTCAATGAAGATTCACAGCTTGTAGGGCAAAAATGTACGGATCAGCATTTGCTCGACACAATTCATGGGTTCTTATCCCAGGACAAAAAGAATAAAACGCTCAGCTATCGCTCAGAGGAATCCGTAATTTCATGCTATTTCATGGCCGATAAAAACTGGGTCTTCATTGTTAAAGACTCAAACGAAAATGTTTTTGGAATCGTCCGCTCGGTCAGAACTATTCTTGCCGCAATCTGTATCCTTATCACATTGATAATGCTCTTGTTTTTCGGATTCAGCGTCGAAATTACAATGCGTCCAATCCGTGACATAAACACGCAAATCGAAAAATTCAAGGCCAGAGATTACAGCTATTCCGACATTCTCAATAAATATCTCGCTCGCGATGATGAATTCGGAACAATCGCAAATGCAGTCAAGGAACTTCATGGGGTTCTCGAAAATCAGTATCAGCTTTTCTTTGAGCTGCTTGAAGCCCAGACAGTCGGAACTCTCGTAACAAACCTTGAAGACAACAATATCATTCTTGTGAACAAAATGGCTCTCAAACTTTGGGGAATTCCTCCAGAAAAGAAAGCGACTCTTACAATGGATGATATAAAAAATCGGTTTGATGAGGAAGAAACTGAAAAGATTGCAAATGTCCGTTCTTTGTCAAAGATTTCAAATGAAGAAATTGTCTATGAAACCTCTGTAATGCACGATGACGGGAAAAAGATTCATCTTCTGAGCCATGCAAAATGCGCTCACCTTTCAAACGGCGAGCAGGTCATTATTTTCTCTTTCATTGATATTTCAGCACAGAAAAAGCTTGAAAAAAATCTTGTCGTCCTTTCCGAAACTGATTCGCTCACACAAATCTGCAACAGGCGAAGCGGTGAATACAAGGTCAAAAAAGCCGTAATCGAAGGCAAATATGGCATGTTCTGTCTTTTTGACGCAAACAAATTTAAATATGTGAACGATACATTCGGGCACACTGCAGGAGATAAAGTGCTCATTGAAATTGCAAAATGCATGAAAAAGACTTTCCGAACCACCGACATTTTAATTCGCCTTGGCGGTGATGAATTCGTAGTGTTTGCCCCGGAAATCAAAAATCAATCAACAGGAAAATTAATTCTTGAACGATTCATGAAAAATATCGAAAAAATCGACATCCCGGAACTTCATGAACATAAAATCTCAATAAGCCTCGGTGCGGTCATAATCGACAACAACGAGACTTTTGAGCAAATGTACACAAAAGCCGACTCGCTCATGTACGACTGCAAAAAGCAAGGCGGCAATGCATTCAAATTTTATAACGCGTAACTACAAAATGTAGCGGCTCAAATCCTGATCTTTTACGACGCCGGTGAGTTTTTCATCGACATATTTTGCATCGACATTCACGGTCTCGCCCTCGTGCTCATCGGCATCAAAACTGATTTCTTCGAGAACCTTTTCCATGATTGTGTGAAGTCGCCTAGCCCCGATATTTTCGCTTCGGGCATTAAGTTCCTCGGCAATCTCGCTCATGCGGTCAATCGCATCTTCCGTGAATACGATATTGACGCCCTCGGTTGCAAGAAGAGCCGTGTACTGCTTGGTGAGAGCGTTTTTTGGCTCGGTGAGGATTCGCTTGAAGTCAGCCTTTGAAAGAGACTCAAGCTCGACACGAAGCGGGAATCGTCCCTGAAGCTCAGGAATCAAGTCACTGGGAGCTGCAAGACTGAATGCACCTGCCGCAACGAAAAGAATATGTGTTGTATCGACAACACCGAATTTTGTGTTGACCTTTGAGCCTTCAACAATCGGAAGAATATCGCGCTGAACACCTTCGCGGCTTACATTTGAGCCGTGGCCCTCGCCGTTCTTTGTGGCGATTTTATCAATCTCATCAATGAAGATGATTCCGCTCTGCTCTACCCGCTCTTTTGCCTTGTCAGCAACTTTGTCGGCATCAATCATTGAGTCCAAAACTTCTTCGGTAAGGATTTTTCGAGCTTCGCGGACAGTAACAGTCTTCTGCTTGTGATTTCGGCCAGAAAGCATGTTCTGGATTTCCATCATGCCGCTCTGAATGTCGTCCATTGAGCCGCCCGCAATGATTTCCATGCTCGGCATAGAACGCTGTCGTTTGACAGTGACTTCAACTTCACGGTCTTCAAGCTTTCCCTCACGGAGCATAGTTCGGAATTTCTCGCGGGTTGAGTTATCGACAGGCTTTTCAGCAGCCTTTTTTTCGTCCTCAGCCTGCTGTGCGGCAAGGCGCGCGTTCTGCTCTTCCATGAATTTCTGTGCTTCTTCGGGACTACCAGAGAAAGGAATAATCTCGAACGGAGAAGCAGATTTATCTTCGGCCTTTTCTTCTTTTTTGCCGGTTCCAGGAAGGAGAAGGTCAAGCAATCTTTCCTCAACTTTTGGACCGCAAGCCTCTCGCATAGAATCCTCGACTTCTTTTTTGACATTATTGAAACCGACAGCCATCAAATCGCGAACCATTGACTCTACATCGCGGCCAACATATCCGACCTCAGTGTATTTTGTGGCCTCAACCTTGATAAAAGGAGCGTTCACGAGCTTGGCAAGGCGGCGGGCAATTTCTGTCTTACCAACGCCAGTCGGTCCTATCATAAGGATATTTTTGGGTGCAACTTCATCACGAATATCTTCTGACAAATGAATTCGGCGGATTCGGTTACGGAGTGCAACGGCAACGGCCCTTTTGGCCTTGTCCTGTCCGATGATGTAAGAATCAAGTTTTTCAACAATCTGTTTCGGTGTAAGTCCTTCTATAGACATGGTATTTTCCTTATTTTAACCACAGATTACACAGATTTCACCGATTAACTATTTTTTACAAGAAAGCACTTCGTAAAAAACGAAATATTTTCATTCAAGATAAATATAATCTGTGTCAATCCGTGACATCTGTGGTTTATTAGAGTTCTTCTACGGTTATATTATTGTTTGTGTAAATACAAATATTACCGGCGATTTTAAGACTTCGCTCTGCGATTTCGCGCGCACTCAAATCGCTTGAATCAAGATATGCGAGAGCCGCTGAATATGCGTAGTTTCCGCCCGAACCGATTGCAAGAACATCGTTCTCAGGCTCGATTACATTTCCGTCTCCGCTGATTAAAAGAATCTTTGAAGAATCGGCGACAATCAGCATGGCCTCAAGCTTCTGGTACATTTTGTTCGTGCGCCACATTTTTGCAAGCTCTACTGCGCTCCGGGTCAAGTCACCGTTGAATTCCTTGATTTTTTCTTCGAATTTATCAAGCAATGTAAAGGCATCGGCAACGCTTCCCGCAAATCCTGTGAGAATCTTGCCGTTGTAAATTTTTCGTACTTTTCGGGCATTTCCTTTGCAGACGGTGTTTCCTAATGTTACCTGACCGTCACCTGCCATAGCAACCTTACCGTTTCGTTTGACAGCAATAACGGTAGTGCTCCTGATTTCAATCTTTTCCATGATATAAAGATAAAGAAAATAAAGAAAGTCGGCAAGTAAATAATTAGAAATTAGCAATGAGAAATGTTCAATTGGTCGAATGCCGAGTTTTATATTTGCTGAACGGTGCAAAACTCGGCATTTGATCTAATTAGTAATTGCAAAAAGTCTCGCTAAACCCGGAACAAATCGATTTCGTTTCCGATTTTTGAGATTGAATCGTTCATTACGCCGGAGATTTCAGAGAGAGCCGCACCAGTCTCATTGATTTTCCTTGCACCGATGCCCATTTCACCTACGCTGTCCTTAATTTTTAGAGTTGCGTTCTGGAGCTTTTGGACTTCTTGGAGAATCTGCTTGTTTCCCTCTGACATCTCAGCGGAAGCCGTGCGAACTTCGGAAGTGCTGTCGTTCATCGCATGAAGGGCATCGCCAATCTGCTGACTTCCGGCCTGCTGCTCCTGCATTGCGGCACGAATCTGTCGCACAAGCTGATCAGTGTCCTTGATTTTGTCGGCCACGGACTGGAACGCTGAGCTTGAGTCAACCGAAGCAGAAACGACATCAGAAATTGAAGCACGGATTTTTCCAAGCTGAATACCGATTGTCTTTGACTGCTCGCTTGAATTCTCGGAGAGTTTTCGGATTTCATCGGCGACAACAGAGAATCCTTTGCCCGCCTCGCCCGCATGAGCCGCCTCGATTGCCGCATTCATAGCAAGGAGGTTCGTCTGCTCAGCGATTGCCGAAATGACGGTGTTAGCGTCCTGAAGCATCTCGCTCTGTGTCTTAATCTGCTCGATTTTATTGTTTACATCCTCTTGCTTTGCGGAACCTGTCTGTGCGTTGACTTCAAGTTCCTCAAATGAGCCGGCCATTTTCTCGACAGTCTGATTTACGCTCGAAATGTTTCCAATCATTTCTTCAACGGCTGCGGAAGCCTGTGAGACCTGAGAAACCTGATTCTCAATCATGCGCTCCAAAGAAGCAATGTTTGAAGCAATCTCATTGATTGCACCGGCAGTCTCGTCAACGCTGCCTGACTGATTCATAATCTGCTTGTTTACGCCCTCGATATTAGCAAGAATCTCCGTGATTGAAGCCGCCGTGTCCTGACTGACCGCGCTCATATTAGAGCCTGCATCCTGAAGATTTGATTTTGAATTCTTTACCTGAGAAATGATTGAATGGAGTTTTTCGATGAACACATTGAAGCCGGAGACGACATCACCGACCTCATCTTTTGAATTTACTTCAAGCCTTTGTGTTAAGTCAGCATTGCCAGTTGAAATTTCAGTAATCGCGCTCTTAAGACGACGAAGAGGCCTGATTGAAAGCCTGATTACAAACGCGACGACAGAAAGTGAAATAACAGTAAGAACGATGAATGCAATGACAATCAGAGTCATCAAAGAATCAAGTCGCTCCTGAAAATCTGAGAAAGGAACAGAACAGGCCGCAATCCAGTTTGTATCGGGAATACGCTCAAAAACCGACATCCATTTTTTGCCATTGTCTACATAAATATCACTTCCAGTCTCGCCGGAAAGCATAAGAGTGAGGTGAGTTCCAAGAGAAGTGCCCTGATTCTGAACTTCAATCGCTCCGACATCCTCGACACCGACCTTCCAATGGTCCTCATTCGCCAAAGTGATTTTTGTGGCCGCACTGATTACATAAGGTTTACGGTCTTTTGACATTGGATGAGCCATACACAGATTGCTCAGCTTGAATCCGTCAACGACACAGTACAAAACATTGATTACCCGGCCGGAAGAATCCTTTACAGGATAAGAGTATGTCATAGTGACCGCGCCAGTTTTTTCATCTACGGAAGGATCTGTAATCACAAGGCTGCCGCTTTTTGCTCCGGTAAAATATGCCTCGCTCGCCGCAGAAAAACTTGCCCCGGAAGATTTGTCCAAGCCCCGCCCGCTCATGTCAAGGACAGAAACATCGATGTAATCTTTGTCCAAAGAAGTGACCGCACGCGCAATCTCGACTTTCTCTGAAAGGCTCACATCAGGATTTCTCATGCGTGAATCAGCCGCAAGTGCCTGAAGCATACGGACATCGCGCTCATTGTTAAGCCGCATTTCTTTTGCCACGGCATTGACGGAATGAAGCAAATCCTCGTACATCATCTGCTGCAGGGACTTTGAAGAATTAAGACTGACGACAATCCCGATTATAAGATTGGAGATGACTGTGCCAATCAATACTGTAAGAATAATTTTAAAACTCAAGCTCTTTCGTGGACTTTTCACAGAAGCCTCCTTCAGAACATTATAACACAACTTTTAAATAATATTAAGATTTTTTTCAAAATTTCATTTTATAGAACCATTTGACAAATATGTGTATAATGTCATTATGAAGAGACTAAACAGATTTTTTATAACGCTCACACTTCTTGTTTGCGCAACTTTTATTTCCTGCAAAGAAGCAAAATTAATAAATAACATTCAGTTCGTAGAAGTAAATATTCCAGGGGAAAGCGGCGAACCGACAGGCCAAACTCTTTTTGTGTCACGCACGGAAATCACTCAGGCCCAGTTCGCAGAGATGATGAAAGAAAATCCGTCGGAAGTCGTAGACGATCAGCTTCCTGTAACAAATCTTACTTACAACGATGCCTTCCGATACTGCAACAAGCTGAACAAATTCTTCGGATTCCAGGAAACTTACAAAATCAATGAAAAAGCAACCGAAGAAACAAGCATCCTTTATATAGAAGAAATTAAAGATGCAGTTGGATTCAGGCTGCTCCATTATAAAGAAGCAGAAAATCTCCTAAAGAAATACATCACCGTTGACAACACACACGGATATACTTCATTCAGAAACACAGGAAAAGGCTGGCACGGAAACCGTCTCCACAAAGTCGCGCATTTTGTTCCAGATTCCATGGGACTTTTTGACTTCACAGGCAACGCGAAGGAATATGTTTATTTTACGGATGAAGATTTTGGAAACACCACCAGTGCGGAGGAAAAGCAAAACAGAACCATTGACATCGACTATGGAATCATGACTTATCAGGTTTTAAAGGAATATGCCGGCGATGACTTTATAGAAAAGTACAAAGACTACATAGTATCGAATTCGTCTGCCACGGGTTTCAGAATCTGCTGTCCAACAACAATCGACAAATCAAAGCTCGACATTCTTTTCGCAAAGGATGTTGAAAAAGACCGGGAAGAATGGCTCAAGTCAAATTTTGAAAAACTCCGCCAGCAGCTAGAATTCGTTCCATGCGAGGAATATTCATACCAGACAATCGGCGAAAAATCAGACGGCAGCAAAACAAAAATCAACATCTTCGTATCTGCCCTGAACGCCGGAAAAACAGAGATTTCCAAGGAACTTTACGATTTTGTCATGAATAATCAGCTTTATGACGGAATAGAATCACCGGATTTTCTGCACAGCAACAGGGATTATTACTATTTCATCACAAAGGTTTTCAAGGAAGAAGATTACATCAACGAAACCGAGCCAAAAACAAACATAGATTTCCTAAATTCAATAGAATTCTGCAACAGGCTCAGTAAGCTCTGCGGACTTACGCCTTGCTACAACCAGCTCAAAAAAAACATGACCAATTCAACCCATCCTTACGACTATTCATATTCTTACAATCCGGCTGCAAACGGCTACAGGCTCCCGACAAAATCCGAGCTGCTTTCATTCGAGGCTCAGTACAATCCAAAAGATGAAGTCAACTTTGACCCGACCCACTGGAACTGGACTTATGATTCTTTCACGGAGCAGCTTTACACGAGGGACATGTACAATCCAGTAAACGAATTTCCGTCAGCCGACAAAGTTATCATCAGATATGCAGGTAAGAACCGAAAGCCTATTCAGAATTTGATGAATCATTATGAAGTAAATGCGAAGCGCGAGCAAAAATCACCGAATTTCTGTCTTCGCTTGTTCCAGACGGCAAAAACAGAGCAAATCGCAGAATACAATAAAAAGCAGGAAGAACTCGTAGCGGCAAAAATCAACGAGGAATTTGATTCCCTTATCACGATGAAAAAACAGGAAGGCGGGCTTAAGACATTCCAAACAAGAGGACGAGAGGGAAATATTTTCCCGGACGCAGAAATCGCAGACTTTGAGTATTCGGATAAGCAATTCACAAATTATCTTTACAAAACCCTGACAGGAAAAATCCCGGAAACGGAATCACATCGAAATGACATAGACGCATCTTGTCCTTATGATGAAATTGTTGAAATCTGCAACAAGTTGAGCGAGATTCGGGGCTTTGAAAAATGCTACTATCAGAAAGAAAACGAATGGAAATGTGATTACACGAAGAACGGTTTCAGGCTTCCGACCATAGCAGAATTCTCATCACTTTTGGTCTCTTCTGCTTTGAAAACAGACAGCATCTGCAACGATTATTATATCACCGGAGAGATTCCTGTATGGGAAACTTCATTTCCTCATGGCGATTTCAATCTTCTTGATGAAGAAAAAAATCATGCCAGCGTATCAGCCAGCAGATGGAGTGCCTGGTTAACTAATTTCAACTTGGGCTCATTCCACCTTTGCAGGACTTTGGATTCAGAAAAAATAAAGGAACTTCTTGCAAAAAACAAGGAAGAAAAGAAACTTCTGGCTCAAAAGCTTGATGAAATTCTCGAAATGATAGAAATCCCCGGCGGAAAATACACGATGACTTACAAAGATTCAGACTCCGAAAAGGCTGTGACAAAAAGCGAAAACATAAAGGCTCTTTCGATGATGAGCACAAAATTCTCGCACGGACTTTACGGAAAACTCATTTGGAACGATCATGAAAATGAATCAAAGATTTACGTGGAAAATTTTCTTGCGGCCCTTGTTATATGCAACAAACTGAGCATTCAGGCACATCTTAAGCCGGTCTATAAAATAAACGGCAAGACAATTCTTGATGAAGGTGAAATCAACCAGATAAATCAGGATTTCAGCATTGAATTCACAGGGGAGCCGGACAAATCCGTAAAATTCAAGAACATAATCTTGTGCGACCAAAAGGCGGACGGCTACAGGATTCCGAAAGAAATCGAATGGGAATATGCGGGAACTCTCGGAGAAGATTCGGAAAAAGAAATAACACTTCTCAACGGAACTATTTATGATTTAAAAAAAGATCCGGCCACTTCCACAGGACTATACCTGATGAACACGACAACAGCAGAATGGTGCTTTGACGAAGGAAAAAATATGAGCTATATATACGACAAGCCCTTCTACACTTACGATTATCCAGAAAAAAAAGGCGAGACCTACCAGACCCGTATAGTCCGCTCCCACTGCGGAAAAGACGATATTGAATATTCGGAACGCACAGTCTGGAACACATACAAATACACTGAGCCAAAGCGGCGCCAAAGCCCACTTTCCTCAAAAAACTCATTCAGGGTGATGAAGTATAAATAAAGAATCTTAAAAAAGGGAATAAATTATGAAAAAAACAAAAAAATCACTTTACGCAATGGCAATTTTCGCCCTAATTATGACATCTTTCTCATGCAAGGATAAAAAAACAACAGCGACAGAAAGCATTGAGCCGACTGTGTCAGAGGCAGAACCAGTCGAAGAAGAAAAAAAAGAGCCCCCTGAGCTTTTCAACATGATTACGGTCGAAGGAGACTGGTTTACGCTTGGTCTCACCGAAGACGAGATCGAAAAGATTGACAATGACAGCCGGGCATACCGCATATACAGAAAGCATGAGACTTATGTAAGCGATTTGCTTATGAGTTCCTCGGAAATCACCCAGGATATGTACGAAGAAATTATGGAAGCAAATCCGTCGATTCATGCGAGCAAGTACAGGCCTGTCGAACTCAAGAAATTTACGGACGCACTCATTTTCTGCAACAAGCTTAGCATCAAAGAAAATCTTACCCCTTGCTACAGCGTAAAAGGCGAGACCGACCCAGACCTCTGGGATTTGTACTGGGGAAAGGAGACCAAAGACTTCTATAGTTTCATGAAAAATCTTGCCTGCGATTTTAATGCTGACGGCTACAGGCTCCCCACCGAAGCAGAATGGATGTATGCTGCCCGCTCAGGCACTCACCACGATAAATTCAAATACTCCGGCGCAAACAGTTTTTTTGATGTAGCTGTCTCTTCCGGCTCAGACGGAATCACAAATATCGGTTATGACAGCCCCGCCGAAGTAAAATCTATGAAACCGAACTCTCTCGGATTCTACGACATGAGCGGAAACCTGCCTGAGATTGTATGGGATTATTATGCGCCATTCCCAGAATATAAGACAGTTGATTACAAAGGCCCTGAGCGAAGAGATTCAACCTATGCCGACTTTGTAATCATTAAAGGCTGCGGATTCAAACAAGCAAAAGAGCTGGAAACCAGAGATTACACAAGATTAGACCACGAGTATGAGATTGATTATTATGGTTCTGGTTTTGGCTTCCGTGTCTGCCGCTCAATCAATTCGGAAGATTCTCAAAAGCGGACAAAAAAGGCCCTGGAAATCGCCAAAAAAGACCAGGAAGAAAGGCTTAAGGAGACAGTTCTTTCAAAACTCGTGAAAGTAAAGCCTTTCGCACACAGATTCAGAAGCGACATAGACTACAAAAGGCAATTCGACGGCCTTTATATCACGAAAGAGCCTATAGAACAAAATGATTTTTACCTCTTGTCTGACAAATATGCCGGCGACTACATCTACATACATAACTCAACCACTTACAACGCAATCCGCTTCCTCAACGAAATAAGTAGAATATGCGGTTATGAACCTTATTACAAGATTACAATGCCCGACGAAAACGGAGAATATGCGGAGGTCGATGAGGAGTATCTTCTTTCCCACAACCTCGACTTTATGATTTCTTATAACGACTATGATGACTGGAACAAAGAAGGATTCAAAGGAATGAAAATTGCTTGCAACCCGAAAGCAAACGGATTCCGATTTCCAAAAGAAGACGACTTTGACTATGAAAGACGAAGCGAAGAAAGAGACGAAGAAGAATCACTTTCATACCTCACGGACACAAATTACGGAAGCAATGTAAGCATCTTTTTAAAAAACGGTCTCCCGGCAGATATGAGAGTTGAGCATTTGAAAGAAAAAGACGGTTTCGTGAAAGATGGAATTCACTACGGCTTCGGTTTCTCAAAATTTTACATCTGCAAGAACATTCCAGAAGATAAAAAAGAACTCGTCAAGCTCGAAAAAACAATCGCAGACTATTCATCAAAACTACGAATCAAAAAACTCGACAAATTTGAGGCATTGGCAGGAACTTCAATCAACAAACTTATGAAAAATGTTAAGGGCGGAAAGGCGCTCCAGTCCCTCGATACACAGAACAAAGATTTCGTTGAAGTCACATTGGGCTCTTTCGTGATGTCAGAAATTCCTGTGACTCAAAAAATCTATTCAGCCCTCGAAGGCAAAAAATTTACGCTTGACGGAGATGGCTACCGTCGCCCAACCGAAGAAGACATTGAGGAGGCATCGAACAGGCCGAAAGAATTCAGCTGGTACGATGCGGCGGCTTTCTGCAACGCATTGAGCGAGCTTTACAATTATCAGAAAGCTTATTCATTTTACCGTGATGTAGTGACTGTCGATTACACTGCGAACGGCTTCAGAATGCCGACCGAAGCAGAATGGGAACATGCGGCGCGCTCAGGCACGACCGACAAATCCCTCAAATACGGCGTTACAATTGATTCTGTCGTTTATTACGGGAATCCGGCAATGTACACTCTGAGGAATAATGATTGGGAAGATTACTATGAGCCGGAACAGAAGATTACGGTCTACACAGGAAAGGCAAATTCTCTCGGAATCTACAACCTTGCAGGTCTCTGTTATGAATGGTGCAACGATTTCCAGTATTTTGACTACGATGATTTTTGTGAACAAAAAACAGGCTATACCATAAGTTCTTATGACTCAAAGCCGTACTACATCACGAAAATGCCATTCGGCCAGATTTACGCCCCTCAAAAAATCCAAAAAGGAAGTGATAAATACAATCGTAACGCATCAGATGTAAAGCTTTCCGTAAGAAGAACTTCTCGCGAAAAACACGATGGTTCCGCATTAAGGCTTGTAAGGACGACAAAACCTGATGAAATGAAGAAATTGCTTGAAGAGCATGAAAAAGAGCACATTGAAATGCTTACCTCTCAAAAAAGTTTCTTCGACGAAAACCTGAAAATGGTAGGAATCAAAGGGCAGGAAATCTGCAAAGTTGACGATTACGGAAGAATTGACGAAGAAAAAAGGCTGACTCTCTCAGACTATGAGCTTTCCGACACAGAAATTACGAATGAAATGTTCATCCGCATAATGCACTACAACCCGAACATAGAGCATACCGACTCAAAATATTACAACGACTCATCTAAAGCCCCCGTAACAAATCTCACTTATACGGAAGCACGATATTTCTGCAATGAGCTGAGCAAAGTGTACGGCTACAAACCGTTCTATAATATCGAAGAAGAAACAGTAAACGAAGATTCTGACGGATTCAGGATCCCGACCAAAAATGAATGGAGATTCGCCGCAATGGAAGCGAACCCGAAATCCAAGCTTGAATACAGCGGCTCGAACGACAAGGATGAAGTCGGTGTATTCGATGCGATGAAGCCACAGGATGTAAAAAGCAAAAAGCCGAACAAACTTGGGCTATACGACATGTCAGGAAACGCCGCCGAAATGGTTCACTCCGTATCAGGCTATCGTGATTATTACTGGAATACCGACAACATTATGGGCGGTTCTTATGACACCAACGATGATGTTTTCTACGGTGAAAGAAACTGGCACGAAAGCAACTACAAAGAAGAAACAGGATTCAGAGTTGCGAGAAACGGAAAACGGAAAGTTGAAAACTGAAAACGGAAATAGGATTTTTGTTTCGGATCAAACACTTTCCACTTTCCACTTTTCACTTTCCTGCGTGCGGGTGTGCTTTGTTGTACATGGCAATCATCTGCTCGGTGCTGATGTGGGTGTATCGCTGCGTGGTGGAAATGCTTGCATGTCCTAGCAATTCCTGCACGAGCCTTACATCAGCTCCGTTCGTAATCATCGCCGTGGCAAAAGTATGGCGGAAGGCATGAGGCGAAATGTGGTGCTTTGTGCCCTCGCTTCCAGAATACCGAGAAATAATCATCCTGATTCCGCCTGTGGTAAGAGCACCGCCCCGCTGATTCACAAAAATATGGCGTTCCTTGTCGGCATCCCCGAAGCGTTTTTTTCTGTCTTCAAGATAGGCTTTCAGAGCTTTCTGCGCATCTTCCTCAAAATAAACGCGCCGGTCCTTGCTTCCTTTACCAGTTACAATAGCACTGGAAAAATCTCCGTTAAAATCATCGAGAGTAATGGAAGCAATCTCAGAAACACGGCAGCCCGAAGAATAAAGCATCTCAAAAAGAGCCTTGTCGCGTTTTTCCCACAAAAGCTCGTTTATCTCAGGCTCCCTGCAAAGTTTATCAACCTCAGCCCCGGTCATAAATCGCGGAAGTTTTTTAGGATTTTTGACAGTCTTTAACTCAAACGCGACATTCACCTTCAAATGCCCGAATTTACGGCAATAAGCAAAAAGCGAGCGTACCGAAGAAATAAAGCGGTTGATTGAAGCCGCACTCCGCTTTTTCTTAGAAAGAAAACCAACGCACTGCTTTAAGTCCTCAAGCTCAATCGAAGAAATTTCGCGCTCCGAGCCAATAAAAGGCATGGCCGCAAACTGCTCAAAATCATTTTTGCAAGCCGTCACAGTGTTCGCAGAAAGAGTGCGCACAGATTCGATGTAAGAGAGATATTCAGAAATTGCCTCAGAAACTGTCATAGTTTAAGTATCGGCAAATAAATAATTAGCAATGAGCAATATGGAATTAGAAATTGCTAACTGCTCATTGCTACTTTTTACTCTCCCATCATCTCAGCGAGTTTTGCAGAGTCAACTTTCTCTTCATCAGCTGAGTGCAGGTAATCGCAGTCCGGGTTGATACATGACTTGTAGCTTCCGTTCTTTTTGTCGTATTTTTCAACCAGGAACCAGCCGCACTTCGGACAGTACTGATTTTCGAGAGGCTTGAAGTGAGAGATGAAGTCGCACTTCGGATAGTTCGTGCAGCCGTAGAATTCCTTGCCCCTGCCCTTTGTTTTGCGTGCGACGATTTCACCGTCACAGCCGTCCTTAGGACATTTTGCGAGAGGAATTGACTTGGTGTTGTGGCACTCCGGGAAGCCAGAGCAAGCAAGGAAGTAACCGAATCGGCCGAGTTTTTTGACCATAGGCTTGCCACACTTGTCGCAGACCTTTTCGGTCGGCTCGTCAAGGAAGCCTTTTACGCTGTCAACGCTTGATTCAACCTCATCGCATCGTTTTTTGAACGGCCCGTAGAAGTCACGGATCATATTGTTCCATACGATTTTATCCTGCTCGACATCATCAAGAGTGTTCTCAACCTCGGCAGTGAAATGCTCGTTGATTACATCTGGGAAAGCTTCGACCAGGATTTTGCAAATCATCTTGCCCAAAATTGTAGGCATGAGCTGCTTATTGTTGCGTGTGACATAGTATCGGTCAAGAAGAACTGAGATAATCGGCGCATAAGTTGAAGGGCGGCCGATTCCCTTTTCTTCGAGAGTGCGGACGATTGAAGCGTCTGAATAGCGGGCGGGACCTTGAGTGAAGTGCTGCTCCGGGTAGAATGAGTGGCTTGACTCCAAAACCTCGTCTTTTTTGAGGCTAGGAAGATTGCCAGTGACTTCTTCTTTTGCAGAAAGAAGCTTGATTACTGAATAAAATCCCTTTTCAACAAGCTTACTTGCAGAAACGCGGAAAAGCGCGTCGCCAGCCATGATTTCTACGCTCGTTGTAGCAGTTTTTGCATTTGTCATCTGACAGGAAACAAATCGCTCCCAGACAATCGTGTACAAGCGGAGCTGGTCTCGCGTGAGATAATCTTTTACGTATTCCGGTGTGTATTTTGAATAAGTGGGGCGGATACATTCATGCGCGTCCTGTGCGCTCTTGCCTACGGCATAATGAATCGGCTCTTCCGGGAGATTTGCCGGATATTCCTTTCCAATCCATTCGCGAACTTCATCCAAAGCAGTCTGAGAGATTCGCACGGAGTCAGTTCGCATGTAAGTGATAAGACCGACTCGGTTTGCACCCATCTGAATACCTTCGTAGAGCTGCTGGGCAATCTGCATTGTCTTTCGGGAAGTAAATCCTAAGCGGTTTGCTGCCGCCTGCTGCATTTTTGAAGTTGTGAAAGGAGGTTTTGGCTTAACTGTCTTTTCGGTGACTTTTACATCACTTACCTTGCACTCGGAATTTTTGATTTCTTCGATGATTTCGTTTACGGCTTTTTCGCTCTTTAACTCAGGATTTTCACCCTTGTATTTTGCAAGCTGTGCCGTGAATTTTGTCTTTCCTTTCTGAAAATCGGCTTCCAAAGTCCAGTATTCTTCCGGGATAAAGTCCTCGACTTCCTTTTCGCGCTCACAAATAAGCCTGAGTGCTACTGACTGAACACGGCCTGCGCTCAAACCGTTTTTGACCTTTTCCCACAAAATCGGGCTGAGATTGTAACCAACCAGGCGGTCAAGAACACGGCGGGCCTTCTGTGCGTTTACCTTGCTCTCGACGATTTCACCAGGATGCTTTACGGCCTCTTTGATTGCGACAGGCGTAATTTCGTTGAAAACGATTCGCTTGATGTCGGCATTTGTCTTATCTTTGAGAGCATTGTTCAAATGCCATGCGATTGCCTCTCCTTCGCGGTCGTTATCGGATGCAAGCAATACATGATCAGATTTTTTTGCATCTTTCTGAAGTTCTTTAAGAAGTTTTGCCCGGCCACGAACGGTGATATATTCAGGCTGGAAATCGTCCTCGATGTTGACAGCCAGGCGGGATTTAGGCAAATCAATCAAATGTCCCATTGAGGCTTTTACCGTGTAACCAGGCCCCAGATATTTTTCGATAGTTGTTGCTTTTGCAGGAGACTCCACGATAACAAGTGTAGATTCTTTTGGTGATTTTGCTGATTTTTCTTTAGCCTTCGCCATAATTCAAAACTTCCTTTCCTTCTATTTTGAACTTTTTGTCAATTTTCTTCTATTATAAATATGAAATTTGATTTATTGCAATAGGCTTGAAAATATTTTTTTCGGGCGCAACCGCTGCAAGCAGCGGTCGGGTGTTTCGCCCTTCGCTACCGCTCATTGCCGTCCGCTTTGCTTCCGGCAACTTCGGGGCTACATACCCTTGCGCTTGGATGTCTGTTCATTCTCCGTACAACTCTCTTTTAAATTCCTGCCAGCAAGAAATCACTTTTGCTCCGGCCTCAACAAAACTCCGAGGAGAACTGGCTTCACTTGCCCCAACTTTTCCCGGAACTTCGCGCACAAAACATTCCTGATGAAAGAAAACTTCGCGGTTATAGCCCAGAGCCAAATCCGCCGTAATCATTGCCCCGCTTCCGCTCTGAGCCTGAACGACAAGAGTTGCAGGAGAAAGAGCCGCCACAATCCTGTTGCGCTGAACATATCTGAACTGAACAGAAGGAGTACCCGGTAAATATTCTGAAATTATAAGTCCGTCCTTCTCCAAGATTTTTGCGGCAAGACGAGTATGCGAGTGCGGCGTGATAATGTCGATTCCGCTCGGAAGAACTGCACAGGTCGCAGAATTTTGAGAAAGGAGCGCGCCTTTGTGAGAAGCGGCATCAATTCCAAAGGCAAGCCCGCTAATCACACAAAATCCGTCATCACAAGCCGCCTTTGAAAAATCCGAAGCGGCTTTTAAGGCCTCTGGAAAAGCACGGCGGGTTCCGACCACAGAAACGCAATGCCTTTTTAAGATTTCAAGATTTCCGCGGTAAAAAAGCATGAACGGTGGGTCTTTCATCTCCCGGAGCATTGCCGGAAAATCAGAATCGAGGCAGCAAGTTGATTTTATCCCCTGCACTTCCATGATTCTCTGCGAAAGCCGGACTTTTTTTAATGCTTCCGAAGGATTCCACTTTGCCCGCGGAAAAACTCTCTTTACTACAAGAGAAATGCTCGTAATTGTAAGCGAAAGCAAACGAGCCGCAAAATCTTCTTCACTTTCAAAAGTTTTTCCTTCATCATCAGTCAGGAGAAATTTATGGAATAAAATTTTTTCACGGAGAGTCAAAAAAGACGCGTCCGAGGAAATCAAACGCGCCAAAAGCTCAATCTTATGGGAGGCTTGAGTTTTTTCAGTTATTTCCATAATAGGAAAGATAATTATTTTGAGTAAGAAGCGTCAAGAACAATTTTTTTGTTTGAGAGAGCTTCCTGCTTTTTCTGCTCAGATTTTGTCTGGCTCGCGATTTTGTCATAAAGACTTGCAGACTTTTCGTAATCACCCTGAATATAATAAGCACGGGCAAGCACGAACATCGCATCAAAATTGCGGGTATCAAATGAAAGCAATTTTTCAAGATGAGGAATTGCCTTTTCGCTCTGGTCAAGCTCAAAAACATAAAGGATTCCAAGTCCGTAGAGCGCACGGCCATATTTTGGTTCAAGCTCAATCGCTCTTAAATATGCGCTTTCCGCAAGCTTAAGGTAATTGTATTTTTCGGTAGTTGTCGAAGCCCCTGTCGCACCATAATCCAGGCTTGCTTTTGCCATGTAACCCGCGCACAATCCTACATAATAGAAAAGATTCTGGTTAGCCGGGTAGATTTGAAGCGCTTTTTGGAAATATTGCAACGCATTGCCATACTGTTTGGCATCAAGATAACGAACAGCAAGCATTTTGTACCAGATTCCGACCTGTGAATCAGCAATCTGATTGTCCGCAACACGCTGCTGGTATTTTGCGATTGCTTCCTTTAACTCGGCCTCAGTCGTCGGGGATGACACACCTTCTTCAATTTTCTGCATACGGATGATTGCCTTGTTTGACTTGGTACATCCAAAAAAAGTGAGAGCCGTAATACAAATTACAAGAAATGATTTATGAGCGTTTTTCATTACTCTTGATAATATCACATTCTGCAGAGTTTTCAAATAGCTAGACCTTAATTAAAGATGAAATTTTTCTTCAATGACATGGCAAATAAATTGCATGAATCAATTATTTTTGTTATCATTTATAATGTTGTAGGTGGGAGGACAACATGAGTTTTGAATACGAAGTAGTGAAGGCTGCGGGGACAGATGCCCCTGCCTTAAACACAGCCAGCCCGACTAAGATTAAGGTCGTCGGATGTGGCGGATGCGGTGGAAATGCCGTAAACACAATGATTGAGAGCGGCGTTGGCGGCGTTGAATTTATCGCCATGAACACAGATTTACAGGCCCTCAGCCAGAATAAAGCACAGTACAAAATCCAGATTGGTCAAAAACTTGCTGGTGGCCTTGGTGCGGGCGGTAAGCCGGAAGTCGGCGAAGAGTCTGCAAAAGAGCAGCAAGAACAAATCAAAGAACTTCTCAAAGATTCTGATATGGTATTTATCACGGCTGGTATGGGCGGCGGAACAGGTACAGGTTCGGCCCCGGTCGTTGCAAAGATTGCGCGTGATTTGGGCGCGCTCACTGTTGCTGTCGTAACAACACCTTTCAAGTTCGAAGGAAAAGTCCGAATGGCTCACGCAGAAGAGGGCGTTCGCAAGCTTCGTGATGAAGTCGATTCTCTTATCGCAATTCCGAATGAGCTTATTCTCAAAGATTCCGAAAAACGTCTTTCAGTACCAATGGCATTCACACTTATCAATGATATTTTGCGCCAGGGCGTTCAGGGAATCTCTGACATCATCACAAAACCTGGTCTCGTAAACCGTGACTTCCGTGATGTTGAGTCTGTAATGAAAGGTCAGGGAGATGCAATCCTTGGAATCGGTATCGGCGAGGGTGATAACCGTGCGGTCGATGCTGCACACAACGCAATCAACAATCGTCTTCTTGTTGACACAAACATTGACGGTGCAAAAAATGTTCTCATCAACATTTGCGGAAACAATGATGTTGGTATCGCAGAATGTAACGAAATCGCTCAGATTATCACAGAGCGCGCAAATCCAGATGCAGTTGTTCTCTGGGGACAGGTTCTCGATGAAGCAATGGAAGACAAAATCAGCGTAACCGTAATCGCAACAGGCTTCAACAAGATTCCAGCCGAAGAAAAAGCTCCCGAAACTCCGCATATCGAAACTCAGTCAGATACGATGTCTTTCGATGAATTTGAAAGAATCAAAGTTCCGAAGCCAAAAATTGAAACAGCAGCTCCTGCTCCAGAGCCAAAAAAGAATGATTTTATGGCAGGAATTTTCGGCAACGAACAGATTTATGAGGATAACGGCAAAAATCCGGCCGCACATTCTTCATCACAGCAAACATTCATGCACAAAGAGCCAGCTCCTGAAAAAAAGGATATTCTTTCTGATTTCACACGCGTGTCACCTTCACAGCCACACGCTTCATCATCTACCCCGCTTACTCCACCTGCAGGATTCTCAGGCTTGAGTGATATGGAGCAGCCGGCAGTATGGCGTCGAAATCTCGAAGGTCTCTCACGCGGAATCTCCATCGGTAAAAAATAAACTGAGGCCGCAATGACAATCGAGAGCCTGCTCTTAAGATTTCATAGCGATATGGTCTCAGTCGAACGCCTTTCAGAAAATTCCGCGGCAACTTACGAAGAATGTGCAAAGATTTTTCTGAACTGGCTTTCATACGAAGAGATAAAACTTGCGGCCGTAAATCCGCAGGTTCTCCTGTCTTTTTTGATATGGCGTCGCACAGAACTTAAATGCGACGAGCACACGATTGCAAAGGACATTTCCGGCCTGCGAGCCTTAGGCTCATACCTTGTGCGGCAAAAAATGTGGGAAGAAAACCACGCCATGCTTTTGGACAGACCAAAGGCAAGCCGCTCACTTCCAAAAGTCTTGTCCATAGAACAGGTCGATTCCCTTCTTGATTCAATCGATATCTCCACTCCGCTTGGAATCCGCGACCGCGCGCTTTTCGAGCTGATTTATTCATGCGGTCTTCGTATCAGCGAGGCTGCGACACTTCAAGTCTCAAACCTTCACCTAAAGGAACAGCTTCTCATCGTCCACGGAAAGGGCGACAAAGAAAGAATGGTTCCGTTCGGTCTTTCAGCAAAAGAAAAATTAGAGCAGTATCTTATGGAAGTCAGGCCTGTTCTGGTCGGAAGCAAAGTCGTTTCTGAAGTTTTCGTGAATTACAAGGGTGAGCCGATGAGCAGAAAAGGAATCTGGAAGAATTTCAAGGCACTTGAAGCAAAGGCCGGCGTTCAGGCAAAAGTCCACACTCTCCGCCATTCATTTGCGACACACCTTCTTGCTGGCGGAATGGATTTAAGGAGCGTCCAGGAACTTCTCGGCCACTCAGATTTGGCCACAACTACAATTTACACCCATGTCGATGACAAGCAGCTCCGGGAAGGACACAAAGAATTCTTCCCAGGGCATAATCACGATTAACAGAATTCCTTTAGAATCTTAAGCGAATCCACGGCCTCTTTCACATCATGCACGCGAATCATCGAAGCACCTCTCAAAACAGAAAGGATGTCGGCAGTCAGCGTACCTGAAAGCCTGCCCTGCACATCACGGCCAGTAACCTCGCCGATGCAAGTTTTTCGGGAAAGAGCCATGAGCACAGGATATTTCCCGCCCAAAAACTCACCGCATCGTCTCATAAGCTCAAAATTGTCATTCACATTCTTTCCGAAGCCAATCCCCGGGTCGAGCCAGATTTTTGCGGCTTCAATTCCGGCATTAAGGGCAAAATCCACTCGGTCTTTGAGATATTCGTTCACCTCATCAAAAACATTCTCATAAACAGTGTTTTTCTGCATTGTCGAAGGATTTCCCCTCTTGTGCATCAAAATCACAGGAATTTTAACCTCGGCACAGAACGGAGCAAGGCGCACATCATCTTCAAGGGCAGAAATATCGTTCAGAATGTCAGCCCCGGCCTCAAAAGCAGCCTTCATCACTTCAAATTTACGGGTATCAACAGAAATCGGGATGTCAGAAACTTTTCGCACGCCCTCAATCACAGGAATAACACGGCGAATCTCTTCCTCCGCACTCACATATTCGCTGCCCGGCCGGGTAGACTCGCCACCAATATCAAGCAAATCAGCACCTTCATCAATCAAACGAAGAGCGTCCTCCACCCCACCACGGCTTTTGTCAAAAAAAGAATCAGGAGTCGCATTCACGATTCCCATAACAAACGCAGGTAATTTCGTAGAAACTGCACGATTTTTTAAATTCAAGGTTTTCATAATAGAAAGAGATTATCACAAAAAAGGAGAGAGTTAAACAGCCAAAACCAGCGTTTATTCGCGCTCATCCGCGTCAAAAATCCTCGCCACAATCTTCCGTGCCGAAAGCCCTGCATCATTCAAGACCTCCGTCCTTGTTCCCTGACTAAAGAATTTTTCCGGGAAAGCGAATACCTTCACATCCTTAAAATCGTGCTCGAACAAAAGATTCTCAATATACTCGCCTACGCCGCCGGTTTTAACTCCGTCCTCAATCACGGCGACATCATCATAATCTTTTGCAAGCGAAACAAAATAATTCTCATCGAACGGCTTTACGAACCTAAGAGAATAAATGTCCGTGTTCACGCCCTTTTGAAGAAGATTTCGCGCCGCAACCAAAGTCTCGTCAAAAATGCCACCAGTGCAGACCAAAAGCATTTTTTTTGCACGAGATTTTTTTGAATCGAAAGATTTTTCATCAGTTTCCTCAAAATCCACACTCAGATTCGGGGCGAACTCTGAATTTTTAAGAAGCACTCCCCGCCCCTCGCAAACATTCTGCTCAAAAGAAGGAAATTCGCTCGGACAAGAAAGTTTCGGATAGCGGATTGCGACCGGCTTTTTGGCATTCACGGCCCACATAAGGCACAGGCTCAAATCAAGTGCAGTCGCAGGAGAAAGAATAGTCATGTTCGGAACCGGCCGGAGAAGCGCGATGTCAAAAATTCCCTGATGAGTCTCGCCATCCTGCGGAACTGCCCCCGCCCGGTCAAACATGAACACTACATGATGATTTGAAAGAGCCACATCATGGATAATCTGATCGACCGCACGCTGAATGAATGTGGAATAAATCGCCACGATTGGAATCATTCCGCCAGCTGCAAGACCGCCCGCAAATGTAACCGCATGTTCCTCGGCAATTCCGACATCAAAAAAGCGGTCAGGATAGTGCCGCGCAAATGTATCGAGGCCTGTCCCCTTGGACATCGCGGCCGTAATCGCCATGATTTTGTTATTTTTTTCAGCAATGGCCATGAGAGTGTTGTTGAAAGCCTCGGTAAAACTCAATGTATCGAATTTTTCCATCTTTCCGTCTGAAATCTGGAACGGCCCGACACCATGGAAACTCGCAGGATCATTTTCGGCAGGAGAATACCCCTTGCCCTTTTTAGTGAGAATATGAACGATTACAGGCTTTGGCAGGCGGCGCACACGACGAAGATTTTCCTCAAGTTCCTTGATATTGTGACCGTCAAGAGGCCCGACATACTCAAAGCCCAAATCGGCGAAGAAATTCGTGTTCAGGAAAAAGCCTTTTACGGCCCTTTTTAGCCTGTAAATCAGTTTTCCGATGTGATTTTTTGAATTCGGGATTTTATCAACGATTCCGTCCACGAAATACCTGAAATTCTGGTAGCATCCGGTCATCGTAAGCGTACTTAAATAACGCGAAATAGCCCCATTGTTCGGAGAAATCGACATCTGGTTGTCATTAAGAACGATTATGAGATTTTTGGAAAGCTGCCCCGCATGTGCCAGAGCCTCGTAAGCCAGTCCGCCAGTCAAAGCTCCGTCACCAATCACAACGACAACCTTCCGAATCTTTGGCTTGCGCCCCAAGCTCCGCTGCTCTTCTTCGATTTTATCCCATGCAGTAAGAAGACCAAGTCCCTGTGAAATTGAAGTTGAAGAATGGCCGTTATCAAAATAATCATGAGGGCTTTCATCACGGCGCGTGAAGCCAGAAATGCCGCCGTGCTTTCTGAGAGAAGAAAAATCTTTATAACGCCCCGTCAAAAGTTTGTGAGTGTAGCACTGATGGCTGACATCAAAGATAATCGCATCCTCCGGGCTTTCAAAAACTCGGTGAAGAGCAACAGTAAGCTCCACAACCCCCAGATTACTTGCAAGATGCCCGCCATTTTTAGCAACGGTCTCGATTATCCGCTTTCTTATTTCCTCACACAGTTTCGGCAAATTCTTTTCCGAAACTTTTTTTAAATCAGACGGAGAGGTAATTTTTGAAAGAATCGTAATCGCTCTCCATAAAAAAAAGACCGCGAAAAGTACAGGACTTTGGCGGTCTCTCTTGACAAAGAATGAATAGCCCTCAAGCTGCTGAAAGCATAAACGCTGTCAAACTATTACTTACTCTTATGTCGGTTTCTTCTAAGCATCTTCTTTCGCTTATGAGTCGCAATCTTCTGACGCTTTCGTTTTTTTCCACAAGGCACGATGGCACTCCTTAGTCTCGATTTGGTTTATTATCAACAAAAACGGCTCTTTGGTCAAGGGCAGCTTTTATATCCTAATTTATTTGTCTTCAATTCTTCGATACTGAATATCTTCATTGAAGAGCTGTTTTGCTGCGAGAGAAACGACCTTTCCGTCATTTTCCTCGATACGCTCGTCTTTTGTCATGGCAAGCTGATATGCTCGGTGACTTGCCGCAACAGTAGCTTCATAAATATTACCAGTGAATTTGACTGTCTTTTCCAAAGGAAAAATCATTATTACGCTATCCCCTTAAAGTGATTATAATATTTTATAAGAAGATAGCGATTATGTCAACAACATTTGAAAGACAAACGACACCTTTTGCAAATGTTTCTTTTTTTTTCACGCCGAAATCACAGATTTCGTCGAGACTCGCTCAAATCCTGTCTCACAGGTTTTGTCCCTGTCGGGTCGCTCCCTATCTTCCAAATCTTCGGCATCCAAGCGGCGCTATTTTTTTTCGCCATATCATTCGGTTTGCTTCTATGCTATATTCTATCTTCCCGGCCTCGTACAGGCCGGAAAGATATGAGCGGAGCGTGCTTCCGATAAGGCAGTACTGGCTCGTTTTGAGCGTGATTCCGCTTCGGTCGGCAACGGCTTTCAAAAGTTCTTCCATTGTTTTGGGCTTTTTTAGCTCGTCGAGAATCATGTCCTCGGTCTCAAGGATTGCAAGAAGGTTCAGCTCGGCAATTCCTTCGATTTCTGTAACGATGTCACCGTGCCCCGGAATGTAAAAATCAGCGTCTATTTTGGAAATCTTAAAAAGCGATTCCTTTGTTTTAGTCTCGTCCAGAAGATACTGAATCCAGTGTTTTTTGATTGAATTGCGGCCAGAAAGCACATCGCCTGCAAAAAGAACTCTTTTTCCGTCCGTGTCGGTGAATAAAAATCCGGTCTGATCGACATAATGCCCCGGAAGAGAAATCACTTTGAGAGAAATTTTTCCTTCCTTGCACGGAATTTCAATTTCTTCCTCACCGTCAAAAACACGGTTTACTTTACAAGCCTCGGCAAGAAGATATTTTGAGCGGATGTCATGAATCGGAGTGCCGCCCCAGACAAGCTGAGTCTCAATATCCGGGAATTCCATAAGATAAGCCTCGCCCTTAGAAGCCCAGACCTCGCAGCCAGTCTCACGGACAAGGAAAGAATTTCCGCCGCAGTGGTCGGCATGGGAATGAGTGTTCAGAATCACTTTGAGTTTGTAATCAGAAAAATTCTCGCGTATAAAATCAAGGATCCGCGCCCCGTTAGTCTCATCGTTCCCAGAATCAACGATATAAATGCACTTCTCCCCCGCCTCATTCTCAAAGCGTATAAATCCTAGATTTGTAGGCATTTTGAGATAAGAAATATGAGTTGTAAGATTCACAAGCTGTTCATTTGTAACTGACAATAATTTTTCCTCATCATAGTTTTAAGCGTTAGGGATTGTAGCACCTGCGAAGCAGTACCGCTTGCGGTATGGAGCGCGGTTAGCGCGGAAGTGCGAAAAGCCCGACGGCGTAAGCCGAAACGCCCATCGTTTTCCACTTTCCACTTACAGGCTTTTCCGAATATCCGTGATTATGAGCTGGGGAGTTTCCACGCCGTTGAAGCAGTTGCGCCCCACCTGATAAAGGACATCCACGCTGTCGCCCTTGTCAAAGTCGCGGTGAAGGCTTTCCGCGCCTCCCCAGAACATCGCAGGCCACTTGGTCTTTCCCAAATCGAAAGTGAGCTTAAGATGCTGCCTCTCGGTCTTTCCGATAACGGCCGCGTCACAAATCCTGAGATTTTTGCTCATAAATGTAAGCTCGCGGTTTTCCTCTCCGTAAGGCTCAAAATCGTCAACAATTGCAAGAAGGTCGGGCTTAAGATAATCGCTCGGAATCTCAGCATCGATATTGATTTGCTCGGCTTCCGAATTTGAAAGCTCGATTTCCGGCGCGAACCTGTCCAGAGCCGCAAGAAATTCCGGGAGACGCTCTTTTTTGAAAGTGAATCCCGCCGCATAAGCATGACCGCCGTAACTTACGAACAAATCCGCCATCTTGTCGAGCAAAGAAAGAACCTCAAAGCCACGGCAGCTTCGCATTGAGCCGATTGCGTTCTCATCAACAATTGTGATTGCCATGGAAGGAATGTCGTAAATATTGACGAGCTTGCCAGCGATTGTACCAGAGACTCCGCGGTTGATTTTCTGCTCGCCCGAGTCATCGATTATCACGCAAAGCTTTCCGCCGTATTTTTGGATGCTCTGCTTTGCCTGCAGTGCCGCAAAATTCCAGCCTTCGTTCCCAAGTGCCTTGCGCTCGTTGTTCATTTCGATGATTTTCTGCGCGATTTCAGTACGTTTGCCCGCATCCTTTTCCAAAAACAATTCAAGGCCAATCTCAGGATGCCCGAGCCTGCCCGTGGCATTCAAGGCAGGATTTATGTTCCATGACAAATCAGTGGCGTTAATGCGCTTTCCCAAAAGCCCTTGCATTGAAAGAAGCTCGCGCAAGCCTTCGCGGGCATTTCCTTTGTTCATGGAAGCAATTCCGTGGCGGATAAAAATGCGGTTTTCGTTTTTGAGAGGCATGATGTCCGCAAGGGCAGCAAGTGCCACAAGCTGCAAGTCACGCTCGTTCGCCTTTGCATAAGACGGAAACTGCTTTGAAATCTGAGCATTCACGAAAGTGACGAATATATTGTAGAAACCTTTGATTTCGGTATTCTGGTCCGGATTGTAGCGCGCAAGTTTTGACTTTGACTTGAGCTGAGAAAGGCTCGCACCACCCATAGCAGGGAAAACTTTCGCAACCTCGCCCCGTAAGTCCATGAAGTTGAATTCTGCCCCGCTCCCAAAAATCTGAGAGAGCAAAGAAGATGTGGACTTTTCATCCCAGACAAAAATCTGCTGGCCGCGCAGAAAATCCACGAGTTTTGTGTCAGAAATTGAAGTGCCCGCCCGCACCGTGATACTAAGGCTTCCTTTTTCGACAAGATTCTGGAGCTTGAGGACTTCAATCGTGCACTCATCGCCATTTGGAGAAGCAGTTGCCGCCAAAAGAGCGACCTCGTTCTTGTAAAGCCCGCTCGCCGCAAAACGCAGAGCCGAAACAACCTTGTAAACGACGGCACAGCCGGAAATATCTTTGAAAGGGTATCCGCTGTCCTCGCATTTTGGATTTACGATAATCGCAGGCGACGGCAAAACCTCTGGAGGCGTGTGATGGTCAATTACGATTACATCCATGCCCTTTTCGGTGGCATAAGCGATTTCTTCGACATTGGAAATTCCGCAGTCAACGGTAATTACGAGAGAGCCGAAATTTTTCTCAAAATCATCGACGGCATTTTTGTTGAGGCCGTAAGGGTCAGTCCCGCCCGGAAGCCGCCAGCTAACATTGATTCCCATGGAAGTGAGGCAGTCATAAAGAACGGCAGTGGAAGTGATTCCGTCAACATCGCGGTCGCCAAAAATCAGGACATTCTCGCCCTCATCCTTGGCCTGCAAAATTCTGTCAACGGCATCTTCCATATTCGCAAAAAGGAAAGGATTGTGCATAAAACGAAGGTCATCTTCCAAAAAGAACTGAACATCCGCACCTTCGGTAATTCCACGGCGTGCCAAAATTGAAGCCGTGAGCGCATTCACGCCAAATTTATCATACAACGCGCTGACATCCTCACGCGTGATTCTCTTTTTAATCCAGTTTTTCATGATTTTTCCGACTAGAGAATATCACAAATCAGAAAAAAAAAATAGTAAGTTTAGAATTTTTGGGGGCTACCTGCCTTGCGGCAGGTCGGGTGTTTCGTGGTTGTCATTAATGCCCTACAGGATGTAGGGAAAAAGCAAAGAGAGAATTTTCTAAAAGAAAATTCTCGTTGGAATCACAAAATCCATGGAGGGATTTTGTGATTCCTGACATTCCCTAGCCCATGCAAGCAAAGCAGTAAGCTTAGATTTTTCCAGCAGCCTTATCCTTTTTAATCAATTCGCGCAACGCTTCGACAGCCACAGAAATTGCGGCCTCAGTGTCGTGAGCCTGCTTGTTCGGCAAGCCTTTCTTTGCGCGCTCCTGATTTGCAACAACGAGGAAGCAAGAGCCTACGCGCACTCGCAAGAAAGCACCCGCGATGAACAAAGCCGCGCTTTCCATTTCGCTTGCAAGACAGCCCATTCGGAGCCATGCCTGCCACTTGTTCTCCAGCTCGTAGCTCACAGGCATAATCTCAGGCTCGTGCTGGCCAAAGAATGAATCCTTGCACTGAACGACACCAGTGTGATTTGGAACTCCGAGTTTTGAAGCCGCGTTCATGAGCGCGTTCACGCACTCGATGTTAGCCACGGCAGGATATTCAATAGGTGCAAATTCACGGCTTGTTCCTTCCATGCGAACGGCTCCAGTCGCAATCACGATGTCACCGCCCATGACTTCTTCCTGCATACCGCCGCAAGTTCCCACGCGGATAAATGTGTGCGCACCGCATTTACTAAGCTCATCAATCGCAATCGAAGCAGAAGGGCCTCCGATTCCTGTAGAAGTGACTGAAACAGGCACGCCTTCAAGAGTTCCTGTGTAAGTGACATATTCGCGGACATCAGCAACAAGCTTTGCGTTATCAAAATGCTCGGCAATTTTTGCACACCTTTTCGGGTCGCCCGGCATAATGACATATTTTCCGATATCGCTAGGCCCAACGCCAGTGTGATACTGCTTTCCAGAGCCTTCAGTGTAATCAACCATAAATTCCTCCATATTTAAATTTCTCACAGAGGACACAGAGAGCACAGAGATTTATTGCAGTTAAAATCTCTCTGTGTGCTCCTTAGCTCCGTGAGGAATTTATAAAATTCCTATTCCAGATTCCAAAGAATTTAGTTTTGAGCCGCAATTCTGCTCTATCAAATTATACACCAGGTTTTTCATTTCCAAAAGAGTTTTTCCTGAAACTGTGATATTCCGAACTTCTTTTGGTGAAAGACTTGAAATCGCCTCAAGATATGTGATTGCGGGCTTTGAAAGCTGAAGGTTTCCTTTTTCTAAGCTCGCGCAATCCGGGCAGGAAAAGCCATTGTCGAAGGGAGAAAAACTGTATTTCTGCGATAAAGAATCGCTCGTAAATTTCTGCGCATGAAGGGAATTGCCGCAGTTACAGCAGACTGCAGAATCTGGCCGCACGCCGAGAAGTCCAAGATACCGCCACAAGAAGCGGACAAGCCCCAGCCGGCTCTCATCCTCGCTGGAAAGTTCGATTCCGTCCAGAAATCCGTTCACGATTTTCCATGCTTCTTCGGGAAAGCCCGCGCATTTTGTCTTAATCAGGATTTCCGTTGCAAGAGAAGCCGAATAAGTCTTAAAAAGATTCTCACGGAACGAAAGATGACAGTTTTTTACATCAAAATCAGTAATTTTAGTCTGATTCTTAACTTCGTCCCGGTAAAGATAAATCACGCCCGAATTCATGGGCGAAACCAGCGAGCGCAATTTAGACTTTGGCCCGCCGTAAAGAGTAGCAAAATGGATTCCTTCGGAAGGAGAAAAAATCGTAACCCGCCGATTATTCTCCCCCGAAATCTGCACCGAAAGAATCAGCGCAGGCATAGAAATATTACGCATAAGAAAGTGGAAAGTGGAAAGTGGAAAGTTTGTTTTCCGTTTTCAGTTTTCCACTTTCAGTTTTCAACTTATAATCTGAACGCCTGCACTCGCACCGATTCGGCTTGCCCCTGCCTCGACCATCGCAACGGCCTCTTCCCAGTTGTGAACGCCGCCACTTGCCTTGACTCCGAGCCTGTCGCCGACAGTTTTTCGCATAAGCTCAACAGCGTGAGTTGTCGCACCGTTCGGGAGCAATTTTCCGTCCTTGCCTTTGAGGATTGCAAAGCCTGTCGAAGTTTTGACAAAATCAGCTCCGGCTTTTTCTGCGGCCTCACAGCATTTTACGATTTCTTCGTCAGAAAGATAGCATGTCTCCAAAATTACTTTGAGAACGATTTTCGGGTCGCCCGGAACTACGACATCATTGATTGCACAACGAACGGCATAAATATCCTCAAATACATCGTCCCACTGGCCGTCTTTTACCATCGAAAGGTTTACGACCATATCGACTTCGCGTGCGCCCTCGTCAACGACAAGACCTGCCTCGCTCGCCTTGTCATCAATTGATACGGCACCAAGAGGGAAGCCAACGACTGTACAGACCTTAACGGCACTGTCTTTCAAAAGCTCAGCTGCCAAAGGAACATAAAACGGGTTTACGCAGACAGAGGCAAAACCGAATTTTTTAGCCTCGTCGCACAATTTCTCGATGTCTTTTTTTGTCGCGCAAGGATTGAGGTTTGTGTGGTCAATCATAGACGCGATTTTTTTGATGTTTTCTGAATTCTTTTCCATAAAGTATGATTCTAGCACCTAATCGCAATGATGTCGAGAAAAAGCAGAAAAGCAGAAAAGAGTTTTTTATAAATTTTGCTCAACGCTTGTTGTTACCCATGACTAATTACTTTGTTAGCCATAAGCAATTCGTTCTATTCCCACTTGTTTTCTGATTTTTTCGATGTTACAATATTTCTACAAATCTTAATTAAGAGGTAACTAATTATGGCAATGAAAATTGACCCAAGCGTATGCGTAAACTGTGGAACTTGTGAACCTGACTGCCCAGTCGGAGCAATCTCAGAGAACGACGGACACCGCGAAATCGACGCATCAAAATGCGTAAGCTGCGGAACATGTGCTTCTGAGTGCCCTGCTAGCGCAATCAGCGAGGCATAAGTTTTCTTATATTTTGCAAGGACTGCCTTCTTTTTGAACGGCAGTCTTTTTTTTTTCGCAATTTTGTTCTAGAATAGCCTTATGTTCATAATTCTGCTTTTTGCGTGCGCTCTTTTAAGCTCGCTTCTCGTATATCCGCTGTATTTTTTCGCCACAACTTTCCATACAGGCTACACGGTCACAGTCTCAGTCCTTCTGATTGCGCTTTTTGCATTTCTTCTCGCAAGGCAAATCAAAAAGCACGGATTACGCTCGGCACTCGTTTTCAGCACGAAATTTCTGATTGTCGCGTCAGGGCTTTCATCCTTTTTCGTCCTTGTCATACACGGCATGAGGATTTTCGCATTTCTGGCAATTTTCGTCGCAACAGCCCTCTACATTCTCGCAGCAAAAAAACTCAGGTCAAAAAATATCGAGCTTTCATCGGAAACTTTATGAGAATAATGAGACTGTTTTTTTTCTTCATCACAATTTTATTCGCTTCATCGGCAGTCACTGTTTTTCCCCAGGCCCAAGCCGAACCTTCGAATCAAAAAATCATCCTTTCTTCAGCAGATTTTCCAGAAATCAAAACTCCGAAAAACCAGTCTCCACGGCGCGAACGGAACGCAAAATCACCCGAAGAGCTGGACGAAATCAAATTAAAGAACGAAGTAATTCGTCAGGAAAACGAAATCTGGGTTCAATATCAAAAAGACCTTCAGCTTCAGAACAAAATCAAAAATATGCCTGAAAACCGCACAAAAAACATGGAGAAGCCGAAAAATCTTTTTTATAAATTTTCCGTCAAAAAAGACCCTGACAAATACCTGGACACTTTCAACGGACTCTACGCCCGCTTCCAGACCGGGCAAGGAACTCTGGCGACAATCAACAGGCTCTCAAGCCCCAATGCAATCCGTCACGGCATGGAGATTATTCTTCCTGTTCAGCAGGGCATGTACATTCCCAAAAAAGCGGACTCAGCCCTTGAAATCCTGCTTCAGAAAGAATTCGCTTCCCTAATCACGGATGACACGAAAATCTATGAAATCAACGGAACGGAATTTTATTTTCTCCCGGCACTGAGCTTCTCGCCCACGCAAATCGCTTTCTTTCACGACACCGGGATGCAGCTTCCTCTGAGCAAAAAAGTAGTCACATCGCAGTTCGGCTACCGTACAAGCCCAATCTCCGGCAAATGGAAATTCCATGCAGGAATAGACCTCGCTGCCCCGGTCGGAACGGAAGTTTTCGCCTGCAAGCACGGAACGGTCAAGACAGCCGCCTACAGCGAAATCTACGGAAACTACATAGTCCTTCTTCACGACAAAAATACGACGAGTCTTTGCGCCCACCTCTCAAAAATACTCGTAAAAAAAGGCCAGTCCGTATCAACCGGCGCAACCATCGGCCTGGTCGGAACGACAGGAGCCTCAACCGGCCCGCACCTGCATTTTGAAGTCCGCGAGAACGGCACGCCCAAAGACCCCGCCAAGATGTTTTAGCTCAAACTACCTCAATTTTTTAAGAAAATTTCAAAAAAAGCACTTATTTTAATGGAAAGAAAAAGGAATATGGTTTACAATTAAACATAGTATTTCCTTTTATGAAGAGATTCGAGATTCATTCAATTCTTGAAAATACAAAGAGATTCTCACTCGCTGTGGCTGTGCTTTTCGCATCATTCGCCGCGTCCAGCGAGAATTTCCGCGTACGAAAACTCATACCAATCTCATTCAACGAAATCAACGAAAAAATCTCCGTCGAAAGCGGAATAAACGATGCACTGTGGATTACGCTTCCAAAAGACCTCACTTACATCAGCGGGGTGGAGCTTAATCTTAAAGTCCCGGAGGACATCGTTACCTGGCGCGATTCCGTGGCCTACATGCTCTACGATAAGCTTGATCCAAAGCCGAGTGAAAAAAAGCAGAGTTACTACGGAGAACGGGGCCATGTATCAACGATTCCAGGCAACTTCTCGCTCAACATTTATATTCCAATTTCAAAAGATTTCGCAATCAAGGATAATCCTTATTCTGTCAAGCTTCCAGTTCAGTCACCGGATTCCGGCATTTTCCTGCGTTTCATGATGGTAATGAAGGGCGTTCCTGAGTCACTCGAAAACTCCATTCTCGAAATCACCGCCAAGCCAGTCCTCAAAAACAAGGGCGCGCTCAACCTCTCCGTAACTCCTCAGTCCACCGAAGAAAAAAAATACTCTGTCTTCATCGATGATGAGCCGGTTCAAGCTTACAGCCACAAGCTTCTTCCGACCGGCGAGCATCATCTTTCCATCGTAAGCGATTCTTACCGAAACGAGCTGCGGACATTCCGAATCGAGCAGGCAAAAACCACTTCGCTCTCGGTCAACATGCGCGGAATAGAGCCGCTCGTAAAGTTAATCTGCCCAAAAGACACAAAAGTCTTCCTTGACGGCTTGCCAGTTACAAACACGGCAGAACCTGTTTCCGTCACACAAGGCGAACATGCCGTAAAATTCATCCTCGGCGACTACGAAATCGTAAAAACAATCTCAGCAATGAACGGCCGCACATACTCTGTCAACCTCAATGTCGATGCCACAATAAGCGAAGACGAGTAACAAAGTGGACAAGCGCAACCTTAAAAAGGTTTCTCTTTTCCACGCCTTTTCTTTTCCAAATTTTCAATCCAAAAGATTTCAAATTCTTCTCCAAATGCACTAAAGATTTCAGCAAATTCTAGCGATAATATAAGAGTCGGGCACGCAATTATCCCCTCCCACCCATTGGTGTCCGACTTGCCTGATGGGCAATTGGGGCTGTCGGTTGGCAGCCCCTTTTCTTTTTTTTCTTTAAAACAATCAAAAACACTCTAAATCTTTACATTATCTTCTATAAATTGTATTCTATGTAAATGCAAAAAATGAGCAAATTTACAGTCGTAATGATTTCAGGGCTTTTTTTCTTTGCAGGCGTTTTTGGATTATCGCTTGGACTTGCCCTTTCAAACACAAAACACATAATTGACAATGAGAATTTCACGGAATTTGACACAGCACTTCCAACCCGGATTCTGGACATCAACGGCGAGCTTATAACAGAGCTTGCCAGCGAAGAGAAGCGTGAGATTATCAGCATCAACCGGCTTCCACAGCACATGATCGATGCCCTTGTCTCACGAGAAGACCGTATCTTCTACAAGCATCACGGATTCTCGGTCAAGGCACTTTTCCGAGCCGTAATCGGCCAGCTTATCGGGCATTCCATGGGCGGCGGCTCTACCCTCACCCAGCAGATTGCAGGAACTCTTTATGCCGACCGTCGCGACATGTCTTATATGCGAAAGTTCAAAGAGCTTTGGTGGGCAATCCAGATGGAACGCAGATTCTCAAAGAATGAGATTCTGGAACTTTACCTTAACAAAATCTATTTCGGTGGCGGCACTTACGGTGTCAATGCCGCAAGCAAGTATTACTTCGGGCATAGCGCAACGGAAATCACTCCGGCAGAGGCTGCGATTCTTGTAGTCCAGCTCTCAAACCCGGCTCACTACAATCCTTTCGAATATCCTAACCGTGCCATGGACAGGCAGAAATATGTTCTCGCGGCAATGGTCGAAAACGGCTTAATCACGCAGGAACAGTCTGATTCATCTTTTGAGGAATATTGGGCAAATTTTGACTACACGCGCACAGGAAACTCGGCCATACCAACAAGAGATGACAATGCTCCGTGGTTCTCTGAATATGTCCGCCGCGAGCTTTCAAACATGGTTTACGGCTCGGACGACATTTATTCATCTGGCTTCACGGTAAACACAACGCTCAACCTCAAGAATCAGATTGCGGCACAGAATACAATGGAGCGTTACATAGCTTATGCGAACAGGACATACCAGCGTGGAAACAGCGAAAGGCAGAATTCAGCTTTCAGAATCTACACACCGCTTACAGAGCTTCTGACACTCACATTCAACCTCGGCGAGCTTAAAGTCTCTCAGCAGCGCAACGAGACACTTGCCCTAGCCACTTACACAAAGACAATCAATCCTATCGTCGATGTGCTTTCATTGGTCTGTGGCGTTGATTCCCTGAAAGTCGGAATCGCAAACAAAGCAAACGCTATCGCAAAATCAAATGTCGGAAAAAATGTCATTGAAGGCACGATGATTGCCGTCGAAAACTCAACCGGTTACATCACATCTCTGGTCGGCGGAAGCAAATTCGACGGCGAAAACCAGTTTATCCGTGCTGTTCAAGCAAGATTACAGCCAGGTTCTTCATTCAAACCGCTTTATTACAGCGCAGCAATTGACTCAAGACAATTCACACCAAGCACTATCATCTCGGATACGCCGATTGTATTCCACACCGCAGACGGAAAGCCTTACATTCCGCAGAACTTCCGTGGCGAATGGAAGGGAGATGTCGAGCTATGGTACGCGCTTGCACATTCTATGAATGTTCCTTCACTCAAAATCTTGGACGGAATCGGATTCGACACTGCCATAAACAGGGCAATCGACCTTCTTGGTATTCCAAAAGAAGAAGTTCCTAACCGTGGCTTTGTTCCGGGCTATCCTATCGGTCTCGGCGTATGCTCAGTCCGTCCAATCGAACTTGCACATGCTTATGCTTGTTTCGCGAACGGCGGAAAGGAAGTTGTTCCAATCGCAATCCGAAATGTCGAGGACAAGAATGGCAATGTATTCCTCAATCCAGAAAAGGATGTAAGGCAAAAACAGCAGGCAAAAGGAAGTGCGGCGCAGATTATTTCACCGCAGACCGCATACACAATGACAAGACTCCTCGAAAACACTGTCAAATCCGGAACGCTCGCAAGCCCAACAGGAAACGGCTCAAAATTCACTTACCGTGACGCAAACGGCCGAAAATACACGATTCCGGCAGCAGGCAAGACAGGAACGACACAGAACTGGGCAGATGCATGGACAGCATGTTTTACACCATATTACACTTCTATCTTCTGGTTTGGCTTCGATAAGCCTGGTCAGTCTCTCGGTCTGCAGCTTACAGGTTCTACATTAGCAGGATATGCAATGGCAAGCTTCATGCAGAAAGCTCATGAAGGCTTACCTTATAAAGATTTCGTCCGTCCTTCAAGCGGCACTGCCGATGTAACAGTCTGCTCAGTGAGCGGTGCTTTACCGACAGCAGATTGTGAGGATCATAAAATCACGCTTACATTCCTTGACGGAACTCAGCCGACTGAATTGTGTACCGTTCATTCAGGAAATTCTTCAGGCAGGCTCATCGGGCTTTACAGGCTTGAGCAAGAATTATACAGGGCAGGATTCGCAAGCGATTTGATTATAAAGGACAACAATCCGCTCACATTCGATCTGGAAGGAAAAACAACGCTGGATTCTGCAATGAGTTCATCTTACGACTTCCTCCAGGAAGACGAGTTCGGAAACGCACCTGATTACAACTTCCTTATGGACTAACAGTAATTATAAAATAGTCAGAAGTTCCGACAAGTTTTTTACAATGTAATCTGATTTCTCAAATTCTGACAGGGGTTCTTGAAGGGCACCAAACCCCTGTTTTATCCACACAGTTTTCATCCCAAGATATTTTGCAGGATAAATATCATTGTCAAGCCTGTCACCAATCATACAAGCCTCATCAGGTTCACATTTTGCTACATTTAGCGCATATTTGAATATCCGGATATCAGGCTTCGCTATCTGCACATCGCCAGACGATATAATATACTTGAAATATTTCAAAATTCCAAATTCTTCCAAGCGTTTCTTTAGCCCAGAAGATTGATTAGCAATAATCCCCAACTCATATTTTTTTGAAAGAGCACTGATGACCGCTGGAGCCTCATCGTACAGCTTCTCCAGCTCTGAGCGATATGGCGCAACATTCTCAAATTTATACTTATCAATCACAGTAAGAAATTGAGGAGCTTGCAGTATTGAGGCTTTTTGAATCTCATTGTAGATATCCTTTGCCGTAAGACAGAGTTTTTTTGATTCTTCAAATTCTGCCTGCTCTTTGCATCGTCTTTCCCAAACATCAGACTCATCAACAAGAGTGTAACCTATATCAAAAAACAAAACTTTCATTTTTTCCAAAAAATAATAATGCGCGACTCAACCTGCAACGGGCTATGCGCGGTTCCGCTGCCACCCCGCTCCCCGCCCCGGGGCAAAAAAAATCCGCCCCTGCTAGCGGGCGGAAAACCATCCAGAAAGAAAAAAGCCGGCGGCTCCCTACTTTCCCCCCTAACGGAGTATCATCGGCGCGGGGGTGCTTGACTTCCGTGTTCGGAAC
>NZ_JAFRNB010000040.1 GCF_017430385.1 Treponema sp.
ATGAATCTTCTGAAGCAAGCAGATTTTTCGGATGTCATAAAATCCAAAAACATTACAATTTCTCAAAAGCAGCACATTTGCGATAAATGCGAAGATTATCTGGATAGAGTCATTAAGTTATTTTAATGCGGATGCCCTGCTTGGAATCTTTCTTGCTCTTGCATGTTTTTTCAAAGTGCGCTTTCTTTCTCGGGTAATAGCAGTATATGTGTCTTTTATTCGCGGAACTCCGATGCTTGTTCAGCTTTATCTTGTTTATTACGGGCTTCCGCTTCTTGTAAAAAGCCTTGTTGAGGCAACGGGCGGTGAATATGACCCGAACGCTATTCCAAAAATCGTTTATGCATTCACGGCGTTCTCACTCAATTCCGCGGCCTATATGTCAGAAACTTTCCGAAGTGCGCTCGAAGCTGTGGATAAAGGCCAGCTGGAAGCGTGCTACAGCATTCACATGACGACTTTTCAGGCTTTGAGGCGGGTAATTCTGCCACAAGCCTTTGAAATTGCCCTTCCACCGCTTGGAAATTCACTTTTGTCACTTGTAAAAGATACTTCCCTTGCATTCAGCATTTCAATCGTGGACTTGATGGCCGGGGCAAAAATCGTAGCTTCCCGCTCATTCAGGTTTTTTGAAATCTACATCGTCGTTTCCTTCATTTACTGGGCAATTTGTTTTGTTCTTGAACGGCTGATTGCAGTTACAGAAAAAAGGCTCAAAAGGAAGGTTCAGAATGATTAAAATAGAACACATTGTAAAACGATACGGGAAAAACCTCGTTCTGAAAGACATTTCCCTCGAAATCAAAGACGGTGAAACTGTCGCCTTAATCGGCTCTTCCGGTGCTGGAAAATCAACCTTGCTCCGCTGCCTGAATTATCTGGAGACTGCCGAAAGCGGAAAAGTCACTTTCGATGATTTTACATTCGATTTCTCACACGCTGGCAAAAAAGAAATTTTCAGCCTTAGACAAAAATCAACTATGGTTTTCCAGAATTTCAACCTCTTCAAGAACAAGACTGTCATTCAGAATGTGATGGAAGGCCTTCTGATAAATAAGATTTGCGATAAAAACACTGCACGCCAAAGGGCGCTGGAGCTTTTGAAACAGGTCGGAATGGAAGGCAAGGCAGACTCTTACCCTGAAAAACTCAGCGGCGGACAAAAGCAGCGGGTTGGAATCGCAAGGGCATTAGCTCTGAATCCTAAAGTAATTCTTCTGGACGAACCAACAAGTGCTCTCGATCCTGAGCTTGTGGGCGAAGTTCTTTCCGTAATCAAAAGCATCGCCAAGACAGGACGTACAATGATAATCGTCACTCACGAGATGGATTTTGCTGCAAATGTGGCTGACCGTGTGATTTTTCTGGATAAAGGCGAAATCGCAGAGCAAGGGGCAGCAAAAGAAGTTCTGAGTCATCCGAAAGAAGAGCGAACGAAGAAATTCCTTGCTCGATACCTCGCACAAAACGATTACAGCATTTAAAGTTCATTTTTTAATGCACTTCCGCGGAAAAATCACAGATTTTTCCGAGACTCGCTAAAATCGCATCTCATGCGATTTTTTAACGCTCCCTACCCATTGACTAAGTAGGTAAAACCCTGTATTATATACCTAGTTTACCACTAGGTAATAAGAGGTAAAAATGCAGAATTTAAAAAACGTTCTTTATCGTGCTTTTCCTGCGCTGGGAGTGCTTTTTGCGCTTCTGGTGCAAACGATTTTCCCCGACAGTCCTCTTCATCCGACGGCGGGCAGGCATTATTACAACTTTCTTCTATATATATTGCTTTCAGTCACGGTTGCCTTTTTTGCTTTGTCTTTCTGTATTGCGAAAATACGTGAAGCTCTGGTGGAGAAGGGGGCTTTCTTTTTTGGGGCTGGAGTTTTACTTGCACTCCTGAATCTTGTGACCGCAAAACTTGCCCTGCTTCCTGTGATTTTCTTTCCAACTTTTGACAATATTCTTGCGGTTTTTGTGGAGCAGACAGGGCTTTTACTGAAATGTATCGGATTTTCGTTCAGGCTTTTGATTCTGGGTGTAATCTGGGGAACGATTGCGGGATTTATCACCGGCGTGTGCCTGGGCTTTTCCAAAAAAGTCTATTACTGGATTAATCCTTACATCAAGCTGATTGGTCCGATTCCGGCAACGGCATGGATACCGCTTGTTTTGACGACATTTCCCACTCCGCTTGGAGCAAGCATATTCATAATCGCCCTTTCAGTCTGGTTTCCGGTTCAGCTTATGACAAGCTCCGGCATTCAGAACACAAGCAAGGTTTATTTTGAGGTGGGCCGAACGCTCGGAGCAGGCACATTCTTCCAGATTTTCAAGATTGCTGTTCCGGCCGCCCTCCCGAATATCTTTCAGGGCGTTTTCAACGGAATCTGTGCGGCCTTCATCGCTTTGATGACAGCAGAAATGTTCGGTGCCAAATACGGAATCGGCTGGTACATCAGCTATCAGAAAGCCATGATGCTCTACTCAGGAGTCTACGCCGGCCTTTTAATGATAGCCGTTTTCTGTACCGTGATTATTACCGCCCTCTTCAAAATCCGCCAGCGAGTCCTGGGCTGGCAGAAAGGGTTAATTAAATGGTAGCGAACGACGGCGAAGCCGACAAAAACTGTGAGACAGGTTTTGAGCGAGTCTCGAAAAAATCTGTGATTTTTTCGCGGAAGCGAACGGCACTGCGAAGCAGGGCAAAAACTCACGAGGAGAGAAGTGTATGAATGGTGAAATAAAAATAGATAAAGTAAAAAAAGTTTTCGGAACTGGTGCTGAGCCTGTTACGGCATTGAACGGCGTGGATTTTACGATTCCGGCGGGCAGTTTTGTTTCGCTGATTGGGCCTTCCGGCTGCGGAAAGACCACTCTCCTTCGTTGTATCGCTGGCCTTGAAACTCCCACTGAGGGGTTCGTTTCTGTGGACGGCTCAAAAATCACAAAGCCCGGAAGTGACCGGGGATTTGCCTTTCAGCAGGCGAATCTTTTTCCATGGCTCACAATCCGCGAAAACGTTGCGTTCGGACTAAAAGCCCGCCACATTTACAAAGAACGCAAGGCAGACGTCGATGAGTTCATAAACCTTGTGGGTTTGAAGGGCTTTGAAAAGTCTTACCCGCACCAGCTTTCGGGCGGAATGAATCAGCGGGCGAGTCTTGCTAGAGCCCTTGTCGGTCATCCGAAAATCCTGCTTCTTGACGAGCCTTTGGGTGCTTTGGACGCATTTACCCGAATGACCATGCAGGACGAAATCTTGCGGCTAAAAAAAGAGCACGACACCACGATGGTGATGGTCACGCACGATGTCGATGAGGCGGTCTATCTGAGCGACTATGTTGTGATTATGTCCGCCCGTCCAAGCAAAGTCGAAAAAATCATAAAGATTGAGCTTGGTCATCCGCGCGCCCGTGGTCAGGACATCTTCTTGAAGTACCGTACGCAGATTCTTGAACTTTTGGATTATGCCGGAAAAGTTCAGGAAGTGGAGTATACGATTTAGGGGCTTCCCCGCCTGCCCTTCGACTACGCTCAGGGAACAGGCGGGTCGGGCTGCTCTAGGTTCCGCTTGCGCTTCATTCCGCCGCTCCCTGCGGTCGCTCTGGAACGCTTCGCGCCTTACGCATCCCTAAGCCATGAAATAAAAAATACAATATTTTGGAGGTAAAAATGAAAAAATCAGTTTTAATGGGAATGGCACTTGTGTCTTTCCTCTCATTCACCGCCTGCAACAAAAAACAGGCTGCTTCTTCGGATTCTGCTCAGAAGGTTGTCCGCATCAACTTCCAGACAGGAACTCTTTGTGCGGCTCCTGTCCATGTCGCAATGAAAATGGGGCTTTTTGAAGAGGAACTTGCCGCAATCGGACAGAAAGCTGAGTATGTTCAGGTTGTTGAGGGTGGAGCCACACTGGCAGAAATGATTGCCTCTGGCAAAGTTGACGCCGGTTATGGCCTCTACGCAACCCAGATGCAGGCAATCGAAAACGGTCTTCCAATCTCATACACTTCGGGAATCCATGTCGGATGTACAAAATACTATGTACGTGCAGACTCAAAGATTCATTCTGTAAAAGATCTTCGCGGTGCAAAAATCGGAGTTCCAGGCCTTGCTGACTCCAGCGTAATGAACCTCAAGCGAAAGCTCATGGATGTGGGCATCGGAGTCACCGCAGAGAACAATGAAGTAGAATTCCTTGCATACGCTTCAAGCGATCTTGCAATCGCCCTCAATAACGGTGCAGTTGATGTAATCGGCGCTCACGACCCTGTTGCAACAAAGGGAGAGCGTGCCTACAACTTCCGCAAAATCCTTGACACAGGAATCGATGAAAAATTCGTAAACGAATATTGCTGCCAGCAGTTCGTAACTCACAAGCTCCTCAAGGAAAACCCGGAGGGTGCCGCAGCCGTAACAAGAGCCCTGCAGAAAGCCAGTGCCTTTGTTGAGGCAGAACCACGTGTTGTTGCCCAGCTTCAGATTGAAAACAACCTTGTCGCAGGAGATTTGGACTTCAACGCGGAATTGCTCGAAGAACTCAACTTCATTCCAAGCCGCTCTCTTGGCAAAAAAACTTTCGACAAGGCTGCCCGACAGCTTCAGGAAGCAGGCATCTTGAAAAGCTCAACCGACATCGAAAAATTCATTGCCCAGAGCTATATCGAGCTCTTTGGAGTACCAGACGGCTACACTTACGACAAAGAGACAAAAACATACAAGGAAATCAACGGTGAGCGCACCAGCTTCTCACTGTAATTAAAAAAGAGGAGTTAGGATAAAAATCAGCCTGAAATAGCGTCTGATTTTTATCTTGACAAGTTTGCTTCGCAAACTTGCATTATCGATTGCCGCTCCTCATTTCATTGCGGAGCAGCTTAAAAAGTCAATCGAATGTTGAAACATTCTTCATGACTTTTTATAGGAGTTAAAAATGAAAAATTTAAACATCATCTTGTCATCGGTCACGGCAGTTTTGGGACTTCTTGTTGGAATCGCGCCTTATACATTCGCAAAAGTCTGCTCAATGCCAAAAATGCACTGTCATGCGGTCACAGCCCCAACGGTTCTGGTTTTCGGAATCTTGATTTTCGTAATTTCTGCGGCTCAGACGGTAATTTTATGGAAAAAACGCTGATTTTGCGCTCGGCGGTTGAAAAATCGCTCGCACTTTCAAATCTGTCACGAAAAGCCTACAGAACGGTTTTGACTGCGACTCTAATCGCTTTTTCCTCCGCCGTTCTGTTTGCTTCCCTCGTTCTCTCTCAGAGCCTTAAATCTGGAATCGCAGGCCTTCGTTCCCGAATGGGTGCAGACTTGCTCGTGGTTCCAGAAGGTTATGAGAAGGGCGCGGAAAATATCCTTCTTTCCGGCGAACCGAATTATTTTTACATGGAACGGAAGGTTCTGGATTCAGTCCGTGCAGTTGAAGGAGTTGAAAATGCGAGCGGTCAGTTTTATCTTACCAGCCTTTCTGAAAGCTGCTGTGATTTTCCGATTCAGATTATCGGATTTGAGCCGGAAAGTGACTTCGTGATTCAGAATTGGGCAAAATCCAGGGTAAAAACTGACACAAACGAAGAATTTTTGCTTTCGGGGAGCAATGTAAACCTGACAAAAGGGAGCGTAAAATTCTTCGGAAACGAGCACAAGATTTCTGCCCGGCTTTCAAAAAGCGGAACTGGCATGGACAACGTAATTTTCTGCGATTTTGCGAGTCTGGAGCGTATCTTTGAGGACGCAAGTTCCCGCGGGTTCGGTTTTATTTCCGACGGCGACACAAAAAACAAGCTCAGCACAGTTCTGGTCAAGATTTCCCCGGATTCTTCGGCGGATGCTGTCGCTTTGAGGATAAAAAAAGTCCTTCCGGGTGTTCATGTGATTGTCGGCGAAAAATTCATCCGTAATTTTTCAGAAAAACTTTCGGCGATTTTCGTATTTTTATATTCGATTTCGATTCTGCTGTTCTTGATTACGATTATTTCTTTGGCCTTAGTTTTTTCAATCATGATTAACGAGCGGCGTCGTGAATTTTCGATTCTTCGGGTTCTTGGCGCAAACCGGTCGCTCCTCTGCTCGGTGCTTTTTTGGGAGGCAGGAATTTTGGGAGCTGGCGGTTCAATTTTGGGAATCGGTCTTTCGGCCCTGATTGTGATTCCCTTCAACGCCCTGATTGCAGAAAAACTCGGTCTTCCTTTTGCGATGAGCGGCCCGGGCTGGATTCTGGCTTTTGCGGGGGCGGTTTTTGTGGTTACTGTGCTTTCATGCCTGATTTCGGCTGCAAACGGAGCGGTTCGGGTATCAAAAATCGAGCCTTATGGAGATGTCAAATGATTGAACTAAAAAATATTTCCAAGACATTTCAGACTCCGCGCGGTCCAAAAAACCTTCTTTCGGATTTTTCTCTTACGGTAAATGACGGCACTTTTCTTGGAGTTTCCGGGGAATCTGGAGCGGGGAAGAGTACACTTCTTTCTATTATAACAGGGCTTCAAAAGCCATCTTCCGGGAAGGTTTTGATTGACGGCACGGACATTTTCTCTCTTTCAGACAAAGAACTTTCCGCATTTCGAAACGAAAACATCGGATTTGTTTCTCAGGAGCAGAGTTTTCTGGAAAATCTTACAGTGCTGGAGAATGTCGCTCTTCCAGCCCTTCTTTCACACAAACAAAATCTTTCAAAATCAGAAATTTTCTTGCGTGCCAAAAAACTTCTTTCGGATTTTGGAATTGCAGAACTTTCTGAGCAATATCCAAATGTACTTTCGGGCGGTGAAAATCAGAGGGTTTTGATAGCCCGTGCTCTCATGAACGATCCGAAAATCATAGCCGCCGACGAAGCAACGGACGCGGTTAGTGAAAAGCAAACAAAGGAAATCACCAGCATTTTTAAGGCGCTTTCGTCTCAGGGCAAAACAGTCATTTTTGTAAGCCACGACAAAGCCGCCCTTGAAAATTGCGATGAAATATTTATGCAAGTTTCAAAGGTTCGTCAGGATTTTTGAAACTGGCTCATTCTCGAAAAAAAAACTGGAGGTACAAAATGTCAAAAAAAATTCATGAATCGCTTACGGAGCTTGTCGGTCATACTCCGCTTGTCCGTCTGCACGGATACGAAAAAAAACTGGGGCTAAAGGCTCATATTCTTGCAAAGGTCGAGTATTTTAACCCGATCGGCTCAATCAAAGACCGAATCGTTTTGCGGATTATCGAAGATGCCGAAAAAGAAGGAAAAATCATTCCCGGAAAAACGACTTTAATCGAATACACGAGCGGAAATACTGGAATTGCCGTGAGCGCAATCGGAGCAATGAAAGGCTACAAAGTCCAGATTTATCTTCAGGAAGGAGTGAGCCGGGAACGACTTCAAGTGATGAAAGCCTTTGGTGCAAATGTCACAAAAATCGGCGATGTGCCGGAGCTTCAGGACGCACTCAAAGCCACAAATAACGATTTTGTTGCCGCAACCAACATTTTGAAACAGCATATTCGTGATCGGCAGGCAGCCGGCGACAGCATTTATTTCGTCGATCAGATGGTAAACCCGCTCAACCCAAAAGCGCATCACGACACAACAGGTCGGGAAATCTGGGAAGACACAGAAGGAGAGCTTTCGGCAGTCGTAGCAAGCGTTGGAACGGCCGGCACTCTCCGGGGAATCGCGGATTATATTCATGAACAGAGCTCTGATGTCAAAATTTTTGCGGTTGAGCCATCTGCGACAGACACGCGCCTCACTGGAATTCACAATTTTACGGATGTTCCGGTTGAGCGGGTTCCTTTGAGCTTAAAAGAAAACGGTGAGCCAAAAGCTGGAATTTTCGATGAAGTTTTTGTAGCCGACACGGACGGAGCTTTTGAAGCAGCACGAACGGTGGCAAAGACTGACGGCGTTCTCGTGGGAAATTCCAGCGGAGCGGCACTCTGGGGAGCAACAAAAATCGCACAAAGAAAAGAATTTGAAGGCAAAAATATCGTGGTCGTGTTCCCGGACACAGGACTTCGTTATTTAAGCACGAATTTGTTTGAAGATTAATAAAGCTGAAAAACGAAATTATACCGCAGAAGAATGCATGACAAAACCTTGTAACGGCTTTGTTTTTCAAATTTTGCTCCTGCTCTCGACATTTTGTGCAGTTTCATTATATTATTTGTGGAGCAGGAGCTTGCATGAAATATAATGGTAGAACGGTTTTACTGTGCATAATTGCTGAGGCATTAAATTTTATTTCCGCTTACATTTTCTTGGACACACTTCATCTTCCGCTTTTTATGGATACGATTTTTACCGTTGCCATAACTTTCTATTGCGGGCTTGTTCCTGGAATTGTCGTCGCAATCCTTTACAATGTAATAGCAACTCTTACTTTGGTTATGAGGGGCTTCACATTTGAGATTTATGCGGTACTTTTTGCTATTTGCGGAGTCCTTGTTGCATTGACTATCTGGTTTTTTGCCCGCCGCAGGGAAAATTTTCAAATCAATACGGCAATTACAAGCCTTTATCTTGTGCTGATTGCACTTGTTTCGTCACTTCTTGCTGTTTTTTCTGGCGGAACAATCGATTATATCCGTTATTCACTGGCTGATCTGCCCGACAGAATGGCTCCAATCAAGAATTTTACAGATGCTTTCCGTGATCAGAATTTTCCTCTTTACGCATCTTGTATTCTTGGTCAGCTGCCGATTTCATTTTTGGACAGAATTGTCACAACTTTTTCGGGCTATGGCGTTTACAGGCTTATGGTTCGGCTTTTTGGTGAGGAAAGGTGGTAAATATGGAAACATCAGCTGCCGAAGTAAATCATCTTTATGATATCATCCACACTTACACGCTTTTCTTTGTTGTTTTTGATGTCGTGTTTTTCGTGGCGGCAGTTATTGTTGTCCTTCTTTTAATCCGATTCTTAAAATCAAGACAAAAGCTTATTGTTTCCGGTGGATATCTCCGCTATACAATCCGTGGTCAGGAAGAAGAGAGAGCCAGGATTGCGCGGGAACTTCATGATACGATTGCGCAGGATTTGCGTTATTGTGTCGGACTTGCCGAAAAAGTCCAGGATGAGGAGCTTAAAAAAGAACTCAGCGCGCTTATTTCCAAGTCAGTGAAGGATGTCCGTGCCATGAGCTACAATCTTGCTCCCCCGGATGTCACAAAGAAAAATCTTGTTGTCAGCATAATGAATTTGTGTCAGAATTTCCAGGAACAGTCTGGAATTGAATTCAGAATGGTCACGCCAAGTGCAGTCAAGACACATTTCTTAACCGAGGAAGAATGTCTTAACATTTACCGGATTGTTCAGGAGTCGCTTAACAACATCTCAAGACATGCTGATGCTCAGGAAGCCACCGTGCTTGTTCGCAATCATATCGGAACAGAGGAGAATGGGCTTTACATTTTCATAACTGATGATGGTGTCGGTTTTGATACTTCAAGAAATTATACTTCCGGCACAAGGCATTTCGGTCTTGTCGGAATGAAGCAGCGGGCTGAGCTGATTGGTGCAAAACTTGATGTGTCTTCTGAATATGGTGAAGGTACTCAGGTTAAGTTGATAAAACTTGTTACACCCCCGACAATCAAGGAAGGTATTATAAAATTTAAATAAAGTAATTAAAAAGGAAGAATAATGAAAAATACATTTTTTGTAATTGAAGACCACACGCTTACCAATCTTGGAATCCGTGAAATCTTGCAGAGCAACACTGAATTGGAATGTTGTGGATTTGCGATGAGCGAAAGCGAGGCTTTTGAAAAACTGACAGAGCTTGATATGAAGGGCGCGCTGCCCAAAATGCTTGTCCTTGATTTGTTTCTCGGCGGTGACTCAGGAATCGATGTTCTCCGTGAAGTAAAAAAGCATTTTCCTTCAATTGGCGTAGTTGTCTATTCAATGTACTCCAATCCAGGAATTATCAGCATAGTAATGGAAAGCGGTGCAAAAGGATTCGTGTCAAAGGCCAGTTCTGAGAGCGAGCTTGTTGAGGCGATAAAAGCTGTCGCTGCCGGTGGAACTTACATCCAGAAGAGCCTGATTGAGCCGCTTAAAACTTATACGAGCATTTTCGCAAGTTTTACAAAGAACGAGCAGAATGTTCTCCGAAAACTTCTTGAGCGCAAGGAAATTCCGGCCGTTGCCGAAGAGCTTGATACGGACACCAGAACGGTCAACAATTATCTTGCTAGGATTTGTGCAAAAACAGGTTGTCATAGTCATGAAGAATTGATTGCACAGTTTGGCTGAAATTTTTATAATGAATTTGTAAATTTTTATTTTATATAGAGGAAACTTATGGTTATTCTTACTTTGAACTGCGGATCTTCTTCTGCAAAGTATCAGGTTTATGACTGGGACAACAAAGATGTTTTGGCTACAGGTGTTGTCGAGCGAGTTACACAGGACGGTTCTGTAATCACACACAAACCAAAAGGAAAGGACAAATTCGTCCTCGAAAGCCCTTGTCCAACTCACAAAGAAGCAATCGAGCTTATCCTTAACGCAATCACAGACAAAGACCACGGTGTTATCACAGACATGAGTGTTATCGGTGCTGTAGGCCATCGCGTTCTCCACGGCGGAGACAAATTCACAAAGTCTGTCAAAGTTACTCCAGAGGTTTTGGATACATTCCGTTCAGTTATTGGCCTCGGCCCACTTCACATGCCAGCTAACATCATGGGTATCGAAGCTGCTCAGAAAGTTCTCCCAAATGTTCCTCACGTTGCAGTTATGGACACAGCTTGGCACCAGACAATGCCAGAGTCAAGCTTCCGCTATGCAATTCCAAAAGAGTGGTACGAGAAATACGCAGCACGCCGCTACGGTTTCCACGGAACTTCATTCCTCTACACAGCAAAACGCGCTTCAGTTCTTCTTCACAAGGCTCCAAAAGACACAAATGTTATCATCGCTCATGTTGGTAACGGTGCTTCAATGTGTGCTGTTAAGAACGGCTGCTGCTACGACACTTCAATGGGTATCACACCGCTCGAAGGCTTGGTAATGGGTACACGAAGCGGCGATATGGACTGTGCTCTTCCATTCTACATCATGCGACAGACAGGCATGACTCCTGATGAAATGGACACAGCAATGAATAAAAAATCAGGCTTGCTCGGAATCACAGGCAAATACACTGACCGCCGCGATGTTGAAGAGAACGCAAAAAAAGGCGACAAAGACTGCCAGCTCGCAATGGAGATGGAGTGCTACCGCCTCAAGAAATATTTTGGTGCATACATGGCTGCAATCGGCCCGGTTGACGCAATCGTTTACACAGCAGGCGTTGGTGAGCACTCAGCTACAATCCGTGCAAAAGCTCTCGAAGGCCTCGAATGGCTCGGAATCAAAATCGACCCAAAAAAGAACGCTCTTGCAAACACAGGCAATGCTGAGACTTGCATCTCAGCAGATGACAGCAAGGTAAAAGTATTCGTAATTCCAACAGATGAAGAGCTTGTTATGACAGAAGATGCTTTCGCAATCATGCAGGGCACTTACGATGTTCATACAAACTTCACATATTCTTTCCAGGACCCAGCTTACCGCAACAAAGCTCGCGAAGAGGGCCTCAAGAAAGATTTGGAAAAACATCCAGAATTGGCAAGCATCATTGTAAGACCGTAGTTTATTATAGCTGCGGATAAAATTTAACCACAGATTTCACAGATGTCACAGATTAAAATTAGAATCTGTGTTAATCCGTGTAATCTGTGGTTTATTTTTTTTGCCGTTAATTTGATTATCTCTGGCATGAGCCGTCGTGGATTCTCACGGCGGTTTCTGCTCCTGCCACAAGTTCCACAAACTTCATTGCAAATTGCTCCGCTGTTCCGGGGCCTCTTCCTGTAAGAACATTATTGTCCAAGACAAAAGGCACATCCGCAATATGCTCGGAATTTTCCATAACTTCTTTTGCCCAGTTATCACTTCTGCAATATTCCCCAAGATTCTTTTCCATTCCTGGGTAGCAAGTCCATTTGCGGTTCGCAAGAATTCCTGTGCGTGCCAAAACAACAGCTGGAGATGCGCACATTGCCGCAACGAGCTTTCCGCCCCTGTCCATTTTTGTAATCAGCTGGAAAAGATACTGGTTTGCCGCAAGATTGCTTGCACCCGGCATTCCGCCTGGGAAATAAACTGCATCCGGCAGGCTCTTGTCCATTCTTTCGATAAAATCTTTGAGCGTGCAATCCGCTATCAGAGTCAGCTCGTGGCTTCCTACTACTACAATTGGATTTTTGAGGCAGCCGTCTTCTGGAACTGAAACTGTCGTGACTTTTACATTTGCCCTGCGAAGATAATCCACAACCGTGAATGCTTCGATTTCTTCAAAACCTGGGGCTAAAAATACTGCAACATGTGCCATAAAAAATCTCCTTTTCCCCTGAATTATACCATGAAAATCAAAATCCGAAAATTAAATTTTTTTAAGATTTTCAGGGCTCTCTTAATTGAAAACTCGTATACTATGATGTATTATAAATAGAAATGAAAAGTGTTTTGATAGTTGACGCGCCGCCAATGCTCCGCGAATTCCTTAAAGAAAAATTTGCCGCAGAGAATATTACAGTCGAGGTTGCGGAGGCTCAAAGAGATGCCCTTCCAAAATTCCTCTCTGTTCTTCCAGATTTGGTTATTGTCAACATTGAAAATTCTGTTTCAGATGTCGAAGATTTCCTTGCAAAAAAACAGGCTGATCCAAACGGCAAAAAAGTTCCGGTCATCGTTTCTGGCCCGGTAATCACTCACGAAGAAGCTTCTGATTTGGTTCAGTACGGTGTAATCAAATATTTTACGCGCCCGATTCAGTTCGACCTTTTCTTTGATTCTATCGGCCGCGTCCTTCATTCAGCATTTGCCATTGATTCTACGCCTTGTGTCCTCGACATGCACCTCAATCATCACATCATTTTCATTGAGATTGCAAAAGGACTTAACCGTGAGAAAATTTCTCTTTTAAAATACAAAATCGCAGACATCATTCAAAAGAACAATCTTACTCTTCCAAAACTCGTTCTTATGATGTCTGATTTGAGCCTGTCTTATGTTGACGGTCTCAACCTTGAGCTGCTTCTTACGAACATAACGGAAGACAGGCGTGTTTTAAGGCGCAACATCAAAATTCTTTCATTTGACCCATTTGTTTCTGATTTTATCGAGGGGCATCCGCTTTACGAAGGAATTGAAGTCGTTCAGGATCTTTCTAAAGTCATCACGAGTCTTGTTGACAGCGTTTCCGACAGCGTTGAAAATGTCATTTCCGATAAAATCCTTGCTTCGTCAGAAGCCGATGGAGATGAGTCAATGGGAATCCGCTTCTTCTCCGATGCAGAAACTGTCGGCAACAACGGGGGCCTTTCTTCAGCTCAACCCAACATCGCTATTATTGACAACGACATCAGTGTAATCGCCTACCTCAAACGGGCAGTTGAGACTGTCGCCGAGGTTTCTGCGTTCGCAAGTGGCAAGGACTTCCTCTCGAAAATACAGCAGAAACACTTTGATCTTGTTATCACCGGAATGTACATGCCTGATGTCACGGGCCTTGACATCCTGAAATTCCTTATTGACCGGCGCATAGATCTTCCTGTGATTGTCTATTCAAATGTCGTTCAAAAAGAACTCATCATGCAGACTCTCAAATTGGGAGCTTCGAGCTATCTCATCAAACCGCAGCCCGAAGAAGTCATTGTTCAGAAAGTTCTGGAAGTGCTGAATGCAAGAAAGTAAGTCAGATTCTGGGAAAACTCCCTCGGATATTGACGATACCACTCGTTTCTTTGCGAACACACTTCACGAAATTCGTACCCCGATTCAAACTATAATTGGCTCTGCTCAGCTCATGAAGGAAACTTCATTGGACAAGGTGCAGACCGAATACTTGCGCCAGATTCTTTTCAGTGCGGAAGGATTGCTTGAAATTGCGAACAACATGCTTGACCTCGCAAAAATGAATCAGAATTCCTTCCAGATTGAAGCCATGCCTTTTGACATTTCCCTCGTTGCCGAGCATCTTGCTGATTCCGAAAGCATCAAGGCATTCAACAAGGGGGTCGAGCTTGTCCTTGACATTTCTGCGGCCGTTCCTGCCCTTGTGAATGGTGACTCAATGCGCGTAAGGCAGATTATGCTCAATCTTATCGGGAACGCGGTTAAATTCACGAACGAGGGCTTCATTCATGTTGAGCTTGACTATAACAAAAAAGACGGAATCTGCTTTACTGTAACCGATTCAGGAATTGGAATCACTGAGGAAAAGCAAAAAAAACTTTTCACCGAGTATTTTCAGGCTGACATATCGACTTTCAGGCTTTTTGGCGGAACTGGGCTTGGGCTTTCAATTACAAAAAATCTTGTGGACAGAATGGGCGGCACAATCGGCGTAAAGTCAAATCCTTCCGGCGGTTCAGTTTTCTGGTTCAAGCTGCCACTTGCCGCCGCAATCGAAAAATCTGAAAAAATCCACTTCTGTAAAAATCCCGAAAAACGGCGGATTCTCATTGTTGATGATAGTCATCTTGCTTCACAGAGCCTCAAAAATAACCTTGCCTTGCATGGCTTTACCAGCGTGGAATTATGTGCAGAGCCGGCCGAGGCAGTCCAAAAAATCGAGCAGGCAGAAAATGAAGAGCAGCCTTATGAGCTTGTCTTTGTCGATATGATAATGGATGGCGGGCTTGACGGATTGAATCTCTGTTTTGACATCACAAATTCAAAATCAATTTCGAAAAAGCCATCCCTTTATCTTCTTGTGCCCGAAGGACAGATGCAGCAAGCAGCAAAAATGAAAGATCACAGCCATTACAAGGGCTGTCTTTACAAACCAATTAATAAAGGAGAACTTTCGGAGCTGCTAAAAAAAGAATTCTCCGAGATTGAGCAGCTTGTCACAGTCGATGAGGCCGAAAAGGTTGATGATTCAAAAATTGCCGAAGGAATAAAGATTCTTGTTGCGGAAGACCATCCTATGAACCGAATGCTACTTGAGGCATTCCTTAAAAAATTCGGTGCGGAAGTCTATCTTGCGGAAAACGGCGAGGAAGCTCTCGACATAATCAGGAATACGCCTGAAATCTGCATGGTTTTCATGGATATTTATATGCCGAAAAAGAACGGAATCGAGGCGACAAAAGAGCTGCGTGCCATGCACTTCAACGAGATAATAATTGCATGTACGGCAAACAATGACAAAAATGATTTCGTGGAGTATAAAAAGAACGGCATAAATGATATTCTTGTAAAACCGTACAAAAGCGAGACATTAAAAGAGATGATAGAAAAATGGAAGGCTGTCATGCAAACAATGTCTTTCGAGCAGATAAACCTGCTTCATATCGGAAAAGATTTGTTCATAAAGGATGAGGAGGCATAAAATGAGCGAGGAATACATCAAATCTAACCTTCACACACATTCGACTTTCTGTGACGGAAAGAGCACTCTCGAAGAAAATGTAATTGAGGCCATTAAAAAAGGAATCAAAGTGCTCGGATTCACAAGCCACAGCATGTATCCTTTCTGGACAGAAAGCAACATGAATCCCGAAGACTTCAAGGGATATTGCCGCAAAATCCAGCATTTAAAAATGAAATATGAAGGGGAAATCAAAATCAGGCTTGGTTTTGAAGCAGATTTTATCCCCGGAATTACATTCCCATGCCACAAAAATTATGCCGAATTTGCTCCTGACTATTTAATCGGCTCTCTTCATTTTATTTATCAGAGGGAAGGAGTTTTCGGCGTTGACAATACTCCTGGAATCTGGGCAGAAGGTGCAAAAAAATTCTACGGTGGCGACATGAAGGCCGTGATTGGCGATTATTTTGCCCTGCAGAAAGAAATGCTTGAGAAGTTTGACTTTGAGATTTTGGGGCACCCGGATTTGGTACGAAAATTCAACGAGAAATTCCCAAGTTTTGATGAAAATGCGGAATGGTACAAGGCTTATCTTTCGGAAATGGCAAAAGCCATAGCAAAGGCGGGCAAAGCAACGGAAATCAATACCGGCGCAATCAGCAGGGGCTGGCTGACCAAGCCTTACCCAAGCGAGTATTTTTTGGAAAAATTGCACGAAGCGGGCGTTCCGATTGCAATTACGGCCGACGCCCACGCTGCGCAAAACCTTGACTGTGCCTTTGATGAAGCACGCGCACTTGCAAAAAAAGCCGGCTATACCGAAATCATTTACGACATCGATAAAACCGGCTTTAAATTCTGCAAACTTTAGCGGTTGCGACGCTCGTCCTCGCTCTGGCAAGCTACGCACATAAGCGCATAAGGAATTGCTTCGAGGCGGGCTTTTGGAATTTCTTTGTTGCAGATAATGCAGATGCCGTATTTGCCCTGATTAATTCTCTCCAAAGTGTTGTTGATTCTTTTGAGGCGGTTTGCGTCCTGCGCGCCCAAAGACTCGAGAAGAGCACCGTCGATGACATCTGATGCGACATCAACTTCGTCACCAGGCTCGCCGCTTTCAACCATCTTTTTGTATTCAGAATGTTTGTCGGCTAATGACTTTAATATCTCCTCTTTTTGCTCCAAAAGCACATTTTTCATTTTTTCGATGAATGCTTGTTCCATGTTCCCTTTCTCCCATGTTGACAAATTTTTTTATTATTAGATAATAATAAAGTAGAAATCTTGAAAAGACAAGTAAAATTTTTGGAGGAATCGTGGCTAAAGAAGAAGCTATCGAAGTCGAAGGCATTGTAAAAGAAGCATTGCCAAACACCCAGTTCCGCGTTGAGCTTAAGAACGGCGGACATGTAGTTATGGCGCATTTGTCTGGTAAAATGCGAAAGCACTATATCAAAATCGTACCAGGTGACAGCGTAAAAGTCGCACTCTCACCGTATGACCTCAACCGAGGCCGAATCATCTTCCGAGAACGCTAGCGCAATAATCGCCTGAAACCTCTGGTGATTCCCGTAAATCCGTGGATGACTGCCGCTAAACTCAGAATTGGGCCAAACGGCAGCAAAATCCATGAGAATCTAAAAGACCATACTCCAATCAAAAAAACCGCAAGTTTTTGTAAAATATAAAACAGACTTTCTGGTTTTGACTGCGGCTCGTTCTGTCTTCTGTAAAAACTATATCCGTTTCGGTTCTCTTCCTGCTGACTTTGCCGTGCATAATTGAACCATTGGTTGAAGGCATCGTTAAAATCTTCCTGAGTCTCAGCTCCCCAGCCAGTTCTCTGCCACTGACCCTGCCATGTTCCCTGACCATAGCCGTTGCCCCATCCATAAGAGCCGTAAGTTCCATGATTTTGAGAGGAATAAGCATCGCTTGTCGAATAAGAGCCATAAGAGTCATACTGTCTGCGTTTTGTTTCGTCTGATAAAACATCATAAGCTGCGGATATTTTCTTGAATTTTTCTTCGGCCGCCTTGTCACCTGGATTTTTGTCAGGATGATATTTGACGGCGAGTTTGCGGTAAGCTGATTTTATTTCTGCCGGAGAAGCTGTTTTTGCAACGCCAAGAATTTCGTATAAATCTTCCAATGTATTCCTCTTATGTTTTTATACCTTTAAAATACTGATAATCTTTAAAAGATACAAGAATAAATTGTTAGATTTTAGATTTTCTTATTTTCCTGATGAAGAAGATTGCGACGATTCCCGATGTAATACCGACGAGTCCGTTTGAGACAAGCATTGCGATTCCTACGGCCGGAACTCCGATATTTGTAAAATTCAGAAGCAAGAAAAGCGGAGGAATTCGGTAGATAAAAAGCCTGATAAGGTTCAGCGTCATTGAGATTCTTGTTTTTCCGAATCCGTATAAAAGACCCATGACCGAGGCATTTATCGAAATCAGCACGGAATCCCAGCACTCGTAAGTGTAGATTGTGTTGATTTCCGCGGCGAATTTTGCATCACCTTTTGCAAAAAGATTTATGATATTGTCCTTGAAAATCAGCATGAGTGCCAAAAAAACGCTTGCAATGCTGATATTAATGAGCAATGTGCGGTAGAAGATTCCCAAAGCCCGCTTTACATTCTGATTTCCGAGATTCTGGCTGATAAGGCTTGATTCTGCTTCCTGAAAGCCAGTCGGCGGGTTTGTTGAGAATCCTCCGAGCCTGTTTGAGACTCCGAGCGCACCTACGACAGTGCTTCCCATGCTTGCACACATTGAGTTTACGATTACTTTTCCGAATGCGAAAATGAATTTTTCAAGGAAAACCGGGATGCTTAAATTTGCCAGCGGAACGAGAAAATCCTTTTTAAAAGCACATTTTTTAACGCTGATTCTGAGCGGATTTTTTTTTGAAGTAAGGTTGATGAGGGCAATTAATGTGAGCGAGGCCTGCGAGATGATTGTTGCGACCGGGAGAAGAAGCATTGCCGTGTTCAGCGAGACCAGATTGTTTTTCATGAGACATATTGCGCAGAAATTCAGGATTGTCTTTGCTATCATCACGAGCATATTGCACCACATGATGATTTTTGTGTTTCCGCGGGATTTTTCTGTGGCGAGATAAATCGTGTTTATGAACTGGAAGATGATTGCCGTAATTGCCAGCATAAAATAAAGCGTTCCCTGGCCAATCAAATCTTGTGGCATTCTAATCAGTTTGAGGAAGGGATAGGCGAGGGGGAGTGTGAGCGCAAGGATGAATGCACCGATTGCAATTCCTGCGAAAAAGAGCGTGCTGATTTGCTCTCGGACTTTCTCCATGTTTCCAGCACCGTAGCTCCGCGAAATAAGAATTGAGCCGCCCAAAGAAAGGCCTGTGCCGATTGCGAAAAGCATTGTTTCAATCTGCGCGATGAATGAGACAGTTGAGACTACACCTGCGCTCATGTTTGCGGCGATGAGCGTATCTACGAGCTGAAAAACTTGATGAAGACTGTTGTAAAAGACAAGGGGCAGGGCAATGTAGAAAATTGTTTTTGTCGGCGCACCGTTCAAAATCATTTCCCGGCGGCGGCTTTCTTTTTCGCTCAGAAAAATCTTGTCCTGAGTTTCGGAATTTGCGTTTGCCATGCCTCTATCATACAGAAAAGACTATGAAATAATCTGTACAGTTTTTGATTATTTAAGAATCGAAAGCTGTTTGCCTACTTGATGATGACCCAAGTTGCTCCTGTTCCGCCCATGCTCCTGTCGGGATGGCCTGAAGTGCCGAGGTTTTTGTTCTGCTCGATGAAGGTTTTTACCATTGGCCCCAAAACAGGATCGCTTCCGTTTGAGTGATTTCCTTTCCCGTGCACAATCAGGATTTTTTTGAGTCCGCGGCGGATGCAGTCATTTACAAAACCTGTGAGTTTGAGCCATGCCTCGTCTCTGGTAAGACCGTGTAAATCAATTCTTGCTTCGGGACGCATTGTGCGAAGGTATTCGCGGCTTTCCATTTTTGCACGCTCGTTGTATTCGTCAGCGGCCTTGTCCTTGTCGGTAACACCGTAGCGGCGGAGCCAAAGTTCCATCGGGTTGATTGATTTTTTTGCATCTTCTTCCATCTGGGCTTCGTAAATGCGGCCTTCTGCGGCGAGTTTTGCTCGTTTTCGTGCGGCTTTTTCTTCGGGAGTCGGGGCATTTGCCATTTTATGAGAAACCTGAGGCTGCTTTGCCTTTTCTTTTGCACGATTTTTTTCGGCCTTTTGAACGCCATCCCACTGATTTAAAATATCACCAAAATCCATAGCTTTTCCTTATAACTCTGACCTTTATTTTATTTCAAATATATTATCATTTTTTGTCCAGCCGGAGAATTCCTTACATTCAATGAAAGACCAATCTCCTGCCTGTTCCGTGATGCTGACCTTCTGGCCGCCAGCGAAATTCTGACCTGTTATTTTTTCTTCCGGCACCGAAAGGACCGTTCCGCCTGCAAAGATCGCGAATTTCTTGCCGAACAGTTTTTGTAGAATCGATCTTGTTTCTTTTTCTGCAAGCTTTGCGTATTCTTCCTTTGAGCGTTCTGAGTTTTTTTCGGAAATATCCTGCGATCCAGTTTTTTGGAAAGCTGATTCAAAAATTTCTGAGTCTTTTAGGCTTGAAGTTCCAGGAAGCTGATTTTCGTTGCTTTTTACGATTATTATCGTGTCTTTCGGAGTGTAAATCCTTTTTTTTGCACCGTTGTAAGAAAGCGTCTCTGCGAAAACTTCTGGAAGCGAATATTCTCCTTCCTTTAAGATTTGCCATTCAAAACTTGCGAGTTTTTGGCTTTCCGCTGTGAATTCCGTGATTTTCCTGTTGCCGAATGCGAAATCAAATCGCTTGGTTTCTTTAAAAATTGAATCTTTCGGAAGAATCCACTTGAAGTCATAGATTTGCGCCGCATATCGGATTTGTGCCGTGAATGAAATTTTCTCGCCTTTTTTTACTGTAAGGGATTTCTGGCCTGTTTTTTTGTCGGTTACGATGTTCTTTTGTTCGTCAAAAACAATGTCGATGACCGGGGAAATCAAATTCGGATTCTCGTATACATAAGTCGGCTCGAATTCAAAAAAATAGGTCCTTCCGTTGATTCTTGTCATGAGCGGAGAAAGCCTAGTCTGCGCGGATTCAGTGAAAGTGAACCAAAGTGAAATCTGTGTTCCGCGTTTGCCATCGGCTGCGATGAATTCTTCTTTTTTTGATGAGATGAATCTTGTTCCAAGAGGAAGTTCTGGTAAATCCATCTGGACTTTGCCCGGCTCTACATCAGGAATTTCAAGCACATAGCAGTTTTCCATTTGTGTGAAAAAAATCTCGGAGCGAGGCAAAACCTTGATTTCCTTAAGCTCCTTCCGTGACGGCAAAGAGAAAATCGGAGACAAAATAAAAAAGATGAGGAGAAACTGAATCGCGAATTTTTTAATAGTCCAAAACATCGTTATTCTTTTCGCCTCCATCGCTCATGTTCCGCCATTTTTTTCCTTCCTGCTCGCGGATAAGATTGAAAATTTCGTTGTTCATTTCGGAATTTGCGGCTTTTTCTTCATTTACGCCCTGCATTTGAGCCTGTGCGGATTTTGACTGCTTTTCAGTCAGCTCTCGTTTGCAGAGTTCAAGATTTATTTTTGCGTTGAGATTTTTTTGATTTGCAAGAATCGCCTTTTTGAAACATTCTGCCGCTGCCGAATAATCTCCCTGCCGTTCAAGAATCACACCCTGATTGTAAAAGGCCGCGCTTCTAAGTTCCGGCGGAAGATTCTCGTCATCGAGATTGAGCTGGGAAAGGCGTTCCATTGCCGCATCAAGCTCGCCGATTGAAAGATATGTCGCGCTCAGGTCAAAGGTTGCAAAACTTCTTGCGAGAGAATCTTTTGGTGCCTTTTGTGCCGTGTTCAGAAAATGTGCTGTTGCGCTGGTGAATTTTCCTTCGTACCATGCCCACACACCGTCAAGAACTTGTTTTTTTTCAGAAGAACATGAAGTCAGAAAAATCGTCGAAAAAATCATCGTGGTTGCAATGAGATTCTTGAATTTCCGGCCGTTTCCCTTTCGGAATTCTCCTGCAATGAAAGAAAAAATCAGGCATAAAATCGAAAGAAGGATGAAAAGTGAATGATGGTTCAGCTGCTTCATTTCATACGAGAGCGTGCTTTCTTCTCCGTTCCCCGAAGCTTTTATCTGATTCAGAAGTTTCCATGCCGAGCCGGGCGATTTTGAGTCAATGAAAGTAATTATTGATTCATTCGCAGAATTTGACTTTCTGTAATTTCTTTTGCTGATTGACTGGGCAAGTTCTTCCATTTCTTTGGAACGCAAGGCCGTTCTCACGCGTTTTTTTCCGTCGCCGGTTATAATTTCAGTTTCCCGCTCAGTTCCGAATCCTACGAGGGTGACGGCAACATCATTTTTTGCGCATTTTTCCAGAGCTTTTTCAAGAAGATTGTCAGTTTCGTCACCGTCAGTGAAAACCCAGATGTACTGTGATTTTGATGAATGTTCAGGAATTGCGTTCAGCGCGGCTTCGATTCCGTTTCCAAGCGAACTTCCTGCGGAAGTCATAAGTGTCGGCGAAAGATTTTCAACCATCGTTTCCATTAAGGCCGCATCTTCGGTCTCTGGGATTGCGACAAATCCGTCTCCTTTTGCCAGAACTGCCGAAAATGAAGCAGAAGAAAGCTCCTGCAAAAGTGATGATACATAAATCTTTACACAATCAAGCCTTGATTTTTTTTGAGGGCCGTCTTCTGCGAGCATTGAATATGAAATGTCGAACACAAAATTGATGTTGCTTCCGCTTTTGTGCACTGGAACTTTTTTTGCTCCCCACGAAATTCCTGCAAATGCCATGACTGCAAAAATCCATGAGAAACAGCGGAAAATTGTTCTCCATAAAAGTGATTTTTTTGCAGGCCTGAATAATGACGAATCGTTTTTGGAAGCTGATGCCGCTGTTAAATTCTTCTTGATTTTTTTGTAGCGTGCAAAAATAAAGAGAAAAGCTGGAATCACCATGAGTGTCAGGAGAAGAATTTTCGGATTTTCGATACTGACTGTTTCAAAAATCATTAAAGCACCTCCGAAAGCATAACTCTTCTTATAAACCATGCCGAAAAGAAAAGAATTACGGTCATGAACAAAAAGAAGCCGTAGCAGTTATTGTCCGAGAACCTGTAATGAAATGACTGAACCGAATCTTCCCGCCGTGAGATTTCGGCAAGTGCTGATGAAAGTGCGGCCGTCGATTCAGTTCCGAAATATTTTCCGTTTGCGAGCATTGAGATTTCTTCTAGCGGAGTTTTGTCAAAATCTGATTCATAAAATCCCGAATGAATTTTGCCGGTTTTAGGGTCAATGTATTCGATTGGAACTGAGCCTTTTGTGCCGATTCCGAAAGTGTAAAGCGTGATTCCGTTTTCTGCCGCAAGATTTGCCGCCGTTTCAGGATGAATGGAGCCTGCGTTATTTTCGCCGTCCGTAATCAGTACGATACATTTTTTGGGCGCGTTGCTTCCCGAAAGATGGTAAATTGCCGTGCTCAGCCCGATTCCGATTGCCGAGCCTTCGCCGAATTCGCCGACATTGAGATCAGAAAGTCTTTTTAAGAACAATTCGATGTCATTTGTTGGCGGAACAATGCAAGCAGCTTCGCTGGCCATTGCAACCAGTCCGTAACATGCGCCTCTTTCTGCCGCTGTGAGCGTTCTGATTCCGATTTTTGCCGCTTCAAGCCGAGTGACCTGTTCGTTTGCGAGAGAAATATCCCTGGCCGCCATTGAAGGGCTTGTGTCGAGCACGAAAAGAATGTCGGTTCCGCGTGAAGTGTAAATCTTTTCTTGATGCCGGATAATCGGGTTTGCCAGTGCCGTTACGAGCGCGATAAACCCGAGAACTGCGAAGACCTGCGAGAAAAATCCCACGATTTTGGCAATAGTATTTTTGTATGTGAAAGTTTTTCCGCCCCAGTCAGAAATTGTGAGCGGAAACGAAATCTGCGAGAAAATTCCCAGGTTGCGGAGAATGTAAAGTGCGGGCAGGGCGAGAAGGAAGAAAAATGCCTGCGGATTTTCAAACTGAATCATTCTTCGGTCTCCTTGTCAAAATCTTCTATTAAATGAATCGCATCTTGGGCGAGAGTGAACCTTTCGTTCTTGCCGTTGTTTTCGTTTTCTGAAAGGAATTTGCCTGCTTCTGCAAAACGGATGTATTCGAGCCTGTTAAAAATTGCGAGCAGGTTTTCGATTGTGTCTTCCTGAGAAGTTCCCAAAGTTCCGCCGAAAAGTTCCGTGAATTCTGCGTAAAGTCTGCTCGTTGTAATAGAAGAAAAATCGTGTCCGAAGCGTTTGTTCAAGAATTCACGCAGGATGTGCTGGATTTTTTCAGCGAAATCTTTGTCGGAAGCGATTTGCTTTGAATTTTTCTGCAGCCTGACCAGCCGCCTAATGTTTCTTCGAGAATTTTTTCGTAGTGAATAGAGATAAGAGATGTTTTTGACAAAAGCTGCGACCCTCGGAATATGCAGGAGAATGAAAACCAGCACCGAGAATACCGTCAGCGAGATGATTGCAAGAATCGCAAGGAAGGCCGTTGTTCCGCTCATTACAAGTGGAGCAGACTGCGGTAAAAAAGTTTTATGCCCTGTCTTTGCGACGATGGATTTTACTTCGATTGGTGAAAGATTGATGATGAAGGTCGTGAAAGTTATTGCCATTGGAGAAGAGGAGCCAGAAATTTCTTTTGAGAAATCCAATGAAGAATTCACGAGGGAATTGAGATTGAACGGCGGAATCTGTAAAAATCCTGTTTTCCACGGAATCACCGTCATCGTCAGGGTGTATTCTGCGTTGATTTTTTCAAGGGTTGCCGTTTTGACTGTAAAATCAGCCGCGTTTGCCTTAAAAAAGTCGTAGTCGGTGTTGAGATTCAAGAAAGCTGATGGAGATTCTGCAAATGCTCCGCCAAAAAGCTTTGCCTCGGAATGAAAAATGTAGCGGATTTCAACAGTGTCGCCGATGTAGATGATTTTTGGCATAACAAGCTGGAGATTTTCTGCGTGTGACGGAACTGAAATCAAAATCAGAAGAGATAGAATTGCAAAAATGTGCGGAAAAAAGCGTTTCATCCTAAGACCTTGCCTTCTGTTTGAAAAATCTCGACAAAACCAAAGCCGCATCGTCCTCGGTTGAAAGAATCATCGGGGTTGCACCGTGTTTTATGCAAAATTCCTTCCATAATTCTGTGCGTTGCATGTTTGCTTCGCGCCATTCATGCTTGAATCGTTTTGAAAGAGTCGGAAAAATTCCCAGTTTTTTTGTTTCCGGGTCAAAGAACGGTACTGTTCCCATGTTCGGCAGCTCTGAATCTGTCGGTGAAGTGATTTTTACGGCAATAACATCATTTTTTTGGGCGAGCTGGGCAAAAGGCTTTTCCCACTTTGCGCTTCGGAAATCTGAAAAAATGAAAATGAGCGAGCGTTTTTTAAGAAGTTTTGCCGCACCTGTGATTGCGTTTGGCAGAACCGAGCCGTCAGTTTTTTCTTCATCAGTGATTGAATCGAGTTTGTCGAGTTTTGAAAGAATCATCATGGAATTTTCTCGCCCGGCCTTTGGTTCACAAGAAAACTGAATCTTTCCGTCGAAGAAAACTGCCCCGATTGCACCAGAATTGTGCTCAGCTGCCAGCAAAAGAAGTGCCGCCGCTTCCTGAGCCTGTGAAAGCCGTGAAGAAGCCAGCCCTGATTCCATTGAGCGGGAACAGTCCAGAATCAAAAAGACCGAAAGCTCCCTGTCCTCTTCATATTGCTTGATGAAAGCCCTTCCCATGCGAGCCGTAACATTCCAGTCGATTGCACGCACATTGTCGCCGTGCAAATATTCGCGGACATCACTGAATTCGATTCCCTGTCCGCGGTAAAGCGACTTGAAGCTACCGTTTCGCATGTTTTCGGCAAGGCTGATTGCGCTGAGACGAAGTTGAGATGCTTTTTTGGCAAGTCTGGTCGTGTTCATAGGCATAAAATTTAACCACAGATTACACAGATGTCACGGATTATGGAAGTGGCATTAAGTCCAGAATCTTCTGAATCAAATCGTCGCTTGTAACGCCGTCTGCCGCAGCCTCATAAGAAAGAACGATTCGATGGCGAAGAACTGCCGGTGAAGCTTCTTTGATGTCGTCCGGAAGAACAAAATCTCGGCCTGAGAAAAGCGCGTGTGCCTTTGCACATTGCAAAAGTGCGATTCCAGCCCTGGGGGAAGCACCGAATGAGATATATTTGGAAATGTCGTCCTTTTTGGGCATCGTTCGGACGGCGATTTTTGAAACGACCTTTTTTTCTGAAACCGGACGGGTTGCCGCAACAATCGAAACGATGTATTCAATCAGTTTTTCGTCACAGTTCACTTTGTCCAGAAGAGCCTGCATTTCACGAAGTTTTTCTGCCGAAAGAATCTTTGTGACTGGAACTTCATTTGCTTTGCCAGCCGTTTTTACGATTGAAACTTCTTCGGCGGGCGTTGGATACGGAACGAGAACTTTGAGCAGGAATCGGTCAAGCTCGGCTTCGGGGAGATTGTAAGTTCCTTCCTGCTCGATTGGGTTTTGGGTTGCAAGAACGATGAAAGGTGAGGGGAGCGCGTGAGTTTCTTCGCCAATCGTGACCTGACGCTCTGCCATTGCTTCAAGAAGGGCCGACTGAACTTTTGCAGGCGAGCGGTTGATCTCATCTGCAAGCACGACATTAGTAAAAACCGGACCTTTTCGCACGGTGAATCGGCCGGACCCCTGCTCGTAAATCAAAGTTCCGCTAACGTCAGCAGGGAGCAAATCAGGAGTGAACTGAATGCGCTTGAAATCAAGCCCCGAAAGCTCAGCAAATGTTTTGACCGCAAGCGTTTTTGCAAGCCCGGGCACTCCTTCAAGCAAAATATGCCCGCCACAAACAAGGGCTGTAAGAATGCCGTCAATGACCTGCTCCTGACCGACAATTCGTTTTGCCGCCTCAGATTTTATCGTCGCAACAAGATTCTTGTATTCTGTAAAGTTTTCGTTCATGAGAAAAGTATAACAAATAAGATGAAATTGTTGTAGTATCATAGAATTATTCATATTTATGCAAAATATTCACAAAATTTGCATTTTTATGCATAAATATGCAGTATTTTCATTGACACTGAATATTTCTATCAATAAAATAATTTTTATCATGTTAAATCCATTGGCACAAGAATTGAACGACACTCTCCGCGGAACAGTCGCAGGGGAACTTCTTTCAGATTTGGGAACTCGCATTTTCTTTCCGCGAGGCATTATTTCTCAGGGCGGCGAGGCAAAACAGTTTGGCAAAGTCGCAAACGCAACAATCGGCACCACGATGATTGAGGGCAAACCAGCCGCTCTTCCGTCTGTCAAAAAATTCGCACCAGAGCTTACCAACGGCGAACTTGTTGCATACACACCTACAGCCGGAAACCCTGACTTGCGCAAAAAATGGAAAGAGCTTATGCTCAAAAAAAATCCGGGTCTTGCTGGAAAGGCTACTTCAAATCCTGTCGTAGTCCCAGGTCTCACAGCCGGAATTTCATATCTCTCAGACCTTTTCGTGGATACAAATCATCCGCTTTTGGCCGCAAATCCTTCTTGGGACAATTATTCTCTCGTTGTGGAGACTCGCCGTGGGGCAGAGCTTCACACATTTAATATGTTCCGTCCTGCGGACGACAACAACGGTGGATTCGACATCGATTCATTCAAAAAAGCAATGGAAGAAGAGGCAAAATCAGGCTCAGTCCGAGTTCTCCTCAACTTTCCTCAGAATCCAAGCGGCTACTCACCAACGAACGCCGAGGCAAAAGAGATTGTTCAGGTCGTAAAGGAACTTGCCGAAAAGGGCACAAAAATCATCGTTTGGGATGACGACGCATATTTCGGCCTTAACTACGAGGAAGACATTTATCCTCAGTCTCTTTTCGCAGAATTCGCTGATTTGCACGAAAATGTCCTGGCAGTAAAAGTTGACGGACCAACCAAAGAAGATTTCGTCTGGGGATTCCGCTGCGGCTTCCTCACATTCGCAGGCAAAGGAATCAGTGACGAGCAGTACCTAGCTCTCGAAAAAAAACTCATGGGTCTCATCCGCTCATCAGTCAGCTGCTCTTCAAGCCCAAGCCAGTCAATTTCCCTGAAGGCCTTCTCCGAGCCAAAAATCGAAGAAGAAAAGAAGGCTTTCCGTGACATGCTCTGCGCCCGCTACAAAAAAGTCCGCGCATTCGTTGACACACATAAATCAAGCGTCCTGGAAGCCCTGCCTTTCAACTCAGGCTACTTCATGAGCTTCCACACAGAATGCAACGCCGAAGAATTGCGCCTCAAAATCCTTCACGAAAAGCAAATCGGCACAATCTCAATAGACGAAAGCACCTTGCGCGTAGCATTCAGCTCGGTAGACGAGTCAAAAATCGACCAGGTTTACTCAGCGATTTACGCCGCTGCAGAAGAGATGAAATAAGTTAGAAGTTAGCAAGTAGCAGTGAGCAGACAGCAGTTTTGGGGGCTACCGCTTTGCGGTCGGGCTTTTCTGGGTTCCGCTACCGCTACATTGCTTCGGTCGCCTTGCTTCCTACGCAACGGCTTCGCCGCCCCTACAATCCCTAGCCCATCAGTTTTATGAAAATCACATGGACTGGCTCCGTGTGATTTTTTTTGTCGCAAAATAAATTTCCGTATATATTCTGAAAATACTTGTCGTTTTTGCTTGTTTAGTATAGTATACATATTGTAGGGGATGCTTGCATCTGCGGCGGCTTGCCTCCGATTTCTCATGAATGAAGGAGGCCGTCTGTATGACGTTTTATGAAATTGTAATGCTTGTTATTACAATCATTTCACTGATTATAGATCTGCTCTCTTTCCTGTTAAAATAGGTTAGAAGCATAAAAAAAGCCCGCCCTGTAGCTGACAACTTTCGGACGGGTTTTAACAACTTGCTACGGAGGCGGTCGCTCATTTGCAAGCGTCCCCGCTTTCTTTTACTATACACTGCTATTGCAGTTTCGTCAACTTTTTGGACTTTCTGCACACTTCATGTGAGTCTTTCTATATTATTTCCCGAAATATCCCTGGAGTTTATTGTACATCTCTAGCAGAAGTTCGTGTTGTTCTATTTCTTTTAAAACATTGCCTTGAATCGGATTACTGGAAAAAAGCAGGGCGGGATGAACATCTAATACAGTGGCGATATCTATAATCAAATCGAAAGAAGGTTTTGCAATTCCACATTCAATATTACCGATTGTGCTTGTGGTAACATCACATAATTCTGAAAGTCGTGCCTGCGTGAGTTTCTTTTCTTTCCGGTATTTCTTCAAATTTGATATAAATTCTTGCTGATAATTTGTCATTTTTATCAGTATAAAACGATGAATTTAAATTTGACATCTTATAGAATTGATAATACAATCTTAATATCAGTTAAATTGATATTATTAAAGTTGAAATTGATTAAAAAAGAGGAGAAAACTATGTTTTGTAAAAATTGTGGAAATAAACTTACCGAGGGAACGGCTTTTTGCCCAAACTGTGGAAATGCCGTGAGAAGTAGTGCGTTTCAAACAACATCTTCTATGACTTCTAACACCACAGGAAATGAAGTTTTTGTTCGAGGATTTAAATGTGCGGGAAACGGTATGTACTATGCATTTTGCTATTTTGCACCTATCGCTTTGCTTGTACTAGGAATATATATCGCACAATATACAAATTTTGGTCTTTTTCTGGCTCTCGTTGGTTTTTTAGCTGCAATTTTTATAAAAAAAATTTTCAAACAAAGTATTTTATATGATGAATCTCAACAAACTTTTTTTTACAATGCACATTCCCATTTACCGTTTACGATGAAATCGTTAAGCATTGCTGATGTAAAATCAATTCGTCTGAGATATGTGAAAGTTGGATTTGGTACATCAAAAGTTTCTCTCAATGATCCTGGAAAATATCATGTTATTTCATTGGATGCAGAAAATTCAGAAAAATCAATAAAAGTTTGGTTCCCAAAGGATGGAAATGCAGAAGAATTTATCCCGGTTCTTGAAAAAGCAATTCAAACAAGCGGTAAATCTCTAAGCGTCGATAAAAAAGATGAATTGATTAAATGGGCGGATTTTGAAACTGAACTCAATAATGCCTAAACTACGAGGAGAAAATTATGTTTTGTGAAAATTGTGGTGAGGAATTAAGTGATGAGGTTCAGTTCTGCACAAAATGCGGTAAACCGATAAAAACTGAAACAGAAACTCCACAGAAAAATTCAAAAATGCCTGCTTCAAAAAAAATAATTGATAATATCAAAAGTATTGGAGCATTAATTTTTATCATATTTGTTGCAGTCGCTCTCGTCAGAAATTGTTCTTCTTGTGCTGAAAGAAGTGGTCTAAAAAGTACGGCATCAGAAAAAAATGCAATAAAAACAATTAAGGAATCCTATTTTGATAATTATCCGTCTATGACAATTGGAAAAGCAGTAGATAATTTTTTTTCAAAACCAAAATGGTCGGCAGGGCTTCCGGAGGACAACTCTCTTCATGGTTATATGCTGGTTAATTGTAAAGGTGGCATAACTTATGATGATAAACCTGTCGATGCGGAGATTCAATTTTTATTGCATTCTGAAACTGGTGCATTTGAATTAAATGCTTTTGAACTGAACGGTATTCCGCAAAGTCAATATATGATAATTTCACTTTTATCAGCAATGTATGAATAAAAAAAAAGGAGAAAATCTATGTTTTGTGAAAATTGTGGTACAGAACTTGAAAATAATGCTGCTTTTTGTACAAATTGCGGAGCAAAAACTGATGTTGTCGTAAATATTGCTACTCCAGCTAATTTTGTTCAACAAATCAAAGCGATTAATGTCTCCGAGTTTCTTAAATCGAAAGGAAAATTTGTCGCTATTGTAGCTGGCGTGGTTTTAGTTCTTGCTCTCATTATAGCAAATTCGTCAGATCCTATGGATAAGGGGCTTGATAAAATGGAAACGGCAATAGTACGAATGGAAAAATTACAAAAGAAAAGTAATGATAATAAAATTGATCAGGCTACATTTCTTTCTGAATATACAAAAATAATGAAAGAAATTAACGAAGCTCAAAAATTAATTGATGGTTATGATGATTCAGAAATAAGCCCTGAACAATGGCAGCGTTTTTTAAATTTGACACAAAGAATGTATCAGTTAAATTAAGGGGTATTTATGTTTTGTCCAAAATGCGGAAAAGAAATATCTGATAATCCAAAATTTTGTCCTTCATGCGGGGCAAATCTCTCATCAGATTCAGAATTTCAATCTTCAAAAGCACCTGTTCTAAATGGAACTGTAACAATCAACAATCTTTTTGATAACGAAAATATACTTCAAAAAGAAAACGGTGGTTGTTTTACAGTGTATGAACATCAGAGTGATTTGAGTGTTTCCCCATTAACATCGTCTATTGCGTACTTTATGCAGCAAATGAATGTAAGAAAGCGACAGGTTCTTTGCAAACTCGAAGGAAATGCCGTAAAAATTCAAGCGGGTGCAATGCAATGGATGAGTGGAAATGTTCAAATGCAATCTGATGTAAAGTCTGTCGGTTCATTTCTTGGAAAAGTTGTAAAAGGGGCAATTACTGGAGAATCTGCTGTAAAACCCTTGTATTCTGGTAATGGTTATGTAATGCTTGAACCTACTTTCAGGCATTTACTTGTTGAGAATGTCGCAGACTGGGGAAGCGGGATAGTTCTTGATGACGGACTTTTTCTTGCCTGTGACGCTCGAATTCAAGAGTCAATTTCTCGAAGAACAAACCTTTCTTCTGCATTGCTTGGTGGAGAAGGTCTTTTTAATTTATGTCTTTCAGGAAACGGATACTGTGTTCTTGAATCTCCTGTTCCTCGTGAAGAACTTATCGAATTCAATCTTGATAATAGTGTGGTAAAAATTGACGGAAATATGGCGATTGCATGGTCATCATCACTCAATTTTACAGTCGAAAAAGCCGCAAATTCTTTGATAGGTTCTGGTCTAAGCGGAGAAGGATTTGTAAATGTCTATTGCGGAACTGGAAAAATCTTAATGGCACCAACAATTACAGGAACAGTTCATGATGACAAATCAAAAGGCCCGCAACAAACAGAATCAAATTCTTCACAAGGACTCGTTTCAAGTCTTGCAAGTAGTTTACAATTCTAAAGGGTAAATCATGAAAAAAATTATTTTTACTTTGTTATCGATTTTAGCAATTCTTTTATCAATCAGTTGCAAAAAAAAATCTCTTATCAATTCTATTGCAACTACTCAAGAGAAAAAAGAATTTTCTGGAACTTATTGTGCATACAATGAGAGTGAAGACACAGCTCAGATTATTATTTTCTATGACAACAATGAATTTGTTTTAATGGATATTTCTGATAATATTGTGCTTTCAAAGCGATTTGCCTTGCGAAAAGACAATGACACTTATTATGTAAAACTCATTGCAACATATAATTTCGGCTGGGAAGAAGAAACTTCTCAGGAAGAAATAATTGATATGCAAGATATGGAAGATATACTTATCATTGAAGGAAAAACATACACCAATTGGGAATCTCTTTATGGAGATATTGCTGAAAGCTTTGAGCAAAGTATGGAAAGTTATTTTGAGGGGATTTGGACAGATTTTTCTACATCAAAATATACAAAAAATGATGTAATAACTTTTAATGGAAATCGCTACGCAACCGATTCTGGTTTTGAAGGTAATTTCTCATACAAGGACAATACTCTCTTTCAAGACGGTTACAACACTCCAACTTATATTCTTGATGAAAATCATTTTGCTTCAATTCCCGACACAGACGGTGAAACAATCTGTAACATCTAC
>NZ_JAFRNB010000041.1 GCF_017430385.1 Treponema sp.
GCATCGACTTTTGAAGGAAGAGAAAGAGTGAGCGAAGAAAGATCAACTCCGTTCACATAGAAATTGTTCCCGACGGTGAGAGTACCGGAAAGGATGCCAGCTTTTCCATTAGGGGAAGGATAATCAAAATCAGGATAAGCAAAACGCGTATTAGCTGAATTATGCCAGTCTGAATCAACAGCGGAATATTTGTCGCCGAAAGCCGCAAAATTCCAGAAGCCACCAGCAGGAATTGCACTTGAAAAATCTGAGTAAATCACAAGTCCGCTCGTCATGGAGAATGTGGCTGATTCAAAAGAAAGTACTCCGCTTCCGTTCACTTCGATAATTCCCTGATTGAAAGCAGGATTCGTTGCAGCGTCAATTTGAATGCTCTGGGAGCCAAGCTGCAGATGAGTTCGCGTTCCGTCTGTCCCATTCGTGATTTTCAGGATTTGCCGGGCAGGAATTGAAACGTCTCCGTCCACAGCAAGAACTTTTCCTCCGCCGTAGTATTCAAAAGTCACGCCCGTTCCGAATGAGCATTTTCCGGTGATTGTGCTTTGTGTGGCAGCAGCCGCTTCAGAACCGCTTCCTGCAAAACGCAGTGTCGAATTATTTTCGGCTATGAAATCATTCGTTGTATCATCAGAATCATTTGCCGTAACAGACCAGCTTGCAAAATCAAGAGTTTTCCCATTGTTTATCGTGATTGATTTAACCGAAATATCGTTTTCAAGCACGAGATTTTTTCCGCCTGACACCGTATCAATTACGATTTGCGCAAGTTCCATTCCAGAAACAGAACCGTCATTAGGAACAGTAGCCGGATAATATGTAGTACCGCTTTTGAATTTCCAGTTTTGTGAATCCGCCCAAGAGTTTGTATAAGTTACACCGCTGTCACCGCCACCGCGCCAATAGAACAATCGTTTAAACCAGTTTGTCGTGGTAAATATGGCCGTATCAGGCTCGGCATTAACTTTTGTGGCATCCTCAATTCTTTCGCTGATGTCATTCATGGAAACAGAATAAGAAATCAATGCGTTTGAAACATCAACTTTATCGGCAGGAACATCGATTGTCCACCATGTTGAAGTGTCTGTAGAAGAAGGAGAAGGTGCATTTGTGGTGAGGGAAATTTTTGAAGTGGCATCCCCAATAACAATAAAGGAATCCGTAAGTGACTGTGAAGTTCCATCTAATACGGCCTGTGCTAACGCAGGTGCAAGGATTTTCTGAGTCTTGTCAGCAGCGAATTTTACGGTACTGCCCTTACCTTTGAATATGAGATTATTAAATGTATTTGCATTAGTAATTTCAATCTGGGCATTGGCTTTTGAGAACACAGCAGAATCAAAAGTGTTTATTCCTTCTACTGTCACATTTGAGCCTTGAAAAGTTAGCGTACCAATAACAGCTTCAAAACCACTACCGTCTGTGTTTTCATTAAGAATACTTCCGTTGAGAACATAAGAACCTGATGTTTGAACATTGCATCCGCTGTTGATTTTAAGATTCCAGAACTCTGCCCTTCCAGCTTTTCTTGTTTCGCTTGGAGAGCTTATTACGAAAGACTTATTATTGCCTGCAAAAATAATATTTGTATTGGTTTCAGCTTGAGTTTTGCAGTTTTTATCCAGATTGAAACCGCCCTTAAGAATCAAATCCTTTTTTATTTGAAGTGAGGCAAAATCATTATAATTTACGACAGATTCATCAGTGTCATTTTTTCGCCATACACGAACATCTCCTGCGACAGAAATTTCTGCCTGCGTTTCAGTATTAAGCCCCGTAATCATAAGATTCGCGTAATCATCGCCAGTGCCAGGAAATTTCGTGACAACCTGAGAATTTGTTGTACTTCCGCCGGAATATTCAATCCATCCATTATGAGCAATATCATTTATAGGATTATTTTTGGTGCCACTATAAATTCTGTAATCGCCCTTATATTCAATTGTACCGTAATTTACGAGAGTCGTTGTGACATTCAGTAATTCTCCAGTACCAGTTCCATCGTCTTCAATGGTAAGCCGAGCGTTTGAATCAGCCACAGAACCAACATTAAGAGCGTGAATTTTTATCTCTGTAGCACCTGTATAAAGTGCATTGTTAGCCAAATCTGAAGTTGAGACAACAGGCCAAAAACCCAAAGCATGGCTGTCATCTGGGATAATAACATCGACATCCTCATTACTTGAAATTCCTGGAACATCTCCCAAATTCCAGTTCGCTGAGTCAAACCATGAAGGAGGATTTACGCCTATCCATACAAAAGAAAGATTTTTGAGTTTCCAGCCTTTTTTGAAAAGTACTGCATAATCATCATCCGTAGTCCCGGCACTTGGTACGCTCGTGCATGTTCCGTCTGACTTTCTCAAATCGAATGCCCCATTTACAACTGAATCGGCCGTCTCGCAGATTTTAACAGCACTTCCGATTTTGAGGTATTCGCCGGTAAAATTAGTCACTGGCGTTACGACAAACTGACCAGTTCCTGTGATTTCAGAAAGATTTTCTGCAGTTCCTGCAAGCGACAGGGAATAAGTTACGGATGAACCAGTGGCCTTGTTTTGTATAATTCCGTTGTTTTCGATGTTTCCTGTGATTTGAAGATTGCTTCCGAGCGTAAAAGTCTTTGCCGAATCAATTGTAACGCCCGGCTCAAAAATGATTTTGTTGTCCGAAAAACTTGTGAAGGTTGATGTAGTTTCCGTGCCGTTGATTTGAGCATTACCGGAAAGGCATTTGTAATTCTGAGTGCCGTTCGTTTTTACACTGCTTTGGATGTTGATTTCCTTTGCATCAACGGAAAGTGATGCGAGAGTATTAGACACCCGTTCTCCGACAGATTTTGCAAAAGTGACGGTTCCGTTTTTGGCCTCGGCATAAAGACTGTGCTTGGCCGCTCCAGTTCTGCTGTCATTCACGATTTTATCAGCAAAAAGGATGTTGCCTCTTTCAGATATGAACGAAGTTGTAGAAGATGGAGTTAAAGCTCCGTCCGTGCCCCTAAGATGCACATATCCATTGTAAGTCTGGTCTCCGCTTGTTTTTACAGTAACTCCATCAACCGAAAGAGAATAATTGAACTCGCCGCTGTCAGAATTTGCGCCCATGTTGCAGACGATTGATTTTAATGGCGTTTCCGTTCCGATGTCTTTTCCGAAAAATAGATAATTTCCCCGGATTGAAAGTGCCGCGTCTCCGTTCACCGTGTCTTGAAGTGAAATCGTATAATCAGATGAAGGACCGCCGCCAAGCGAGACATCATTTTTAAGCGTGACAGGACTTCCCAAACGAACATTACCCATAATCGATGTAGTTTCGCCCGATGCACCAGTTCCCAAAGTGATTCCATTTGCCGCCGTAACTGTATAGCCAGCCTCAATACTGATGCTGCTTCCGCTGATTATGAGCTTGTTATATGGAAGATTTGGAATTTTTTTGACAGTTCCGCCGCTCGCGTCATAATGCCAGGTTCCGCTTTCATTCACCTTATCCGAAAGTGATGAATCTTCCGTAGCAGAAAGAAGTTCGACCGTTTCCTGACCGTTGAGAATGATTGTTCCTTCATTTTTAAAGGCTTCTGGCTCACCGTCCAAGCCTTTTATTGTAAAATTATGCCCCGAAAGACTTAGGGAACTGTTCTCGCCAATCGTAATCTTTGCGATTTGAACATTGCTTCCAAGCTCAGGCTGATTTTCAGTTGAAGCCACATCAATAGTTACGCAGTCCGTGTCATAACGAGGATAATCCGGTGGCGGAGATGTATAAGAATTATCCTCGTTCAAAACTTTCCAGTTGCCGACAGTTTCCCAATCTGTCGAAACAGAGCCTGTCCATTCATAAATTCCTGAGCCGAGGAGTTTCCATCCGTTATTGCATACAGCGTCATAATCGGTAGCAACAGCCGCATAACTTTTTTTGGCTTCAAAAGTCCGTGCCACTGGAGTACCACTCGTCTGTGAAATCAGAACGCTGCTTCCAACCGAAAGGTATTTTCCTTCAAAACTGCTGTTACCGCCTTGCACTACAATTTTGCCGCTGCCGTCAAGTTTCAGAGGATTTCCGCTCGCTCCTGAAAGAGTGAGATTACCGGTGACAGTCTGATTTTTTTGTAAGGTACCGAAATCAAGCGTAATTCCGCCGGTCTCGCAGACAAAATCTGAAAATGTACAGGAATCTGAAAATTCTGTTTTGCTTTTGAAAACCACCTTGCCAAAAGTCGTATTTCCAATAATTTTTATCGTATTTCCGCCAGATTCAGATTCAAAAGTAACAGTCTTTCCGTTCGCATCAAAAACAGAGCTTGAAGTCGTATTGTTATTTTGCCACTGTTCCGAAACAGAAAGATTCACAAGAGCCTTTAGAGTTGCATTGTCACCTATAACAAGTTTTGCAACCTTGAAATCATCACTTGAAGAAATGGTTGTCAAACTCTCACTTGAATCAGAGACAGGAAGAAGCAGAAGCGTTCCGATTGGTCCACTATTCGCCGGGGCAAGGCACTCTATCGAACCGCCGTAAATCTTGACCGAATTATCCCCGGAGCCGGTGTACGAGCCAAACTTAAAGGAAGATGAGCCACCTGTCAACTCTATTACGCCAGCATTTTCTATTGAAGAATTTTCCACACCTATATAACTTTTTGCCGTCAAAACAGTATCTGTGCCGATATTGGAATCCTTTGCATCGATAATCAGTTTAGTTCCAGTCTCTTGATAAAAAGTATCTGCACAGGTGATTTTTGCACTAGGAGCAAGTTCAAGAGTTCCTAAAGAAGCTCCCATGTTTTGTATTACAACAGAACCGGCGTCACCATCCGCCTTAAGCTCTCCACCACTAAGTTTTGCCGTAAAATTGTTGCTCTGATTATAAGCAGAATCCTCGGTTAACATCTGGCATTTAGCAGAGACAGTTACAGTTCCATTCAAAACGATTTCAACATTTCCGCCGAAAAAGAAATTCCTGAATGGCATGTCAGACATTGTTTTAAGTGTTTTTACAGAAGAGCCAGTGTTATAGAACAAAAATGCGCCATTCGTAGTCGGAGTAAAGCTAGGGCAACCCGAAAAATCTACATTTCCATTCACAAAAAATGTTTTGTCAGCAGAAGCCGTAAAAGAGCCAGTTGATTTGAAATTTCCGGTAAAAGTGACATTTATTCCGCTTGCGGTCGGAAGAGTAACATTAACAAGCTCAACCGCGTTTTCAGAAAGACTTTTTATTGTGCCAGCCCCGCTGACAGTGAGATTTTCGACCGTGTTTGTCGTGCCTGTTCCGAAAGTGATTGAGCCGGAAGAAAGACTTGTTGTACCAGAGCCGGAGTAACCGCCATTGAAGGTGACGGTTTCATCTTTAAAATCCAGGTCTCCTGTATTAGAAACCTCACCCGTAAAAATAATATTTCCCGATGCTCCTAAATAAGAGCCTTTATTATCAAAATCTTTTATCTCTACGGTTCCGCCAGAATGCCATACGCTTGCACCAGCCTCAATCGTGAGTTTTTCTGAAATTTTAATAGCATTTCCTAATTGAGTTCCTGCAGTCTCAACTATAAGATTTTTTACCTTTGGGACTTCCCAGAAAAGCACCGGTCCATAACAATGAACCTCAGAAGGAATTATATAAGATGCCGAATCTGAATACAGAGAAATTCTATTTGAACCAGCCGTATTTTTTATATTAATGCTATAAGACGTGTCTGCTACTGTAAACCCCTTCACTGCATATTTATCAGTAGAAGCCGCAAACACGGCCGTGTCGCCGTCTTTTGAGCCGGGGTACCTGGTAGCGGCTGAATAACTTGTCATCGGGCCATTTGTCTTTTTTTGCAGCCAATTAGCCGGATCATTCCATTCACCGACCGTCGAGCCGTCAGAAGCTAAGTTCCATTTAAATTCATTTGTCGCCGTATATATAGCCCCGGAAGTTTGTAAATCAGAAGAATCAACAGTCATAAAATCGCCAACTACTGAACCACCGTTATAATTGAAAATTCCGTCGCCAGTAAGAGACAATCCGGCCTTTGATTGGTCTGTAGCATTGTTATTTATGCTGTTTTCGACAGTGAGCGTTGTATCCATTGTATCCCCATCAGAAATATTGACTGTAGAAGAGGATGATGAACTTGCAAGATTAATGGAATCACAAGAAAGGGTTCCACCACCAGTGATTATAAAATTTACAGGATATTCAGTGCCCTCACTGTTTCCAATAAATAAAGTTCCATTTACAGTAAGCGTATGACCATTTAAATTTATTACGATTGTGGATGAAGAACCTGAAGGTTCAATATTCAGGTTCTTTATTGTTATATCAGAATCAAGGGTTATAGTTATTTCAGCTTGATTTCTGTCAGTATTCAAAAAAACACTTCGGTCTGATCCGCTTCCAGACGCGCCAGGATAATCCCCACTTCCAACGTTCTTCCAGTCTGAAATATTTTTATATTCCCAGTTTTCACTATTTGTCCATGAGCCGCTTTCACTACTTGTCCATCTGAAATCAAGATACTGAACATTTCCGCCCCACACTCCAGCCACACACACAAACACCGCCACGGCCGCGAAAATTTTTCGTTTCAAAGAAGAAACTGCGGCTGCTTTTGAGAAAATCGCTCCAATCCGTTTAGAAAATGGCGTGTACTTTATAGAAAACACCTCATTTTATTGTAACACAAGATTTTAGTTTTTCAAATATTCTTAAAATAAGTTTTATGGATTACTGAACCTCAAACTGGAACGCGGCTGTAAAGATTCCATCCGCTCCCGGACTGCCGCAGACAAAGACCAGATGAGTTCCGCTTGAATAATCCGTATATGAAATAGATAAAGTATCTGTTCCGCCAGAAGCAAAAGCCTCATCAATAATCCATTGATACGGAGGATTTCCGCTTGTTACGGTGAATGTCATTCCAGTTGCAGTGTATGTCACTCCGATTCCAGCAGGAATTGTTCCGATTATGCTTCCTTTTGGCTTCCATTTTGCCGTAAATGTGACCGGCTCTGTGCTCCATTCTGATTCTGAAGCTGTCCATCCGTCGAAAATATAGCCAGTTTTTGTCGCGGTGTGAGCCGGTGTGTATGGCCATGAGCTGAAATCAATTGTTTCGCTTGCAGGAACCGTGCCTGTTCCGCCGTCCAAGTCATAATTGACCGTGCGGCTCTGGATATTCCACTTGGCATAAAGCGTGATGTCCGCCGTGACTGGAGTTGTGAAATCATAAGCAGAAGTACATGCAGAATCCGTGTACCAGCCGCCAAAATCGTAGCCAGTTTTTGTTGCAACTTGTGATGTCGCGCAAGTGCTCCAGCCGACAGTCTGGCTCGGAACGATACTTCCGCCCTGAGAATCAAATGTTACCGTATAAGGAATCAAAAGCCACTGAGCTACGAAAGTCGCATTCTCGTTCGGATAATTTGCCTCAGTGAGCGTTGCTCCGTCTGGATATGAATTTACGATAGAGCCATCAGATTTTGTGAAAGTCCAGCTGCCAAAATAATGCCCGACAGGAGCCGTAAATGTACATGCAGGAAGAACATCGCCGACAGAAACCTGTTCCAAAGTCGCCATTGTTCCGCTTCCGCCGTTTGCCTCAAAACTGATGTTGATTTTTTCTTTGAGCCAACATGCAAAAAGATTTATCACGCTTCCTTCGACATTTGAAAGATTTAGGACGACATCTGAATCCTTGAACTCAGGAGTGTTAGGAACTGCGCTTGATGTTCTTGCCCAGCCGTTGTGGACATAGCCGTTGCGCACGAATTTATTTGTCGGAAGAGCCGCACTCGTATCGTAAGAAAATGCCGTTTTTTCCTGTGAAATGACTTTTCCTTCTGCATCAGTGTAGGTGCCGCCATTTCCATCGAGGACAACATAATAAGTCACAGGAAGCCATTCATGAACTACAAAACTTGCCGGAGCCGATGCAACCGTAAAGCTGTCTATGGCATCAAATTCAGTTCCGTCGCCCGCGGTCATTTTCCTGCATGTGATGTTTGACGGCAAATCCTTGGAGCCTGTAACAGGATTTTTATAATAAAGCCAGAAGTCGATTTTATATCCAGGTTTGAGCGCAAAAAATGCCGGAGTTGTGGCCGATGGAAGCGACGAAAAAGGAACCCTTGTGCCGATTGGATAAGAAATTGTTACCGGGTCAGGAGATTCCGTAAGTTCCGGGCTGTACGAGAAGAAAATGTAAGATGTCGAAAAATCTGCCTGCAAATCATCAGTCAGCTCATCCCCACAAGAAGCAAAAAGGAAACAGAAAAGCCCAAGGAGAATCATCGAGAATACAGAAAGAATCGAACAGGTCAGTCTTCTCATCGCAACTCCTTAAAATCTGAATCCAATGCAGGCGTAAGGCGAGACAAATCCCAGCGGTGAAGAGCCTGCAAGCACATAAGTGAAATCAGCACCGATTTCAGCAACAACAAACTTCCACGGTGTAAAGAACACGGAAGCTCCGGCAACGGTAGCAGGATAAAAGTAATTCTTTTTATCCGGGGGAAGCCTGTTCGGGGCAGAAGCTGAATAGTCTATGGATTTTGTGACCATATCAACGCCGCCACCGAGTTTGCCAGCAACAAACACATTTTCCATAACTCTATGCTGACATACTATTTTAGCATCAATAATATTAGATTCAAGTTTTGCAGTCAGATAGCTGTTATCTTTTTTGAATTCCTGACGCAAGAATCCGATTTCAGCACCAATCTGCTCGTTCTGGATTTTTACAGGAAGGAATTTCACCCTGGCATTGAGTGCGATGACATTTTTTTCCTCGTAATAATCCTTGATTGTGTCGCCGAGAATATTCATCGAGTAAGCAAGCCCGCCCTCAACAATCACATTCTTCCATTTGTAAGGGTGAGCCGCCTTCCATTCTTTTTTTGCCTTTTTCTCGGCTTCTTTTGCCTCCCGTTTCTGCCGCTCCAGAAGTTCCTTTGCGAGCCGCTCATCTTCTTCGGCACGGCGTTTTTCTTCTTCAATACGAAGTCTCTCTTCCTCGGCGAGCCGTTTTTCTTCCTCAGCCTTTGCTTTCTCTGCGGCAAGTTTTTCTGCTTCGGCATTTTTTTTGTATTCTTCAACCTGAGCCTGCATTTCGCTGCGCACGGCATCTTCGGCCTCTTTTTTGATTTTCTCGACTTCTTCCTCAGAATATTTTTTCTCACCCTCAATCTCAATTACTTCGGAAAGAGAAGAAAGTCCGCTGGCATTTGTGACACGGAGCCGCCATTTTCCTGGAGGAACATTCTTAAAATCAAGATGAGTGATTTTCTCAGTTTCAGAGGAGCTGGTTCCCATAAGAGATTTTTCTTCTATTGAAATGGCACCTTCAAGCGATTCATTCACAAGCTCAAATTTCGTGTCCTTGTTGATGTCAGAAATATTCACATCGATTCCGACCGAGCCTGTTTCTTTCTGAACTTTTACGCTCGGCTCGACATCCTTGATTTTAGGTTTGTTTGCCTTAAAGACTTCAAAATTCGTCCATGATGAAACGCTCGCTTCCTTGCCCAAAAAATCATAAGCTGAAATTCGATAACGGTATTTTCCAGGCATGAGTGAGATTTCCGTGGAAGTTTTGTCCGTCGTCAGCACCTGAGTCTTTCCAGTCGCGATATTCTGAACCTCGACTTTGTATTCAAGGGCATTCGCATTGCTTTTCCATTCAAGTTTCTGCGGGAAAGAAATTTCGTCCGCGAAAACAGGCACGGCCAAAAGCAGGAGAATTATTGCAAATTTCAGGAATGATGCGATTCTTTTAGTTTCCATACATCATCCCCGGCTTTACGGCCTCAACTTTCGTCGGCGAAGCAAAATCTATCTTGAAAGTGCTGGAACTTGCGTTTCCTTTCTGCTCAAGATAGCCGTCCTTTGCGTAAGAATATGGCGTTACAGTCCATTCAAAAGTTCCGACATCGAGAATCGACAAATCCTTAATCCGCACGGTCGATGCCTTTGTGTTCTTTTCGGTGTAAACGAGCTTTCTTTTGCCAACCGAATCCAGTTTGTAAAGCACGAAAGTGTATGCTGTCGCGCCAACAACTTCGTTCCAAGCGAATTCGATATTTCTGTGTTTTTTGAGCCATTCACCGTCCATCACGAAATTTCTTGCCGGGCTTACAAGAACTGGCGGCTGCAAATCTGGAGTTCCGTCAATCGTGAACCTGAGAGTTTTTGAATCAACAGGAATTCCGCCTGCCGTGCTTGCAGAAATTTTCCATGAATATGTGCCCGATGTGAGCCGGTTTAGCGAAAGATTTGTTTTTGTCGTATCAACTGAATCAACGACTTTATACGAGCCGTCTTTCTGCAATTTTGAGAGAATGAATTTATAAGAAGAAACTTTGTCTTTTCCTGGAAGCCATGTGAAAATCACCGGATTTCTCAATGCCGTAAGCCCCGCAATCCTCATTCCATCGCTCGGACTCTGCGCAAGAATCATCGAAGGAGAGCGGACTGAGAAAATTCTCTCGCTCGCAACGGAAATTCTTGATGAGCCGGCAACTGCCTGAACGAAGCAGACATAGCTTCCTTCTTCAAGCACGAAATTTGCCGAAGTGTCTCGGACTTCATTCTGCCGCTTTACGACTTCACCGTCAGGATTGCAGATTCGCACTGAATAATATTCAGCATCGGGATTCGGGTTCCATGAAACTGTGACAGGCGCGTAATTGTACACCATGACTTCCTGATTCTGGGCAGGAGCCACAATAACAGGCGGGTCAAGCTCTGAAAGAACAGTGAGCATCCGGCTCTGAGTAAAGTCTTTGACAGAACCGCTTTCATCGCGCACGCCGACCCGCCACCAGTAATTGCCCGAAGGAAGGTTTATGCTGTCGAGAACCGAAGAAGATGTTGCACGCTCAACCTGAATCGTAGAGAAATTCGGAGTTGTCGCAATCTGAATCACGGACGGAACAGAAGATTTTTCATATTCTTCCGAAAGTTTCCACATGAAAGCCGTGCCGAGGATTTTCGTGCCCTCAACAGAAAAATTGTCCGGCGGATAAAGCAATTTGTTGTCTTCAGGAACATAACGCGCTATACGGAACGAGCGGATTTCTGACTCTGGAGTTTTGTCATCGGCATCAGAAGATTTTCGCAAGACTTTCCAATAATAAGTTCCGTCATGCAGTTCCGTGGCAGAGAATTCTTTTGTGTACCGGGTGCCGTCTGTAACCGCTGAATAAACAACATTCGTAAAATCATGATCCCGCGCAATCGAAATCTCGTACTGAGCATCCTTAAGCTCGCTCTTCCAGATGAAATTTCCAGGAATTTTTTCCTTGTAGATAATCTGGGCGTTATCGGCAGGAACGGAAAGCTCCGGCGGCCGAATTTCCTGGCTTCGGACAACTCTGAACGGATAAACTTCACTTCCGCCCGCATAGCCGAGGCTGTTCAATGAATAGTAAGGCGTGACCTGCCACCAGTAATTGCCCTCTTCAAGCGTGTCGATAGTCACAAAATTTCCACTGATTTCTGAATCAGTGACGACAGTACGCATGTCCGGCGTTGAGGAAATCAAAAGCCTGTATCGTTCCGCATAATCGTTGCCCGTCCATCTGAATGCGACTTTCGGGAAAGAAGAACGGTACTTGAACTGACTTTCACTTGCAGGAGAAATGCCTGAAATCGCCTTCAAATTCTCAATGCTGAGCCGACCGACAATGGCGGAAGATTTTTCTCCCTCAGTAAAAAGCCGCCAGAAAATCACTCCGCTTTCAAGCCTCATTTCGGCTACGGAAGAATTGGTAAATTCCCGGCTTGTGGCGATTTTTTTGAAATCACGAGTAAAAGAAGTCTGCAAAGTAACAGGCCCAGTTTCACTCGTTTTCCATTCAAAGCGAACCGGAATGTATGAATCGGAAGTATTCAGGATTTTGAGGTCTTTTGGCGGATAAATCACGGTCACGGCATTTTTCTGAATTTCCTTGCCCTTCTCGACATTGACTGATTCACCGTCAGCAATTTGTGCAATCTGGCCGCTTTCCGTCGTAATCTGGGCAGAACCAGCCATAACTTCAACATTATGGACACCGCTCTCAGAATCAGATTTTGCGGCAAGGGAACTTCCGGCATCGACATTTACGACCGAGCCGTCATCAAGTTTGAGCTGAACGCTGGAAAGTGCCGTTGTCGAATCAATCTGAATGTCTCCGCCGTTAATCGAAATCTGAACTCCGCCGCCAGCATTAGCCCCGACCTGAATCATCGTGTTTTCGCCAAGATCGATTACAGTTCCGTCATTGAGAGTAAGGACAGCCTGCGCCAAATCAGCCGTGCGGATTGTATCGCCGTAATAAAGTTTTGTTCCGCTGGTAATGCGTTCCCACACAACGCGGTCATCAAATTTTCGCTGAGCCACATTGTGCTTAAAAGAGATTGTTCCAACTTCAGTTTTGTCGCCACGAACAGTGAATGCGTTCAAATCCTGCCAGAAAAGCCACGCAAAAAAAGCGGCCACGGACAGGCAGAACAAAATCACGAGGAAATCACGGAGCAGCGACTTGAATTTTGTTCTCTTCCGCATCCAGATTTACCTTTTCAAAATCAGGCGTTTCGATTCCGAGCAAATCCCGGACTTCTTTTAAAGTCTTAGGGCCTGCAGGTCCAACTGCTCTTTCGCAATCATGGTCAACTTCATATTCTTCTTTTTCCGTTGAGAAGAATTTTGCAATATCAAAATTCGGCATATTGACTACGCCGTAAAAATGCTGCTTTCCTTTTCCTTTGACTTCAAATTCAACAGGAATTTTTTCGACGATAATCTCATTGTAAATATTCGCCGGCTTGATGATGAAATTGTTTTCCTCACAGCGGATATAATCTTTTTTGAGAATATCATAAGTGTCCTGCGTGATGAGGATGTCCGTTCCACAAGGCTTGTTACTTGCCTCAGCACGGCTCGCAAAGTTCACGGAGTCACCAATTGAAGTGAATTCCATTTTGTCGAAACTTCCCATGAATCCGACCGTAGCACGACCAGAATTTAAGCCCGCACCAATCCTGATGTGAGGCTTGTATTTTGCACGAGGCTCATTTTTGTGCGCTTCCGTGAAAGCCGCGGCATCCTTGTTGTATTTCATGAGAGAATATCGCATTGCGATACAGCATGTGACTGCGCTCAGGGCATCAGCCTTTACATATTCAGCATGAGCTTCCTCGTTCAGGATTCGCGTGACCGAAGTTTCATTCAATTTTTCCCAGTCAAGGCTCTCATTCCTCAAAACGCCCCAGACCGCCATAATCGCATCGCCCTCGAATTTATCGACGATGCCGCCAGTCTTGTTGATACAAGTTACCATGCGGCTCATGTAGTCGTTCAAGAACCCGATGATTTCAGCCGCACTGTGCTCGCCGAAGCGTTTTTTGAAGCCGTCCGAAATTGCCGTAAATCCACGGATGTCGCTGAAAAAAATCGTGATGTCCTTAAGATGCGGATCAAAGTCAATTTTTTTGGTGATTACGGCCTTTGTAACGCCCTTGTTCGTGAGGCGCGAAACCATGTTCAAAATTTCGCGCTCGTTTTTAGTGCTTCGTTCCAATACACCAATTTCGTCCTTGCGCTTGAGCTTGAGTTCGTCAAAAAGCTCCGTGTTGAAATTGCCCTTGTTGACCTCATTAACGACCTCGGTGAGAACCTGCAACGGCTTGCTCAAAGATTTTGCGAAGAAGTAAATTACGAGGATTGCGATTGCCACGACCGCGAACATAATGCAGATATTTCGGTAAGTAATCCGCCTTACGCCTTCAAGGATGACCGAAGTTTTTGCGATAGTGATGACACCGCCGTTCCCGATTCCCAATTTTCGGAACGCGCCGATATATTCGTCACCATTTTCATCTGTGTATGGAATCTGACCATTACCGACCGGGCTTGAAAGCATTTCCTCGATGATTTTGAGGGAACTTAAGTCAGCAGCGGAATTCATCTTTTCCAAATCGCTGTGAACAAGTGCAATTCCGTCATTGTTCACGAAGAAAGACTGGTTTATGCTTCCCGATGCAAAACTTTCACCGATTTCGGCAGTTGAGTAAAGGAACGCGACATAGCCCTCGCCCGAAGAAGAAGAAACCGGGCAGAACAAAGAAATCAGCGGAACATTGAAGAACGGAGTTGCGTTAAGAATCTCGAAAGTGCCGTTCTTTGCCTTTTCTCCGCTTTCACTTTCCTGCTGCATGTAAGCCAGGACAGATTCATTTTCAATTTCGTGCGAAACAATAAATGTGTCGCTGGTGAACAAAATAGCGTCATCAGCCCGGACATAATAAATTGCGACAATATCTTTGTTGCGGTCAAAGAAGAGCTTTTCAATTTCCTTTGCCCCGGAATCGTCTTTGCCCGTCGTTGACATCAAATCAAGGAACATAGTCACGCTTGAAACTGCCGAGTTGATTCGATTTTCTGTGTCGCTCGCAGTACGACTGTTAATCGCAAGATTGTTTTCCTCGGCATTTGAGCGGGTGTCCTGAGTAACAAAGTAAGATACGGCATAAGTTACGCCTCCGACAGCAAGAACAAGCAGGAACGATATAATCACGACCAGTTTTATGCCAATCGGCCGCTTTACCCTAAAATTCCGCTCATTCTCAAGCTCTTCCATTTGCTCATATTTTTTAATCAGGCGGATGGCATTTTTTTCAAGCCGCAAAGAACGCTTGTCATCTTCAAGGAATTTTTTGATTTCATCAGCTCGCTTTGGAATTGACTCAGCCGGCTCTTCAAGGATAAATCCTCCGCTCTCAGAAGCCTCGCCAATAGAATCAATTTCCTCTAAAATGGAAGCAAAATCATCGGTCGCCACACTCGGCTCAACTGCCGGCGCAGGAGATTTTTCAGGCAGAACTGTTGCCGAAGCAGGCGCGACAGGCTTTTTCGGCTCAGAATCGGCAGGAGCTTTCTGAACCTTCGAGACATTAGGATTCACACGGACAAAACTGCCCTGAGCTTCATCGATTTTTAGAGAAGTCTTTTTCTTTTTTGCGGGAACAAAATCCCCATAGTCCAATGTCTTGCGTTCTGCGTTCAATTCAAAGTCCTACTTAAATTATATAAGATTTTCTCTATATTATCGACAAAAAAAGCCGGTATCTCTACCGACTTTTTAATATTATTTTTTGAAAAAAAGCCCCGCAAGGATGCGGGAAATAAGCAAAGAGAGAAAATTCTGTTTGCCTTAAGGTGAACAGAATTTTCTCGTTTGAAGTCAAAATACACGGAAGTATTTTGACTTCAAAGAACGCTCTTAAGGAATTGCTGCAAGCGTTCGCTTTTTGGACTGCCGAAAATCTGCTCTGGGCTTCCTTCTTCGACAATTTTTCCGCTTTCCATGAAGAGGACTCGGTTTGCGACTTCGCGTGCAAAGCCCATTTCGTGAGTCACTACAATCATCGTCATGCCTTCTTTTGCAAGCTCCTGCATTACGCTCAGAACTTCACCTACAAGCTCCGGGTCAAGGGCACTGGTCGGCTCGTCGAAAAGCATGATTTTTGGCTCCATTGCAAGGGCGCGTGCAATCGCAACTCGCTGCTGCTGACCGCCCGAAAGACGGCTCGGATATTCGTCGGCTTTGTCGGCCAATCCTACGCGGGCAAGAAGCTCCATCGCACGGGCCTTAGCCTCAGCTTTAGACACTTTTTTTACATGAACAGGCGCAATCATTACATTCTGCAGAACAGTCTTGTGCGGAAAGAGATTGAATCTCTGGAAAACCATTCCCATTTCAAGAAGGACTTGTGCCCGCTCTTTCTTCGGCATCTTGAAAACATGATTTCCGCTGTCATACTCGTCCAAAAGATTGTCATCAACGAAAATCTTTCCGCCAGAAAACTTTTCAAGGCCGTTCAATGTGCGCAGGAAAGTAGATTTTCCGGCTCCCGAAGGTCCGATAATACAAACAACTTCCTTCGGCTGAACTTCAAGCGAAACGCCTTTGAGAACATGAAGGTCGCCAAAAGAAACATCGATATTTTCAGTCTTAATAATACTCATTATAAATTCCTTCTCACAAGCATTCCCCGCAAGGATGCGGGGTAAAAGCAAAGAGAGAATTTTCAGAATGAAAATTCTCGTACGAACTCGAAAATCCATGGATGGATTTTCGATTCGAATTATTCGTAGACGCTAAATTTCTTTTCTGTTCTATTAAAGACAACCGAGAACACAGCGGTGATAATCAAGTACAAAATCATCGCCGGAACATAAACAAGCTCGTTTCCTGAAGAAGAAGCGATACTTCTGGTTACCTTTGTGATGTCTTCCAAAGCAATCAAAGAAACCAGCGAAGCATCCTTCAAAACCATGATGAATTCGTTTCCGATTGCAGGAATAAGGCGGCGGATTGACTGAGGCACGATAATCAGTCCCATAGTCTGCCAGTAGTTGAATCCAAGCGCGTGACTGGCTTCTTTCTGGCCCTTGTCGATTGACTGAATCGCAGCGCGAATGTACTCAGCCATGTATGCCCCGGAATTGAGACCGAAAGCGATGAAGGCTGCAAGGAATTTGTTCCTCAAAGTGAGCACCGGGAAAATCTTCGGAAGACCGAAATACAGAAAATAAAGCTGCATCAAAAGCGGTGTTCCGCGGAAGAAGAAAATATACGCGCTACAGATTTTTTTGAGAATTTTATCTTTTGACATTTTTCCAAGCGAAAGGAAAAGCCCGATTACGATTCCCGCAGCAACAGATGTAAGCGTGAGAAGAATCGTGATTTTTGCGCCGTCCAAAAGAGCCGGAATCCAGCCTATAATTTTCTGTAAAGCAGTCATGTTTTATCCTATAGCGTTAGGGATTGTAGTGGCGGCGAAGCCGTTCCCCGACAGACATGGCGGGGAATGAAACCACGGAAAGCCCGACCCGCCGAAGGCGGGTAACGCCAAAATTATTTAATTGTATCGCTCAAATCTGAGCCGAAAACTTTGAGGTAAAGAGTTTTCATTGTGCCGTCAGCCTTCATCTCGTCGATAGCGGCATTAACTTTATCAAGAAGGACTGTGTTTCCCTTGCGGATTGCAACGCCGAAATATTCGTCAGCATCACCTACCCAAGTTGAAACGAAAGCAGGATCCTCAGCATAATTTGCGAAAACAAGCGCATCAGAAACTACTGCGTCACAACGGTTGAGCTTAAGCTCGTCATAAGCATTGATTACTTTGTCGAACTCAGCAGGTGTGAAGCGAAGGCCTTTTTTTGTCTGTTTTTCCATGAAGATGTCAGAAGTTGTCTCAGCCTGATAAGCAACGACTTTGCCTTCCAAGTCTTTTGGAGAAGCTGGTTTGAATCCAGAAGTAGCATTAACTACGATAGTCTGGCCGTTTCCGACATAAGGTTTTGAAAATTCCATAGCTTCCAATCGCTCTGGAGTGATAGTTGCAGCCGCGATGACTACATCATATTTGTTTGTCTCAAGACCTGCGAAGATTCCGTCCCAGGCAGTATCGATGAACTCAGCTTCAAGGCCAAGTTTAGCAGCCAAAGCACGGCCGAACTCAATATCGAAACCAATCGGTGTTTTTCCGTCGGCATCATAATATTCCATCGGAGGATAACCGATTTCCATTCCAACCTTGAACTTGCCCTTCTCTACTGTAAATTCTCCGGCTTCTGTTTTTTTGTTGCATCCAATGAATGAAAGCACTGATGCAAGAACTGCTGCAAAAATTACAATCTTTTTCATATATAGCTCCTGTATAATCTATAAAAGATAAAGGGGACTTCGTACGCAAACGCCGTCGTCCCCCGATGTAATAATTATACAGAATTTTCGTATATTTATGCAAGTAGGTGAATTAGTCCCCGCGCCCGAAGCTCAGCTTCGGACGAGACTCGCTAAAATCGCATCTCATGCGATTTTTTAACGCTCGCTTCCGCGGAAAAATCACAGATTTTTCCGAGACTCGCTAAAATCGCATCTCATGCGATTTTTTAACGCTCGCTACCTGTCCCAACCAAGCACGCCCGCGGTTCGAGCATAGCCCGAACCGAGACTCGCCTACAAACTTGTCTCACAAGTTTGTTCGCCTACGGCGACCGGCTCCCTACCATTCAGTCTGGGCACATAAGCATTTTTCTTGCTGATTAATTGCCTTTTCCTACCAGGCACATGAGGCGGACAAGCCGCCTCGCACTGAAAGGAAATATTAACTGTTCGCTCACGCGAACGGCAGTGTCCACTCGGCCTGTGCACATAAGCATTTTTCTTGCTGATTAGTTGCCCTTACCTACAAGGCACATGAGGCGGGCAAGCCGCCTCGCACTGAAAGGAAATATTAACTGTTCGCTCACGCGAACGGCAGTGTCCATTCTGCCTGGGCACAATTGTCTTGCTGACTAATTGCCTTTTCCTACCAGGCACATCCATTCTGCCTGAGCACATAATGTGTCGCCGACGAAGGCTTTGCCGGCCTGGACTACCATGTTTTTGGTGCAGCGTTTGTTGGTTACTTCCATGCGAACTTTGTCGCCTGGGCGAACCTGATGCTTGAATTTTACGTTGTTTACTGTTGCGAGGAAGAACAAGCTTCCCTCGTCAAACTTTTTCTGCAAACTAAGAGCAGCACCGCCGCCCTGAGCCATTGTCTCAATCAGGATAACGCCAGGAACAACTGGGTATTCCGGGAAGTGCCCCTTGAAGAAGAAGTCCTCGTCAGTAAAAGTGCGGTGACAAACGCAACCATTCTCGTCATAGCTGTCGATTGAGTCCACGAAAAGGAAAGGTTTGCGATGTGGCAAAAGTGATTCAATATCTGTAAATGCTTCCATATTATACTCCTATGTTAGATGTCTTGGCACTCACGAAAGTGCCCTAAAAAGAATATGCCCTAAGAGGCGTAGGCTGGGTTCCGACAAAAGCTCGCTTGAACTTGTTCACCGCGAGCTTTATGGCGGGTTCCAGCCGAGAGCCTCTTAGGGTTTATGCTGGTTACTGAACTTTCTTGAATACCAAGCAGCCGTTGTGGCCACCGAAACCGAAGTTTGCGCTCATTGCAACATTTACTGGCATATCAAGGCCTTTGTTTGGAGTGTAGTCCAAGTCACAGCCGCCCTCAACATCAACTTCGTCCAAGTTGATTGTAGCCGGGATGTATGAATCCTGAATTGCTTTTACACAAATCATAGCTTCGAGTGAGCCTGCGTTTCCGAGACAGTGACCTGTCATTGATTTTGTTGAAGAAATGTGGAGTTTTGGAGCAGCCTCTCCGAAAGCGATGTGGAGCATTTTTGTCTCGCCGGAATCGTTCAATTTTGTTGAAGTTCCGTGAGCATTGTAGTATGTGACTTCCTCTGGTTTTACGCCTGCGTCTTTCATTGCGACTGTCATACATTTTGCACCGCAAACTCCGTCCGGGTTTGGAGCTGTGAGGTGGTATCCGTCGCTAGAAGCACCGTAACCAGCAAGCTCAGCATAGATTTTTGCACCGCGGGCCTTTGCGTGCTCATACTCTTCCAAAACGAGGATTGTTGAGCCTTCACCCATTACGAATCCGTCGCGTTTTTTGTCGAACGGGCGGCTTGCTTTTGAAGGATCGTCAGCATATCCAGAAGAAAGTGCGTGGAGCATTGAGAATCCCAGGTTGGCGTAACCACACTGAGTAGACTCAGCACCACCAGCCAAAACTACATCGTAGCGGCCAGAGCGAACCTGGTCAAAAGCGTTACCGATAGCGTCTGTACCAGAAGCACAAGCTGTAGCGATTGTGTGTGTAGCACCGTGCAAGCCGAATGCCATTGAGATGTTTCCTGCACCTTCGTTAGGAATAAGCATCGGGATTGTCATTGGAGACATGCGAGTCTGATTTGAATCGAAGTAAGCTTTCATTGTGCTTTCTGTAACTTCGAGACCGCCAATGCCGACACCGAGGTAAACAGATGTGTTTTCAAGAACCTCAGCATTTCCCATCAATTTTGAATCGTCCAAAGCCATTTTTGCAGCTGCGACAGCGTACTGTGTGTACAAAGCCATTTTGCGTGCAGCAGAAGAATCCATGTAGTCAGCGGCCTTAAAATTCTTTACCTCAGCCGCATATTTTACCTTGAAATTTGCATTGTCATAATGTGTGATAGTGGCGATTCCACTTTTTCCAGCCTTAATGGCAGCCCATGTGGCATCAACCGAGTTTCCCAAAGGTGAAACACAACCAAGTCCTGTTACAACTACTCTTCTCATAAAAATCTCCTTATTCAAAGGGGGAAGTCTCCCCCTCGCTACAACCGCCTACGGCGTTTTACGCTACCCCTTCTGCGGGGACACCCCGCAACGCCCCATAATCAAACGGCTGGAATAGCATTCTATTATGACAAAATATCATTTTTTGTCATTTTGTACAAGTAGGCGAAACAGGGCATCCGCATCAAAAGCACTCTGCAATTGAATTCTTAACAAGTATTGTATTTAAAGATTAGGCGAGATGATAAAATAACTTCGGGTAGTAAAAATGACATTGAAGGAAACATTCGAAGAAATCACGGACGACAGA
>NZ_JAFRNB010000042.1 GCF_017430385.1 Treponema sp.
AGCCTGGAAGCGTTTGTAAAGGAATGCTGTTACTTTTGCAGGGAAGTTTTTCTGTGGCTTCTGGTCGAGAGTTACTGGACCGCCGTCGATTTCTGAGTCGAAGCGGATTCCGGCCTCAGTTGTGTTTGAAACGATGAAGCGCAAATCCGGGCTAGAAGCAAGTGCGATGTATTCATCGAAATTTGTGTATGGGTTGATTGAGCGGCTTACTGAGTTGATGCAGCGTGTCTCGACTGTTGGTTTTCCGTCTTTCATGCCTCGGAGAACTGTTGTATAAAGGTTGTCCTGAGCGTTCATTGCATCGATCATGCCTTTTTCGAGTGGCTGAACGATAACGATGTTGCCGTTGAAGCCTGCTTTTTCGTTTGCAATATCAATCTGCCAGTCAACGAAAGCGCGCAAAAATCCGCCTTCACCGAACTGCAATACTTTCTCTGGGCGAGAAACTGTTTTCATCACCTCTTTTATCGATTTAAGAGCCATATTTGAACCTCCGAAAGTCTCTGAGGGAAGTGGACAGCACTTCCATAAATTCTATAATAATTTTATAATCCCGAAACTTGAAAAATCATATAGCGATTATTGACACCTTTTTGATAAAAACCGTAAAAAATCTTTTAAATATGAAAAATTCCGACAAATACACGAAATAGTCAAATTTTTGAAAAAAATATTTGTATTATTCATATAAAACTTGTAAAAAAAACGATGTCATTATAGAATAGAATAATGCAAAATTCTCGTATCGGTAGAAGGTTGGGGTTTATCCTTTCCACAATACACACAGGGTCAGCTTTGAAGCTTTTTCACAGGTTCGTTGAAAGGGCTGTTCAGGATGAAGGTTCAGTTTTTGTTTTCCCGGGCGGAAAACTTGACGCAAAAAGCGATACGGAACATCTTCGCAATGATATTTATAAAATTGTAAATTCTGCAAATCTTGACGGTTTAGTTAGTTGGGCATCAAGTATCAGCGGTTCGGTTCCACTTCAGCAAGTTGAAGAATTTCACGATCAGTTCAAATCAATTCCTTTCGTAACAATCGGCCAGAAAGTTTCGGGGCATCCGTGTGCTGAGTTCGATGCTTATTCCGGAATGAAGGAACTTGTCCGCCACTTCGTTCAGGTGCATGATCTCAAAAAAATTGCTTTCCTTCGCGGACCGGATACACACACTTCTGCGGAGGAGCGTTTCCATGGATATAAAGACGCGCTAACTGAAGTCGGAATAAATGATTTTGACAATCTCGTTTCTTCTCCTTTTGGTTTTGATGATGGTGAAGCTGCGGTCATTCAGCTTTGTGAGGAGCGGGGGCTTGTTCCTGGCAAGGATTTTGATGCCATTGTCGCCGCAAGTGATTTGATGGCTTCTGCGGCTGTCACATATTTAAAGAAGAAAGGCGTTCAAATTCCAAAAGAACTCAAGGTCGGCGGTTTCAACGATACAAGTGAAAGTCGTGTTTCGGTTCCTCCGTTCTCTACAGTCCACATGCCTCGTACAGAACTTGCAATTGAGTCTTACGAAAAGCTTGCGAATGTCCTTGACGGAATGCTCGGCGTTTCTGACACGAATATTCCTGCTTATCCGATTTTCCGTGAAAGCTGTGGCTGCGGTCAGGTAAAAATCTGGGCTTCTGACTTAAAAATCAAAATAAAGACCGAAGCACAATTTAAGGAAGAAATTTATCGGATTTTCAGAGTTAATCCTTTGACCGGCAAATTTGATCCTGTCATCCGTGCTCTTTTTGATACAGACAAATCTAAATTCTACGAGATGTTCACTCAGCTGCTTACGGCATATTTCGACAACAACGGCGAGCTTCAGAATCTTTTTACGGCAATGTCGTTGTTCCGAAACATCACATGCCTGCCGCCTGAGTACATTGAAAAAATCATCCGCCATGTAACGGTTTTGATTCCTCGCGTTCAGGAAAAGGTGTTCGCAAGCAAGCGATATCAGGCCGAAAAGATGAATGCGGCAATCAGTTCCCTTGAAAACGAGCTGCTTTCTGTATTCGACCGTGAAAATCTTATTACAGTCCTCAAGAAAAAGCTTGGAAAAATCGGCGTAAATGTCCTCGCAATCGTCCTTTATTATGACGAAACCTATTCTACTTATATTGGTGGATTCAACGCAGATAATGAAGTCCGGGTTGAGGATGTTCGATTCTCCCGCGAATCTATCGTGCCGGAGCGTTTCTCTGGTGATTTCAATAACGGTGCATTCCTTGTTCAGCCTTTGTTTGTTGAAGGCCGTTCTTATGGTTATATAATCTGCAATTATTCCGGCTGTCCGGGGCTTATATATGAAGATTTGCGTTCTTCCGTAAGCTCAACTTTGCAGAGCATTTTCCTTTTTGAGCAGACAAACGAAGCCAAACGAATCGCGGAGCAGGCCGAATTCGCAAAGACAGAATTTTTCGCCAATGTCGGAAGTGATTTGTGCGATCCTCTCAAAAATATCTCCGCAAAAATCACTCAAATGGAAGAGAATGTCGACAAAGGCATTCTCGACAAGGATATTCTTTCCGAGCAGCTGCTTTTCTTGCGTTCTCAGATTGATGCTCAGCTCGAAAAGACGGAGACTCTTGTTGATTTGACCCGTTCTCAGGTTGATGACCTTCCGATGGATAAAAAACTTTTCGACATCCATCAGATTCTTCCTAGCAGTGTGTCTGCCGGTATCACAAAGAATTTCCCTCTTCTTTATGGAGATGCGGAGCGGCTTAAACGGGCTTTGCAGACAATTTTTGAATTTTCCGAAAAAATTCCTTGCATAACCGAAAAACAGGAAGGAGTTCACATTGAATTCTATTCAAATAAATTCGACTGGCAAAAACCGGAGCTTCTTCTTGCAGAAAAAATCATTCTTTTGCAGTATGGCGAAGTCGTCAAATCTGTTAATTATGCCGAAGTCGTTCTTCCGTGGCCGAACCTTGCGGGGCAGCCTCTTGAAAACATGAACGGCGGCGATTATGTGATTTATTGCTTCTCAGAGAATCTTCCTGCCGAAAAGAAGGATGCGAAGACAAAGTATATTTTTGATGAAGATGTCAACATTGCTGAAGTCAAAAAAGCGATTCTCCTTTGGGAGCCGGATTCTGCACCTATCGATGAATGGGTAAAAGTCTATGGGCTCAGGCATTACGACGCTCTTTTCCGCGCACCGATTCTTTGTTACAGCCACAACATGATTGGCCACAACTTCATCGAGCTTCTTGAACAGAAGATTAAGGCTCAGCGTTCTGCACCGGTTCTCTTCGTAAACACAAAACACACTCATTACGGAACATGGGCTACGGACGCAAACAGTGTCAGCATCTCATCAATGCAGGAATTTGACAAAATCCTTGATGAAATCACGCCGTCACTTATTGTTTTTGAGTCAATTGATGAGGCAAGCATCCGAAAAATCCGCCAGAACCAAAAAACAGTTCTCGTGCCGATTATCGTTCTTCCAGACACCGTTGAAAGAGAAGAGGATATCGAGCTTCTTTGCTCACATCCGCGCATCATTCTTTGTAACCGCGGAGCCGCTGAGTCAGAGCAGTTCGACGAGCGAATCAAGGGAATCCTTGCCGGCGATGAGATTTTGCCTCCTCATACTGGTGCTCTCGTCAAAAAAGCAATCCTTTACCTCAACAAAAATGCCTCTCAGCAGATTGTCCGATGGAAGCTGGCCGACACGGTTCATGTCAGCGAGGATTATCTTACAAGAATCTTCCATAAAGAAATCGGCTTGAGCCTTTGGGAATACCTTAATCGTTACAGAATCTACATAGCAACAAAAATGCTTCTTGAAACAAACGATACAATCTATGAAATCGCGGAGAATTCTGGTTTTCAGGACCAGGCTTATTTCTGCCGCGTATTTAAAAAGATTTATGGAGTTCCACCTGGAAAAATTCGCTCGAAATAATAATAATCAGTCGGTTTTGTCCAATAAGACAAAAGGATTTTTTATTTCTAATTAGCGATTTACGCATTAATATAGACTCACGAGGTTAGGTATGAACGCACAAGAAACAAATGTTCTTAGCACTCCGAAAAAAGATCTCTGGAAAGATATCAAGAGGCATTTTTCGGTCTATGCACTTCTTATCATTCCGGTTGTTTACTATGCTATCTTGAAGTATGGTCCAATCGTTAATGGTCAGATTGCTTTTAAAGATTTCCAGCCGGTTGACGGTGTTTGGGGAAGCGTTTGGGTTGGATTTAAAAATTTCAGTACATTCATCCATTCATTCTATTTTGCGGAATTGATGAGGAATACAGTTCTTTATAGCTTAGCTAAACTTTGTATTTCTGTTCCGCTTTCAATTATTTTGTCTGTTGCTTTGTATGAGTGTACACACAATGTACTTCGTCGCGTCGTTCAGACTTTGGCCTATTTGCCGCACTTCCTTTCATGGGTTATCATGTATGGTATCCTTCTTATTTTGCTTGCAAAGGGTGACGGTCTTGTAAATCAGGTTATCGAGAGCGCAGGCGGAACTTCAATCGACTTCCTTACTAACACAAAGGTTTTCCCTGTTGTCGTTATTCTTTCTGACGCATGGAAGGAAATGGGTTGGGCAGCTATCATCTTCATCGCAGCTCTCATGGGAATCGACCCGTCTTTGTTCGAGGCTGCAATGGTTGAGGGTGCTTCTGCTGTTCAGCGCGTATGGTACATTACAATTCCTTCTATTAAACCGGTTATTGTCACTGTAGTCCTTCTTAAGCTTGGTACTGTCCTTGATGCCGGATTCAACCAGATGTTCATGTTGTATTCTCCAGCTGTTTACTCAGTTGCTGATATCATTGATACATGGGTTTACCGTCAGGGTCTTCTTGAATTCCAGTTTGCGCTTGCGACTGCGGTAGGTATTTTCAAAGGTGTAATTGGTATGATTCTTGTTATGGTTTCTAACAAAGTTGTCAAGAAGCTCACCGAATCTTCACTCTTGTAATTCGAGGTAATCTAAAATGGAAAAACCAAAGACAGTAAAATTAACATCAGGTGACCGCGCATTCTACATCGGCGTTAACACATTCCTTATTTTCATCGGTGTTGTAATCGCTATCCCTATTATCAGTACAATTTCTTCTTCTGTAACTCCTAACGGTTACATTGGAACTACATTTGATAAATTCTTCCTTATGCCGTGGAAGTGGGATTCTTCTGCTTACAAGGCATTGCTCGGAAACAACGGATTTACACTTGCTTTCTGGAACTCAATCAAAATCATGCTTTTCGGTGTTGTAACATCTTTGTCGCTCACAGTTCCGATGGCTTATTGTATGTCAGTTCAGGATTTGCCTGGCCGCAAAATTTTGAACTACTTCGTTTTGATTCCATATTTGTTCAACATCGGTGTCATCCCGACATTCTTGGTTGTAACAAATCTTCATCTTACTAACCACTTGTGTTCAATCTTCTTGCCAGGTGCAATTGGTACTTACAACTGTTTGATTATGCGCGGCTTCTTCGAGGGAATCCCAGAGTCTCTTAAAGAATCAGCTCGAATCGACGGTGCTCCAGAATGGTATGTTCTTATTTCTATCATTCTTCCATTGTCAAAGCCAATCATCATGACAATCGGTTTGTACTATGCAGTTGGTTACTGGAATGACTTCATGCACGCTTTGCTTTACTTAACAGAAGCTTACTTGCAGCCACTTCCAATCCTTACCCGAAACATTCTTTTGGGTGCATCAATGAGCGAAACTTTGGATACTGGTACGGCATTCGGTGCGGCTTCAATCGCGTCAATCAAGGCAGCTTGTGTATTCCTTTCTGCTGTTCCGATGATGCTCGCTTATCCGTTCATCCAGAAATACTTCACAAAAGGTACTATGCTTGGTTCTGTTAAGGGCTAAGATTAAATAAAAATTGATTTCATTTGTTTCAAAATTCGAAGGAGGAAAAAATGAAAAAATTAATTAAGGGAGTTGTCGTTTCTGCAGCGGCTATTGCAGCTTTGTCTGTAATGTCATGCGGCGGTGCTAAAAAAGGTAGCGCAGTAGACATCGAACTTTGGTATGGTGCAGCTGCATCAGAAGCAGGTCCAATCCCTGCTGACTGGATTGGTTATCAGATTGTAAAAGACAAGTTCAATATCAATCTTAAGCTTACAAACTTGCCTTCATCAGAAGCTGACCAGAACACAAAAATCAACGCAGCTGGTGCTGCAAATACTTTGCCAGACCTCTTCATGGTCTCAAATGAAGTTTACTCAACTCTCGTTTCAAAGAAATTGCTTGCTCCTGTCGATGCAATGTATGCAAAAATGCCTAACCGCACTGCAAAACTTTACGATGCAGATTCACGCGCATTCACAACAATCGACGGAAAATCTTACGCACTCGCTCAGCCGGGCTCAATCGTCCGCAACGAAGGCGTTCTCATCCGCAAAGACTGGTTGGACAAACTTGGACTTTCTGTTCCAAAAACAACAGACGAGTTCTTGGCTGTAATGAAAGCTTTCACAGAGAAAGACCCAGATGGAAACGGCAAGAACGACACTTATGGTTACGGTGCATTCCTTGAAGTTTCTCCAACAAACGAAGGCTTGGGAAAAAGACTTGACCCAATCTTCGGTGCTTTCGGTGTTGCTGGTACATGGAACCTCTCATCTGCTAAAACAGCAGGTCTCAACATCTACAAACCAGAGTACTATGATGCAATGGTATTCACAAAACAAATGGTTGATGCTGGTGTAATCGATCCTAACTGGTTGGCTTACAAAAAAGACGACTTCCGTGCAGCTTGGAAACAGGGCCGCTTTGGTATCATGCGTGAGCAGAACGCTGCTTTTGCTAACGAAGGAAACTACAAACCATTCGACAACAACTTCCCAGAAGGTGAATGGATTATCGTTGAGCCACCTGTTGGACCAAAAGGACAGTCTTCTGCTGGTACATACTCACAGGCTTACCGAATGTATGCAGTTTCTGCAAAAGCTGCTAAAGAAGGCAAAATGGACAAAATCGCAGAACTCCTTGAGTGGATGTCTTCAGACGAAGGCTACTACCTCCTCGGATGGGGTCAGGAAGGCGTAAACTACACTCTTGAAAATGGTGTTCCAACAACAAAAGGCCTCGCTGATCCATCAAAGGCTTACACTGAATCTGCTATGATTCCACTTACACAGCTTCGTAACATGGTTTATTACAATGGCGATGCAGAGTTGACATCACGCTACCCGACATGGTACTCAAAGAACGGAAAAGAAATGTCTGCTCTTAAAGCTCTCCGCGAAATGCAGGCTAAATCTTGGACAGCTTGTACTGGTCAGGACAAAATGCCAAAACCAAACGCAGATGTTAAGCGTTTCTATGAGCAGGGCGTTGTTGAGTTTATGACTGGAAACCGCAAACTTGACCCAACTGAATGGCAGAAATTCCTTGACGATTTCACAAAAATCGGTGGAAAAGAATGGGAAGATGCAGGTTTGAAAGCTGCTAAAGAGCAGAACCTCATCAAATAAATTAAGCTGACGCTTAGTTGACGAAAGGCACTGGAGCAATCCGGTGCCTTTTTTTGTGGAAAAATGTTGATAACTTATGTGGATAAGTCTTAGGTTTTCCACAAAAAATCCACAAAATGTGCAAAAATTGTGGAAAAGCCGGGTAAAATTTGTTAAAAAGCTGGTGAATTCCCGATGAGTTTTCCACAATTTATCGACAAATCCTATTATAAAATCTTGTCTCCATATACAATTTTGCTTTTTTGAGATATAATAATTCCTTATGAAGAATGACATTAGAAATGAACTTGCCGTTTGTGGCTTTGAGGCTGTGAAAGCACTTGTAAAATGCAATCCACAGAAAATTACGCGATTTTATTACACACGCGACCGAATGATGGATTTTAAGGATTTGTTCAAATCTCTGGCTGAGCGACGCGTTCCTTACAACAATATTCCGGAAGGTGAACTTGAAAAACTGAGCGGCACTCCGCATCATCAGGGCGTTGTTGCCATGATTCGCAACGAAGAAATCCCTCATCTTAACACAGATATTACAAATGAATGGCTCCATAACAAAGAAAGCGCGATTTTGCTCGACCGTGTTGGAAACGCAAACAATTTGGGCGCAATCGTGCGAAGCGCGGCATTTTTTGGCTTCAAGAACATTGTGATTCCGCGAGATGAGGCTCAGTCTTCTGTTACGACAAGCTCTTATCGCGTTGCTCAGGGCGGAATGGAATATGTAAACATCTATTCGATTCAGTCGATTGAAAAACTGCTCGTGTCAATGCAGGGGAAAATGCTTCGATTCGGAACTGATGTCCGTGGCAGAACACCAATCGAAAAAATCCCGGAATTGTGCAACGAAAAGAAAAAGCCAGCTTTGATTGTTCTCGGCAACGAGGAGCACGGAATTTCCCGGCTCGTTCGCGATAACTGTGACGAGTTGGTGACAATTCCGTTTACGTCTGGGCTTGGTGAAGGCAAAGCGCAGACGATTGAGAGCCTGAACGTAGCTCAGGCCGCAGCAATCGTTTTGTATGAGTGCAGGGACATCCTGTCCTGACAAGAATTTCCTGCGGAAATTCTTGCGGTCAACTTGCTTTTCGCCGCGTCCGTGCGGCGATTTCATTTTAAGCTAGAAATCTTTTTGGTTTGTCACTGTCTTTTTTCAGAACTCGACATTTAATCTATGTACTTAAATAGAAAAAACTTCTAGTTTTCATCAGCTGAAAAAGTGCAAATCATGCGTAAGCAAGGTTCGCCCCTGAATCCACTTTGCGCGTGCGAGCGGCAGCGAGTCAGATACCTTATACGCGCAACCTAGAGAGCGTTAAGAAAACTTGCGAGGCAAGTTTTTAGCGATTCTCCGAAGCAGCTGTGCTGCGTAGGTGGATTCCTAAGGGGCGGTTCTTGCTGAGAGCATGATTTGTGTTATCCAATTAATCAAAACTCGAAGTTTAGGCTATCTATTCATTTCGGATTGTTTGCCGGTCGATTGATGGGCGGCAATTATCGAACTGATTTCGTTAAAATCTGATAGCGGAAGGTCGCCGAAGATTGTGTTTTTTGTGGCACAGGTGGCGTTTCCGAACTCTACGGCTTTCTGCGGATCGTTGTATTTTAGCAGCGCGAACAAAACGCCTGCACAGTATGCGTCACCGCTTCCGATTCGATCAACCACATCGATGTCCTTGTATGGCTCTTCGGTGTAGAACTTGTCTTCCTTTTTAGAATAAACCAGCGATGTGAAAGAATGGACTTTCGGGCTGATAACTTCGCGCATTGACGACGCGATGAATTCGATGTTCGGGAAGTCCTTGCAGAATTCGCGGTGCATGTCCTGGAGTGAGCCTGTTTTCTGGAACATTCGGCGGCAGCTTTCCTCGGAGATGAAGAGAATGTCTACGAACGGCAAAATCTGTTTGATTGTCGAGCGGGCTGTGTCTTCATCCCACAAGTTTGCACGATAGTTCACGTCGAACGCGATTTTTGTGCCACTTGCCTTGAATTTTTTAATCATTTCGATTGCAAGTTTTCGTGTGTTTTCGCAAAGTGCGAGCGTAATTCCAGATGTGTAGAACATTTTAGTCTTGCCGTAAATGTCTTCCGGGATTTCTGACGATGAAATCTTTGTGATTGAGGAATTTTTTCGGTCGTAAACAACGGTTGGCTTTCGTGGGTAAGCTCCGTTTTCGTAGTAGTAGATTCCGACGCGGGCTTCCGGCGAGTCATCAAAAATAATGTAGTCATCGCTCACGCTTGAAGCACGGATTCGGTTTTTGATAAAAGTTCCGAGCTGATTTTTTGGAAGCCTTGTGACAACGCCTGTTCGCAAGCCCAAAAGTGAGACTCCGGAAGCAACATTCAGTTCTGCTCCTCCCGCATGTTTTTTGAAAGAATCGCTTTTGCTGATAAGTTCATTCACTCCTGGTGAAAGACGAAGCATGATTTCGCCAAATGTAATCAAGTCAAATTCTTTGTAATTATCCATATAAGTCTCCGTATTTTGGAAAATCATCAATAATTTAGATGTAAGTTTATTCTATCTCTTTGCAATCGGGGAAACAAGGGAGAGCAACGCATTGAATTATTAAAAAAACGCTTTTATTTACCGATAATTAAGATATGAGTGAAAAGGGAAAGAATAACAAGAAGAAAACCGGGCTTGGTCTCGCGATATGGATTCTTCTTTTTCTGATAATTTTGATTGTTTTTTTGGTCAAACAGGAAGAAATAAAGGAAAATTTTGAAAAATCAGGTGCAACGGCATTAATCGAAAAGAAAATCGGAAAAGATATTTTTGATGACAAAAAAGAATCTCCAAAAACCGAAGAGAGCGGGGAAATTGTCATCGATTTGACAAAAAATCTTAAAAAACAAGAACCGATTCATCAGTCGGAGCAGAAAAAAGAAGAGTCTCAGAAGAAAAACGAGCAAAAGACAGAAGAAAAATCCTCAAAGAATAAAACTGATGCCGAAAAGTCTGTTCAGCCGGCAAAAACTGATGAAAAAAAGAGCGAAGTGACTCTAAAACCTGTCGAAAAAACTGAGACAAAGCCGAAAGCAGAGGAAAAAAAGCCAGAGCCGAAAAAATCAGAGCAAAAACAGACTCAGGTTGTTGCAAAAAAAGAAACTCCAGCCCAGACACAGGTTCAGCAGCAAAAGCCTGCGCCTAAAACGGAACCGAAACCAGCTCCTCAGCCGCCGGCAAACACAACGAAGTCAAAGATTTGTTTTGTTGCAATTGACAGCGAAGGCCCAGTCGTGCGAAAAGTCGTGAGCAGAACTGTCAGCAAAGAATCTCCGATGGGCGACGCTTTGAATCAGCTTTTGGCCGGCCCTAGTTCCACAGAAGCAAAAACGGGCTGTCAGTCACTCATTCCAGCCGGAACTCGCTTGCTTGGTGCGAGCATTAAAAATGGCGTTGCGACACTCAATTTCAGCGAGGAATTTCAGTTCAATCAGTTTGGTGTGGAAGGTTCTTTGGCGCAACTAATGCAGGTTGTTTACACGGCAACGGAATTCAGCACCGTAAAAAGCGTTCAGATTTTGATTGAAGGGCAGAAGAAAGATTATCTGACAGAGGGCGTCTGGATTGGCAGCCCCCTGAGCAGAAGTAGTTTTTAGTTGAAGCTTGCGATTATTGAATCAAAGTATTTTTTGTTGCTTGTGTATGCACCAGCAAAGACTGTGAGCGTATACAAGCCGACTGTTTTTGAATCAATTTCACGAAGGAATTTGAAATCATAAGTGTAGCTGTTTGATTCGGCGTGGTACGAAATCTGTGTGAAAAGCGTTCCGTTTGCTTTTGGCTCAATTTTCTGGTTCTTCCAGTTCGGGTAAACCATTTCGTTTCCGAGCAAAAGACGGCGTTTCAGCAGGTCGATTTTGCCTTCCATTGGCGAAGTGACTTCATTCACCGTAAAGACCGCAACATTGTTGAGCGTGTAGAAATTTTCTGCGGCGGCGTTCCATGATGAATCAATTTTTGCCTTAAGTTCCGTAGAATTTTCCGAAGCCTTGTAAGCTACATTTACGGCTTTCGCTTTTTTATCCTTCTTAAACTTGTGCGTTGTGTCCTTGAATTTTTCGGCAATTCCAGTGAATTTTGCAAAACTCTGGTCTTCAGAAGAAACAAGCTGCCCTGCCGAGACGATTTCAAGCACTGTCTTTTTATCGACTGAATCAATTCGCTCCAAATTGAAGACTGGAATCAGCGGGTCAAAATAAAGCGTGACATTTCCGCCAAACTGAGTGTAATCCTGATATTCAGATTTTTTTTCGGTGACATCTCCGGCATTTTGTCGTCGTTTTGTCATTTCGTAGAAAAAATCGTGGATGTAATTGACCAGATCTGTGTCTTCTGGAGTGATGCTCGTTAAAATTCGCTCGCCAGTAAGCTCAAGGTTTTCCATGTCCGGGTCAATTGTGAACAAGATGTGAATATTCTTTTCCGGCTGGAACTTTGAGCCTTTACCGGTCGCAGGAGCGTAATAGCGCAAACCGTAAGTTGATTCGTCGTAGTAAACGATTCCGATGTAAGATTCACGCTCAAAACTCGTGTCCTTGTAGTAAACATACTGACCAGAAAAATCCGGCACATTCTGAGTTACATGAGGCAAAGCAAAAGAAGCGGAAATTGAAAGAATGAAAATTGAAAACAAAAAGCAAATCTTTTTCATTTTTCAATTATAGCCTTATTATCTAAAAGATTCCATAGAGAAGGGCAAACGCATTATAAGCAAGTTTCACGACTGGAAGCCATTTTCAACAGGAAACATTTTATAATGCGTTTGTTTTCGGCGAGTTATTTTGATTCTTTGCGCTGAAAAACTTCTACTTCTGAAAGAGCTGGCAGTGCAGGAATCGCGCCCCTTTTTGTGGCGCACAATGCCGCGACTGCGTTCGCAAAACTAAGGTCTGATTCAATCCCTTCCTTTGTGAAATCAAACGGATTTTCTTTTTGTGAAAGACGGTACAAAAGGCCGCCGTTGAAGCTGTCACCCGCTCCCGTTGTGTCCACGACAGACACTTTTTTTGCAGGAACGATTCCGTTTTCGGTGAAGTTTGATGTTCTGGCAGCATAAAAAACGCCTTTTGAGCCAAGAGTCACAAGAACGAGACTTGCTCCTTCTGAGAGAATTTGAGCTGCTCCCTCTTCGTAAGAAAGATTCTTTCCATACAATAATGCAAGTTCTTCTTCCGAGACTTTAACCATGTCCGCTTTTGAAATCATGCTTTTAATGGTCGGGATTGCATCTTCGCGGTTTCCCCATAAAGTTTCGCGATAATTCGGGTCGTATGAAACAAATCCACCTGCCTGTTTTACGATTCTGACGGCTTCCTCAGTTGCTGATTTTGCCGGTTCGTCAGTGAGTGAAAGCGAGCCGATATGAAGGAATTTTGTGTCCTCAAGAATTTCATGATTCAAATCAGAGACTGAAAGCTGTGTGTCAGCGCCAGGATTCCTGCAGAATGAAAAATGCCGTTCTCCGCTCTGGTCGAGGGTGACGAATGCGAGGGTTGTGTGCTGATTTTTTGTCGTGCACATTCCTTTTGTGTTGACATTCAGCTCTTCAAGGACTGTGCGAAGGTCGTTGCCAAAAGAATCCTCTCCTGTCATGCCTATGAATGCTGATTTTCCGCCTAGCTTTGAAACTGCACAGGCACAATTTGCAGGTGCACCGCCCGGATTTTCTTCGAATATGTTTTTCCCGGCAGATGATTTTCCGGCAAAAGTGAAATCAATAAGAATTTCTCCAAGAGCTGTTACATCAATTTTCTTTTTCATAAATTTTCCTTATCTTTCAGTAGACTCCCGATAAACGATGTTGGTTTCTATGTAAAGAGTGCGGAACGGAGAATTTGGATTTTTGATTCGTGAAAAAAGCAGTTCGATTGCCGCGCATCCCATTGCCTGGCCCTTAATGTGGATTGTCGTGAGGCTTGGACTTATGATGCGGGATTCTGGCGAATCGTCGAAACCGCACAGAAGCACATCATTTGGTACGCTTTTTCCTAGCTTTTTCAGAACTTGAATTACATCCGTCGCAACAAAATCATTGGCACAAATCAAAACTGACGGGAAAGACTCGCAGCTTGTGAATTTTTCTTCAAGATAGGCTATATAATCGCTGTGTGAAGGATAATTCAAGCCGCGGGAATTGCCTGTAAAACACCATTCTGGATGATGTTCCATGCCAAATAATCTGATAGCACCCATAAAAGCGTCGTATCTTTCATAAAATGACATACAGTGCAAGGCTTCTCCTACAAAGCCGAAGTCTTTTTGACCCCTAGAAACCATTTCTTTGATGAATGTGTAAATGCCGCTCCTGTTTTCCATAAGAAGAACGTCCGCAGCAAGTGGTTTTTCTTCAAAAGAAACCGCCGTATCGATGAACAAAAGCGGTATACCGAGAGTGCAAAGCATATGACTGTATGCCATATCAAACATTTCGACACAGAAAAGCCCCGCGACTCTTTTCGCATCAAAATTCGCAGGGAGGCGAAGCTCTTTTCGTTCCTGAGGCATCACCCTGTACATCGTGAAGCCGTAGCCGAGTCTAAGTGCTTCATTCTGCATTTCATCAAGCATTTTTGCCGAGAAATGCGAGCTTCCCAAAACGGCACCTGTAAAAAGCACAAGCTCTTTTTTCTCTGACTGGACGGGGGCATTTTCTTTGGTCATGGTATTCTGGATGGCAAAGAGTTTATAACCCATTTCCGCCGCTTTTTTGAGAATAGTATCGCGAGTTGAATCTGCGATAACGCCTGTGCTGTTTATGGCTTTTGAAACCGTGTTTCTGGAAAGCCCCAATTCATTTGCTATGTCTTGTATCGTTACTTTTGGCATACCGTCAAATTTAATATACAATGTTCATTGTGTCAAATGCACAATTATTATTGTGGAACTTTCATACTGATGTTTTCAAAAGTCGCATCAGATTCAGCAGTGAACAGGGCTAAGTCCGCACCATTTATAGAATTATAAATACGGCTGCTCAGAACTTTTGCATCGTCAATGTACAAAATTACAATTTCGTTTTCGGCAACGATGGTGACATGATGCTTTTCGCCCGGTTTGAATGTAAATTTTGTCTGTGCAATCGGATCTGAAGAAACGATGTTTTCGAATCCGCCGAGTTTGTAGCCTTCATAGTGGATGCAGTTTCTTTTTGCATCTAGGGCAAGGGCGTAGTAATTCTTGAATGCTTTCTTCGGGTTTCCGAAAGCGAATCCTGCAATCCCGTTTTCTCCGATTGTCACGTCACATTCCAAAAGCATTGTTGCTTCCCGGCTTCCCAGGCTCACGACAGATTTCTCACCTTTTTTTGCTGAAAGCTGGAAAGAATTGTCTCCTGAAATGACATTGCCTTCAGTTTTACCCGGAGTAAATTCTTTTTTCACAGAAAAATAATCTGCAATGCTTTCCGGCATTTTTACTCCGAGCGAGCCGTCTTCGTGCTGAACGAGCTGGTGAATGAGCATGTTTCCTGCCCATTGATATTTTCCAGAGTCAAAATTCTCATCCTGAGAGCGACCAAGCCAGCCACAGAGATAGCGTTTTCCCTTCAATTCAGCTGTTTTTGCAGCATAGAAGATGAAATTCGTTCCGTCAAGCACGTTGTCCTTTGGAGCTGTAAAAGGTCCGTTCATTGTTTTTCCAACGGCATAGTAGGTCACACAGTCCCAGCTGAAAAAGAGATAGTATTTATCACCCATTTTGAACAAATCAGGACATTCAAGCATCCACTGTTTGTGCGGAGCGTAGAGAGGTCCTTTGAAAGTCCAGTTTTTCAAATCTGTTGAGGTAAATTTTGCCACGATTCCGCCGTTTGCTTCCTCCCGGGTTGCGACCAGAAGCCAGTAGCAGTTTTCGTCATCGCTCCACAAAAGCTGAGGATCGCGGAAGTCGTTGTTTGAGTATCCTTCCGGCGCGTAGAGAACTTCATCCTTGCGTTTTTCCCAAGTGATTGCATCCCGGCTGACAGCGTGAAGAATACATTCCTTTGGTTTTCCCTGGGCGGCAAAGGCATCATTGTGACCTGTATAGAAGCAGTGGAAAAGGCCGTCTTTTGCTTTGTAAAAAGACCCTGTTCCGATTGCGACATCCGGCTCTGTTGCGATACCTGTAGGAACTGCAAGACCTTCGTCCTCATATTTGTAGAAATTCTCAGTGGAGAATTTGTGAATAGGGTGATAAGCCTGAATGTTGTGGGTGGTTTCATAAAGATAGTACAAGTCAAGCTTTCCGTTGTTTGTGATAGGCATTACGTCAGCAACGAATGCGTCATCCGGGGTAGGGTAAAGAACATGTTCCACAGCTTTGTATCCTTCTGTCTCTACAGCTTCATCTGTGCTTGCGCAGCCTGCAAGCAGTGCCAGAACGCCCGCACAGCAGGCAAAGGCGACGTTTCTTTTTTTCATATTTTCCTCCATTTTTGCTTATGCACAATAATATTTGTGCATAAGTTACATTATTGGTTATAAATCATGATACAAAATCTGTCAAGTTTTATTATAATTTTTATTATTCTGACATTTATTTGTGCAAAAATCGCGAAAAAATAGTGAAATTGCAAAAAAAATCCTTGACAAATAAAAAAAGAGTTTTACATTTAAAGCATAAGTGCATTGCATGTTTATGTTTAATAGTGCAAATGTAAAAAAAAAGAGGAGGAATTATGAAAAAACGTTTGTTTGGGGCCTTGCTTGCGGCAGGTACGCTTGCAACTGGTTCTGTCTATGGTGAGACACACCTGATGCTGGACATGGGGCTAAAACTTCCCTTTGCGGTCGCAGATATCACAAGAAAGGATTCTGGTACGACTTCGGAGCTTGGAAAGGTGACGAAGTGGGCGGAATGTGACGAAGACTTTCGTTTTAAACTTGAGACTGACCGA
>NZ_JAFRNB010000043.1 GCF_017430385.1 Treponema sp.
GTCAGCGGTGTTGTAAATCGCAGTAATCATCATAGTGATGATCGTAGGACCCGCGTTTTTGATTATAAGCGAGCCAACCGGCTCAGAGAGCATTTTTTGAAGGGAAGTTTGATTTTGCATCAGGATTTATTATAAAAGAAAAATGAATTTTTACCAACCTGGATAGTGGGCGTATGAAAAACTTTGGCGGCTCCCCGCTTTCAGCGGGTCGGGCTTTTCGCCCTTACGCTTACGCTCCATACCGCTTCGCGGTACTGCTCCGCAGGGGCTACAATCCCTAGCCGAGTGTCGGACTTGAACCAAGTCTTCTGGTCGCAACTTCCTGTTGCTTCCGCCAGCCCCGCCTGCGTTCGCTGTCGGCGGCCTCCATGCCGCCTTTTCGCTGTCGCGCGCTCACTCCGGAGGTTGGTTCAAGATTTGCTTTTCAGAAATCTGTTTAAAATAAAAAAAGTCCTGCACTAAGCGGGACTTAAGAGCCGACTGTCGGACTTGAACCAACCACCTGCGCGTTACGAGGGCGCTGCTCTACCGGATGAGCTAAGTCGGCAAATTGTTTTTTTTGCCGACTTTTTGGTAGTTCTCAACCACCTGCGCGTTACGAGTGAACGACCGCACGCTCGCTACGGTCGTATCTACCGGATGAACTAAGTCGGCAAATAATTTTTTTTGCCGACTTTCGGTGGTTCTCAACCACCTGCGCGTTACGAGTGAACGACCGCACGCACCTGCTACGGTCGTATCTACCAGATAAGCTAAGTCGGCATGTGTGACGGCTGGAAACCAACCGTTAAAGTGAAAATATTTTATCAATTTTTTGGTGTCTGTGTCAATAATTCTCTAAGTTCTCACCGGAACATATTTACAGTAGTAAAGTATAGTGATATAATTTTTACGGAAGTGATTGATTCTGGTGGCTCTCCCAAACTCTAAGATTTTTAGAAAGGGAGGCTTGCTTATGACATGTGAACTTGTTATCGCAGTGGTGACTTGCGTCGCAACTGTTACAGGAACTGTTATAGCGTTGCTCTCTTACCTTCATAACAAAGATAAAGAGTAAAAAAATAGCCGCCAAAGTCTGATCCCCTTTTGGCGGCTTAAACCCTAAATGTGGAGATGACCCAAGAATTGGTCACTTCCTTATAGGCTAATATAAAAGCGAAACCTCAAAAAGTCAAGGCTTCGCTATCGTATTTTAGATTCCCACATAGGGAGCGGCGGCGAAGCCGCAAAAACAGTCCGGCGGACTGTTTTTAGCGAGTCTCCCGGAGAGCTATGCTCGTAGGGTATCCTTAAATACCCACGAAATGTGTATTCACTTTATCCTGAACGTAAGCAACGAACTCTTCGAGCTTCATTGTCTTCTGTTCGAGGCCGCTTGACTGGCGGAATCGGACTGAAACTGTTCGCTCTTTCTTTTCGTTCTCGCCGACAATCAGGATGTACGGAGTTTTATGCTCCTTTGTGATTGTCTTGATTTTTGAGCGCATGTTGTCTGTTGAAAGGTATGCGTTGCTTCGGATGTCTGCTGCCAAAAGAACATCGTTGACTTCCTTTGCGTAGTCGTCGAAGTCGTTTGTAACTGGAACAACTGCAGCCTGCTCGAATGCGAGCCATGTCGGGAAGGCTCCGGCAAAGTTTTCAATCAAGATACCCAGAAATCGCTCGAATGAGCCAAGAATTGCACGGTGGAGCATTACAGGGTGATGCTTCTGGTTGTCAGCACCGATGTAAGTTGCGTCCAGTCGTTCAGCAGATGGGAGCTGGAAGTCGGCCTGGATTGTACCGCACTGCCATTCTCGGCCCAAGCAATCGTAAAGCTTGAACTCAAGTTTTGGTCCGTAGAATGCGCCTTCGCCCGGCTGAATCTCGTAATTCAAGCCTGCTTCGTGGCAGGCATCGGCCAAAGCCTTTTCGGCACGTTCCCAAGTTGCCAAGTCACCAACATGGTCTTCCGGCATTGTAGAGAATTTTACTACAAGCTCGTCAAAGCCGAAGTCGTGGTAAACATTTTTGAGAAGCTTACAGAATTTTGCGACTTCTGAACCAACCTGCTCTTCTGTACAAAGAATGTGAGCGTCGTCCTGAACGAATCCGCGTACACGCATAACGCCGTGCAAAGTGCCGCTTGCTTCGTTTCGAACGTCGTGGCCGAATTCAGCTAAGCGCAAAGGCAAGTCCTTGTATGAGCGCTGGCGGCTCTTGAAAATCTCAAGGGCACCCGGACAGTTCATAGGTTTGATTGCGAACAAGCGTTTTTCGCTCTCTGTGATAAACATGTTGCGCTGGTAGTGATCCCAGTGACCGCTCCTCTCCCAAAGAGTGCGTGGCATGATTGCAGGAGTGTTTACTTCCTGATAGCCGTCGCGGCGAACCATTTTGCGCATGTAGTCCTGCATGGTGGTGTAGATTGTCCAGCCGTTAGGATGCCAGTAAACCTGACCCGGGTTTTCACTGTCTACATGGAACAAATCCATTTCGGTGCCCAGCTTTCGGTGGTCGCGCTTTTCGGCCTCGGCGAGCATTGTGAGATAATCTTTGAGATCGTTCGGCTTTGCAAAGCAGAGCGCGTAAACTCGTGTGAGCATTGGCCGGTTTGAGTCACCGCGCCAGTATGCACCTGCGATTTTGTCAATCTTGAATGCCTGTCCGTTGATTTCTTTTGTCGTTGCGACATGAGGGCCGCGGCACAAATCCAAATATCCGTCCTGCTCGTAAGTTGAGATTGTCTCGCCTTCTGGCAAATCTTTAATCAGCTCAAGTTTGTAAGGCTCATTTGCGAAAAGTTTGAGAGCTTCTTCTTTTGAAACTTCTTTGCGGACAAATTCTGCGCCCGTTGCAAGAATCTTTCGCATTTCTTTTTCAACTGCTGGGAAATCATCTTCGGTCAATTTGGTAGTGGCGGTGGTAAAATCGAAATCATAATAAAATCCGTTGTCGATAGCAGGGCCAATTGCGATTTTTGTCCCTGGAAACAAATGTGTGATGGCTTCCGCCATAACATGTGCGCAAGAGTGACGCACAATCTGAAGTTTTTCATCAACTGCCATAATTGTACCTTCTTTTCGGAACTGCCATTTCCGGCAGATTCCTTAAAATTTAAAATAATACACATAGGATAGTGTTTTATAGAAGAAAGTTCAACCTGCATTAAAAACAATGCCGCCCAGCCGTGGAGTTGTGGCGAAGCCAGTCGGGAGCGAAGCGGACGACCGAGGGTGACCGAGCAACGGAAGGGCGCAAGCACAAAAAATTCGCGCCTAATCTTTTCAGTTTATTTTTCCGATACTCAAATTATGGAAAATGGAAATAATTTTAGCGAAACCTTAATTCAGGCAATTGATACTAAGGCACAATGGTACGATTCAGAGGAACTGCCGCGCATTCTCGAAAATTACAGGCTCTTGCATACATGCGTAAAAGTCATTTTTGATTTCCTCGTAAAAAAAGCCCTGATTACGCCTGATCCATATAAACTCGATAAAAAAATATCTGACATCAAACCGCCTGAAAGCTCACAGTTCGTAGAAAATGAACGCTCCGTCATAATGGGCCAGCGTTTTTCTGACTATGAAAGCACCCTCGATTTTTTGTGCAATTATTATAAATTTTCCGTCGCCCAGCTTTCCCTTATCAACATTAAAAAAATCGTTGATTTAAATAATTCAATCTCATGGAATTCATTTTCCGCAAATTCAAACAAAATCAACACCAGAATTCTCGCGACTTTGGTTTTCTCTGCAAGGCAAAATAGCGATGCGCTCACTTCGAGCATGATAAATGACAATCTTTCAAAGGCATCGCACGCACTTTCAGACATAAATTCCGCATTAAAGGAATACACCGACTTTCAAAAAGAATGGTACAAGAGCCAGGTTCGCCGCACCGTGCTTCTTTCGCCAAATTTTGACGCAAACAAGGCATATTCAGATCCGGCTTCAGAACTCCAGCAAATCAAGAAGAATTTTGCATCAGGAATGGGTAAGGTTCCATTCTACAATGAGCTGATTGACGAAATCATTCAGGAAGATCAGGGCGAAAAAAAAGAAGAACTGCAGCAAAAACTTCTTTCAAAGCTCAATGTAACAAGAGAAAATGAAAAAAAGGCAGAAAAGAGAGTTGATACAAAGGCTCTGATTATAAGCGCACTGCAAGTTCTTGGCTCAATGCCGCCACAAATCGGTACAATCATGCAGAAAATTCAGGACAATCACGATGTACTTGAAAGCGAGCACAATTCTTTCATGGACAAACTCAAACGCGCGCTCAGAAAGGCATTCGGAATTGCTGAAAAACCGCTTTTCTACACAGTTTTCATCGTAGATCCGACGACAGGCGCAAAAAAGACGGAGAAAATCAATTATCAGACTTTCATGACCGACCTTGCAACAAAGGCTCGCCGATACGCATCGCTGACTCAGGCCAATTCACCGAATTTCAAGAAAATCACATCCATGCCGGAAGAAAAAATCGCAGAATTCGTCCACTCACAGATTTCAGACTGCAATCATGTCATGGTTCTGCTCAATTCGCTCGATGAATTCTTCAAGGGCGCGGCGAATCCAATTAACAAACCCAAGATTAAGGGGCTTAAAATCGATATTGCCACGCTCAAAAATTCTGTTGTGAAGGCAAATCAGCTGCGTGTAGAATATGTCTCTTATATAGAAGAAGAAGCGCAGATGCGAAAACTCGGAATCACGGGGTAAAAAGTCAGGAATTAAGAGTTAGGGGTTAGGATTTTTATAGGGGAAAAGCCTTTCCCCTGTGTCGCACTTCGTTGCGCCACACCCCATTCGCCTAGGGGGTACCCCTAAAACCCCAAAATCACTGAAACAAATTCGACTTTTGGCAGTTTTAATAGTATGATATATCTTATGAAACGAATTCTTTTTGTCCTTTTTTCAGTTTTTTTGCTTTCCAATCTTTCTTCTCAGGAAACGCCCGATGACGCTCAGATTGAAGAACTTGAAAAAAACGAAGCATCTGATGACAAAACAATCGTAGAATCCATTCAGCGCAATTTCACGATTCTTATGGCACAGCAGCCACTGAATCTTGATATCCACACATCGACATATTCAACCGAGGCACAGGTTCTTGATTCTCTTTATGACGGACTTTTTTCCTACAATCCAAAAAATCTTGATCCGCTTCCTGCCCTCGCCGAAAGCTATAAAATTTCCCGCGACAAAAAACGATGGACTTTCACGCTCCGTGATGATTTAGTCTTCTCTGATGGCGAAAAAATCACGGCTTACAGTGTAAGAAACGCATGGATTTCCCTGCTCAAAACCCCGAATGCTCCTTACGCCTCAATGCTCGACTGCATAAAAGGTGCGGAAGCTTTCAGAAACGGCGAAGCAGGCGAAAAAGATGTCGGAATCACGGTCCGAAATGACAAAACTCTTGTCATCACTCTCGTAAATCCGACGGCCCACCTTGCAAAACTTCTCTGCCACCACGCTTTTGCAGTCTGCAAAACCGACTCAAACGGCTTTACGGACACAAGTGTTTTCAGCGGAGCATTTATCATTAAAGAAAAGAACGAAAATTCACTGATTCTTGAAAAAAACGAAAAATACTGGGATGCAAAAAATGTGCATCTTCCGCAGATTACTTTGCTCCAGTCAAACGACCTCAAAGAAAATTCCTGGAAATTCAATGACGGCAGCGCGGACTGGATTAGCGGCATGATGGACACGAATGCCCTTCTCAACAAAAACACAATCCGAATCTCGGCGATTTTCGGCACGGAATACCTTTTCTTCTCTTGCAAGAACAAGCCCTGGGACGACGCGGATTTCAGAAACGCCCTTCTTACGGCCGTTCCGTGGGAAATTTTGCGCAAAAACGGGCTTGTTCAGGCGAAAACTTTGATTTATCCGCTCGCAGGCTATCATGGAGTCGAAGGAATAAGCGAGACATCTGCAGAGGATGCTCTTGAAATGATGCACGATGCTCGGGAAAAGCTCGGAATTTCACAGGACAAAAAACTTACTTTAACATTCGGAATCTCAGCCATCTCAGAACGGCAGAAATCTCAGGCTGAAATCCTAAAAAATGCCTGGGAACCGCTCGGCGTGGAGCTTAAAGTCCAGACAACTCCGGATGACCGCTACATCGATTCAATTTCCGGCTGGAACGCAGATCTTTTCAGCTATTCATGGATCGGAGACTTTGCCGACCCAATCGCATTTCTTGAACTTTTCCGAGGAGGCTCAACACTCAATCCTTCAAAATGGCAGAACGAAAAATTCGATGAGCTGATAAAAAAAGCTAACGAAACAACGGACAATTCGGAGCACTACAAATATCTTGCTCAGGCCGAACAAATTTTGCTAGATGACGGCGAAGTTTTGCCGATTACGCACTCAATCAGCCTTCACGCGCTCAATTTGCAGCAAGTCGGAGGCTGGTTCGTCAACGCGCTCGACATTCATCCTTACAAATACCTGTACTTCAAAGAAACAAAGGTTGAATCCGCACCAAATGTAATTTAACCGGGAAACGGAAAGAGGAAAGTGGAAACCTTGACTTACGATGCCGGGATGTTCATTGACACTTTTGAGCACGAGTACACTTGGCTCAACGGTTTCATGCGGAATGTCAGGCGATTCTCAGGAAAAGTTTCTCTGATTGACCCCGAAACGGACCGTCTCTGGACTTATCAGGCATTGAACTGCGAGGCAAACAAACTTGCAAATGCTTTACAGGCTTCCGGCATCCAGAAAAATGATGTCGTCATGATTGCTCTCAGGAACAGCCCGGAATTCTGCTTTTCATACATCGCTCCCCGCAAAATCGGCGCAATTCTTCTTGCCTCAAATTTCAATCTTGCCGGTGGAGAATTCGCAAGCCTGATTGAGCACAACAAGCCCAAAATCATAATTTATTCTGCGGACATAGCTCTGGCAATCAGTGAAGCCCAAAAAATCAGCCGGTTTCAGCCGAAAAAATTCATAATGGCGGACAATGCAGAAAATGCTCCGCTCCCGGAAGGCCACATTTCTTACGAAGATTTTGTAAAATTCGCTTCCACAGAAGAACCGAAAATCAACTTCCGGCCGCACATTTACGATGAAGTTCTCCGCCTATGCTCAAGCGGCACGACTTCTCTCCCAAAAAGCATTCCAATCAACGACATAAACGAGGTTCTCTCGGCACATGATGTAATCATGCACTACCCGCTCAACGAGAACGATGTCACAATGAACATGACGCCGTGGTTTCACAGGGGAGGCTGCCACTCAGGAGGTCCCTGCCCCACTTTCTATGCAGGAGCTACCGCCGTCATCATGCGTAAATTTCAGCCGGCAAACGCCCTCGAATGGGTTTCAAAATACAAAATCACTTTTTTGATGGGAAGCCCGCCAAACCTGCTTTTTCTTTACCGCGCGCAAAAAAAATCAAATTTCAATCTCAAAAGTCTCAAAGGTCTTATCACGATGGGTGCGCCGCTTTCAAAATCCGAGTGCATCCGCTACATGGAAGCGCTCACCCCAAACATTTTCAACGGCTACGGAACCACGGAAACATTCTGGAATTCATTTTTGCGCCCATACAATCTCCCGGACGGAGCAGGCTCTGTCGGCCCGGCCTGCATCGATGATGAAGTCCGTGTCGTAAGAATATTTGACGGAAAAAAAGCCGAGCCAACAGATTGCGTTCCGCCCGACAATCAGAGCGAGGGCGAAATCATAATCCACGCGCCCGCTAAATCAACATTCACTTACATCGGAAAAGAAGAGTTTGCCCGCGAAAAATTCTACAAAGGCTGGTTCTACACCGGCGACATCGGAGTTTGGAACGAAAATTTCATAGTGACTGTCCGCGGTCGAAAAGATGACATGATTATCACGAGTGCAGAAAACATTTACCCGGAACAAGTCGAAAAAGCACTGAACGAGCATCCAAAAGTTGAAGATTCCATCGTAGTCGGTGTCCCGGACAAAATCCGAGGTCAGGCAGTCGCGGCATACATCGTCGCAAAAGACAAGAGCCTCTCAATCTCAGAACTTTTTGACTTCTGCACAAAAAATCAGAATCTTGCAATCTACAAACGGCCGAGATATTTTGCGCTAATCGACGAACTTCCCAAAACAGCCACAGGCAAAAAACGGCGGAACATTCTAAAAATGCAGGCTGCAGAAGATTTGGAAAATGGAAAATTAAGGAAAGACTAGCTTTTGTCGATAATTAAAATATGTTGTACTATCTTGGTGGAATTTTAACTAATTATTTTGGACCTGCCCGCTTGCTGCAGTCTTACACAATTCTCATTGCGCTTGCACTTTACTCAGGCTTTTTAATCGTAAGGTATTTTTTGCCTTCATTTTATAATCTTTTGCCACACGACCGAGGCCGCGAATTTACTGTAAATGCCGAAGCCGCAAAAGGAAAGCCGACAGGTGCAGGAGTTGTCTGGGTCAGTGCGTTCGTTATCCTAAGCCTGATTTTTGTTCCGCTCGACTGGATGAAATGTTCCGTCCTGATTCTCACATGGCTCATGATGCTCACAGGCTATCTCGATGACCACTCAATCAACAGCTGGGGCGAATACCGCAAGGCACTTCTCGACCTTTTCATCGCAGTTTTTGCATCGATTCTTCTTGCATTTTATCTTATAAATTCATCTGCTGACCATAAAATCTATTTTTGGATTCCGTTCTTCACGCATGAAATCGAAATTTTGCCGGCAATTTTCGTAATAATCTCAACAATCATGATTTGGGCATCAATCAACACGACGAACTGCACGGACGGCGTTGACGGTCTTTCTTCAACACTTGTTCTTGTCGCTTTGATTACGATGGGCGTTGTTTTCTATTTTATTCTGGGACACAAAGATATCGCAGAATATCTTCTCGTCCCACACATTAAGGACGGAGCAGCCTGGGCTGTAATGACATTCGCGCTCTCAGGAGTCCTCATGGGATATCTCTGGCACAACGCATTCCCAAGCAATGTTCTCATGGGTGATGCTGGCAGCCGCGCTCTCGGATTCTACATCGGTGTTTGCGTAATGGTCACCAGAAACCCGTTCATCATTCTGGCAACTTCATCCCTGATTTTCATAAACGGCGGTCTTGGCTTGGTAAAAGTCTTCTTGAAACGCTTTTTGAAAATCTCAATCTTCACGAACATAAGATTTCCTCTCCACGACCACATGCGAAAAAATCACGGCTGGAGCCCGACTCAGGTTCTCATAAAATTCATGATTATCCAGCTTTTAATCACAGTAGCCGTTTTGGGAATTATCTTCAAAGTCCGATAAAATAAGAAGGGGGAAGCGGTTCAGGCATAGCCTTCACCGAGACTCGCTCAAAACCTGCCTCGCAGGTTTTGCCCCGCAAGCGGGTCGCTCCCTATCCCCCTCACTCCAACCGCTTCGCGTTTTCCGCTACCCCCTCTGCGGGGACACCCCGCAACGCCCCGTTTAGGCTTCGATAAACAACGCGCACAATGTCTCTGCATCGGCAATGATGTTGCGGACATAGCAGTATTCGTTCGGCTGATGACAAACCTCGTCCATCGTTGACCAGATTGCAGCGTTAAAGCCACAGCAACGAAGTTCTGCGCCTACAGTTCCGCCACCAATTCCAATCGGACGAGCTTCGAATCCATGAGCCTTTTTGATTGCAGCAGCAAGTTTCTTTACGACAGGAGCATCAACAGGTGTCGCAGGAGACTGCTGTGCCTGAGGCTCACTGACTTCAACCTTAACACCATATTTTGCTTCAACTTCTGCAACCCGCTTGCTTACTTCGGAACGAACCATGTCCAAAGAATATCTCGGCAAAATTCGGCAATCCATGTAAAACATGTCATCACCAGGAATAATGTTTACAGTCTCGACATTCGCTTCTTTTTTGGTCGGCTGGAAAGTCGAATAATTAGGATTGAACAAATCATCTTTTTCGTTGAAGAAATTTTCCAAATCGTTCAAGCGCAATGCAAAATCACAGGCTGCAAGATGCGCATTCTTTCCTTTGTTTGGCATTGAGCCGTGACTCTGCTGGCCGATTGTGTGAACTCTGAGCCAAAGAATGTTCTTTTCGGCAACTTCAATAGTCTCGCCCTTTTCGTCACCGCCATCAGGAATCAAAATCAAATCATGATTGTTAAAAAGCTCAGGATGCTTTCGGAGCAAATATTTGATTCCGTATTCCGAGCCAAATTCCTCATCTGCCATAAAAAGCAGCTTGATAGTGTGCTCTGGCGTAATTTTATTCTTGAGCAAAGCAAGAGCCGCAAAAACACCGCTTACCAAGCCCTGCTGATTATCCTCAACACCACGACCAATCAATTTGTCCTGTTTTTCATCATACTGAACTACGAACGGATCGCTTTTCCAGAGTTTTAAATCTCCCGGCGGAACTACATCCAGATGTGCCATTACCCAAATTGCATAATCATCGGATTTTCCAGGAATCGTAAGAACAACATTTGGCCGCACGCCAGAAGAAACGCGCTTATCAGGGGCATCAAAATGCTGCATCTGAGACTTGTCAAAGCCAGCCTCACAAAGCCATTTTTCGAGGGCAGCACATTTTTTGCTCTCACCGTCACCACCGCTTTCAGGTGAAATTGCAGGAATAGAGCTAAGAACGCGCTCCAGTTCAATCATCTGCTGACGACTGTTTTGAAGAGTAGATTTTAAATTTTCAAGAGTTTTCATTTTTTCTCCAGGATTTTTGAGGAATTTTAGAATTATTTTGCCTTTTCAAGCATTTCAATTGAATCGCCCGGCGAAGGGGAATCATCGCCGGCCATTTGAGCCTGAATTTGAGCTTCCATATCCTCAAAGAGTTTTTTGCATGAAGTTTTTATCGTATCGTAGAATCCGCTCGTAACTTTTATTTCATTTTCTTTGATTTCACGGACATAAAATACGATATTCAAGCTTTTTATCTGAGTGACGCGCCTATTGTCGGCCGTATAAGCCTCGTCGATTTCAACATTATCGTCTTCCTTATAGAAGCGTCGCCAGGTTCCAAGCTGCATTTTAAAAAAATCAACCGCCGCATCATAAGACATTCCAGCAGTGCTGATTTTATTGATTCGCTCAAGGATTTCGTTTGAATCCTCGCTAGGTTTGGCATTCTTTATGTCGCGTCTTGCCCAAGATTCTTCGGTTCGGTTTGTTGTGATACGAAACATTGGCTTCTCCCTTTCAAAATTATACCACAGATTGCCATAAAGACAACAGAAACCGCAATAAAAATTGGAACCATCAGTCTCTTTGCTTCAAGAGAAACAAACACCGCGTACAAATTAACAAATCCGAACACAGCAAAAACAACGAAAGCAAGGATATTGAAGAATTTGTCAGGAGTCTTTCCATGCAGGAAATATCCAACGCAAAGCCCAATTATGTCTGCGACCAAAAGTGCGACAGAAGAAGCCAGCCAGATTACGATTGTGTTTACATTGAGGCCGGTCGTAGCCCCAAAAGTGATTGCCGTAAGCTGCGTTTTGTCACCGAATTCCGCGATGAAGAAAATGCAGAAAACAGCCAGCGGAGCAAACTTTATTTTGCTTCCCGAAGACTCTTCTTCCTCACTCTCTTTCATCAAGGATGTAACCGAAAAGAAGAAGAAAGCAAGGCAGGCAATCAGCTTTACAATCCAGATGTGCGTGCTCAAAAATTCATTCAAAAGTCCGCCCGCAAGAACCGCGAGCGCATTAAGAACAAGAATTGAGGCCGTCGTTCCAATCAGAATGTCACGGACTTTATATTTTGATGTAAGCGCAATCAAAAGAAGCTGAGTTTTGTCGCCCATTTCCGCCACAAACACAGCAAGAAAGACGGTTAAACAAAGTGATAAAGAAATCAATTTTAGTACCTGAAAAGATTTTAATCCGCCAAAGACTGTCTGTATCGTTCGTACAAGAGAACGCCAGTCGCAACGCTGACATTAAGGCTGTCGATTTTACCGCAAGTCGGGATTGAAACGATGGAATCGCACTGCTCTTCAAGCAATCGGCTGATTCCAGTGCCTTCACTGCCCATGATAATGCATGTTTTTGGCGGGAAAGAAAGTTTTTGAACGCTCATCCCCCCTGCATCAGCGCCATAGACCCAAAAGCCTGCTTCCTTGATTTTCTGGACTGCCCGATTTAGATTTTTTGCGACACAATAAGGCACATAACTGCTTGCCCCGGCCGAACTTCGCGCAATGATTTCGTTGTCATTCACATTGTTCACGCTGTTTCGGTTTGGCATGATTGCAAGATTTACGCCGAACTGGTCACACGAACGCAAAATCGCACCAACATTGTGCGGGTCAGTGATTGAGTCAAGCACGAGAATCGTTGAATTCTCTTCAGAAAGAGCAGCCTGCGCAATCCAAGTATCAAAATTCACTTCGTTAGAGCCTGTATCAGAAGAACCCTCTGCACAAAGCACGATTCCGCGGTGATCCCGCGCAACCTCAGGCAAATTCCTTACGAGAGAGTCGAGCATTTTGTTATCACACTGACTCACAGGAATGCCCGCAGTTTTTGCGACATCAAGGATTTTCTTTACACGAGGCCCGATTTTTGAATAGCAAAGAGAAAGTCCGTCAATTTTGCCAGTTTCGCAGGCAGAACGAACCTTCTCTTCGATGGCATGAAAGCCTGTAATTGACTGTGCCATTATCTACCGCAGCACTTCTTGTATTTTTTGCCGCTTCCGCATGGGCATGGATCGTTACGACCGATTTTTGCGCCCTCGCGAACAACTGTCATTGGTTTTACAGAACCTACAGAGTAAAGCCACTCGCCATTGACTTTCTTGAAATATCCGATTTCGTGATGAATGTCACGCAAACCGCCTTTGTCAGTGTATGTAGCCTCAAACTCAACGATTCCTTCTTCGTCGCTTTCAGTACCTTTTTCTGTGCGAAGGATTTTGAGACCGTGCCAAGTAGAATTTTTTGCCCAGTCCTCAGTTGCCTTTCGGTCAATCTCAGCAATTTTCTCGCCCTCTTCACAAGAATTGATGATAAATTCAATTTCCTGTTTTTCGTAAGCACTGTATCGTGCGCGCATAAGAGCTTCTGCTGTAGGAGCCTTTGAAGTTCCTTTGATAATTGGCTCACAGCACTCTCCATATTTTTTTCCAGAGCCGCAAGGACACAAATCTTTTTCCGCCATTTTCTTTTCCTATAAAATTAAAGTCTAACCATTATAATGAATTTCTATTTTTTCATCAAATCCCGTACAGTCACGGAATCCAAATAGCCTTCAATTAATTCATCCAGTTTTGTCCACATTCCGATTGTACGACACTCAGCTTTTCTCGGGCACAGATCCGCACCTGTTTCAAGACAAGCTACAGGAGCAAGAGTGCCCTCAGTAAGCCGCAAAATATCACCAACCCTGTAATCTTCTGGAGCACGGTTGAGCTTGTAGCCGCCGCCCTTTCCATGAACGCCGTCCACAAAGCCGTTTTTTGAGAGCAAAGTCATAATCGACTCAATATATTTCTGTGAAATTTCCTGTCGCTCAGCAACATCTTTAAGCGGAATACGCTCTTCATCGCCATGTTCCGCCAAATCAATCAAAACTCTGAGCGCATATCGCCCTCGTGTAGAAACAATCATAAAAAAACCTCGTGCTAACTAGATAAATCTTTCAACCTAGTATAACACGAGGTATAAAAAAATACAAATACTTGGGGGCTACGGCTAAAGCCGTCGCGAGCACTTTCGTTATCGTGCTCGTTTGGCTTTTCGGGGTTACGCTAAACGCTCCATTGCCTTCGGCAACTAACGCCCCTACAATCCCTAGTCCTTAGTCAGCAAACAATGGAGTTGAGAGGTATCGGTCGCCAGTGTCCGGCAAGAGAACAACGATATTCTTACCTTTGTTCTCCGGACGCTTTGCAACTTCGATTGCTGCCCACAAAGCAGCTCCAGAAGAGATTCCGACCAGAACGCCTTCTTTTACACCGACCAGGCGGCCAGTCTTGAAAGCGTCATCATTCTCAACGGCAATGATTTCGTCATAAACTTTTGTATCGAGAACATCCGGCACGAATCCTGCACCAATTCCCTGAATTTTGTGTGCGCCCGCAACACCAGTTGAAAGCACAGCAGAAGATTTTGGCTCAACAGCCACAACTTTTACATCCTTGTTCTTTGATTTCAAGAACTGACCAACACCAGTAACAGTACCGCCAGTACCAACACCAGCAACGAAAATGTCAACTTTTCCGTCTGTGTCGTCCCAAATCTCAGGACCAGTGCCTTCAAAATGAGCCTTCGGGTTAGCCGGGTTCACGAACTGACCTGCGATAAAGCTGTTCGGAGTTGTAGCCTTGATTTCTTCAGCCTTAGCAATTGCGCCTTTCATGCCTTTTGCACCTTCTGAAAGAACAAGTTCAGCACCATAAGCCTTCATCAACTGACGGCGTTCAACACTCATCGTATCAGGCATAACGATGATAACACGATAGCCGCGTGCAGCAGCAACCGAAGCCAAACCAATACCAGTATTTCCAGAAGTAGGCTCGATAATTGTGCTTCCTTCCTTCAAAATGCCCTTTGCCTCAGCGTCATCAAGCATAGCCTTAGCAACGCGGTCCTTAACACTTCCAGCAGGATTGAAATATTCAAGTTTTGCAATAACTTTAGCTTCAAGATTAAATTCTTTCTCAATATGAGAGAGTTCCAAAAGCGGTGTGTGTCCAATCAACTCGTCCGATGATTTGTAAATTTTTGCCATATTAACTCCTTTTAAATTAAAGATTCCGTTTTAGCGAAATTCTCCATCAATTTAATTCTGATAATGATAGTCTACCCTTTATTACCTAGCATGTCAATAGGTAATAAAAGATTTTTTGTTTTTATTTTTCTTTTCAGATTTTTTTTACATAATTTCAATTTTCGTGTTATAATTATCTTTATGGATGCAAATTACTACGACTATCTGACTGGGCTTCCAACGATGACCTACTTCTTTGAAATTTCCCAAGCCCGCAAAGATTCAATTACCAAAGAACTCGGCCAGCCCAACCTGGTATTTCTCAACCTTCACGGAATGAAATCCTATAACCAGCGATTTGGCTTTGCGCAAGGAAATGAATTCCTAAAATCTTTTGCATCCCTTTTTTCCCGCTATTTTGGCAACGATAACTGTTGCAGATTGGGTGGTGTTCATTTTGCAGCCATCTCCAATGACAACAATCTCGAAGACACTCTCAATCGATTTTCCGAAGAATTCCACAATATTTTCTCCGATTATGATATCTATCCTCATATTGGTGTCTATCAGTTCCAAAATGAAGATGTCAGCATAAATGTTGCCTGTGACCGCGCAAAGCTTGCCTGTGACACACTCAAAAACAGCCACAATTTCGGAATCAGCTATTACAATCAGGCAATCCGCCACGCCGAAGAAAATCACCGCTACATCATCGAAAATCTCAACAAAGCAATTGCCGAACGATGGATAACAGTCTACTACCAGCCGATTGTCCGTGCTGTAAACGGCAAAGTCTGCGATGAGGAAGCCCTTGCCCGCTGGATTGATCCGGTTAAAGGCTTTTTGTCGCCAGCCGATTTTATCCCCATTCTCGAAGAAGAAAAACTTATTTACAAACTCGATCTTTATGTGCTTGAACGAGCAATCGAAAAAATGAAGCACTTTGAGGCACTCGGAATAACAGCCGTATCGCACTCAATCAATCTTTCCCGCTCCGATTTTGAAGTCTGCGACATCGTAGAGGAAATCCGAACGCGTGTAGACATCGCAGGCATCCCTCGGAGTAAAATCAACATTGAAATTACCGAAAGCATAATCGGAAGCGACTTTGATTTCATAACAAAACAAATCAACCGGTTCAAGGAACTTGGCTTTCAAGTCTGGATGGACGATTTTGGTGCCGGTTATTCAACGCTCAATGTTCTCAAAGGAATTCCGTTCGACCTCATAAAGTTCGACATGAGTTTCATGCGGAATTTCGATAAAAAAGACAACGGCAAGATTATCCTCGCCGAACTGATGAAAATGGCATTCTCAATCGGCGTTGACACCGTATGCGAAGGCGTTGAAAGCGAAGAGCAGCTCCAGTTCCTCAAAGAAATCGGCTGCTCAAAAATTCAAGGCTATTATTATTGCAAACCTATTCCAACATCACAAATCTTCGAACGAATCGAAAAGAAAATCAACATCGGCTTTGAAAATCCCAAAGAAACCAGATATTACGAGACAATTGGCAGGGTAAACCTCCACGATTTGGCCGTCATCACTTATGGCAACGAAAAAGACTTCAACAATGTTTACAACATGCTGCCAATGACAATCCTCGAAGTCAGGCCTGACGACATAACTTTTATCCGCTCAAACCAGTCATACCGCAACTTTTTTACCCGCTGCTTCGGAGTCACTCTCAAAGCCACACCTATTCCTATTCAAATCGTACAGCAAAGTGCCGGGGCAACTTTCCTAAAAACAGTTCAGCAAGTAGCAAAAGACGGCAAGCGAACTTTCATCGACGAAATTTTACCAGACGGCTCGGTCGCAAACTTCTTTCTCCGCCGACTTACAGAAAATCCCGTTACAAAAACAATCGCAATGGCAGTTTGCGTGCTTTCCATCACTGACAAATCTCAGAACTCAAGCTATGCAAGCATAACAAAAGCACTTGCAGCCGATTATTTCAACCTCTTCTATGTCAATCTTGAAACCGAAGAATTTATCGAATACTACTCCGGGCTTGGCGAAGAAATAATGTCAACAGAACGGCACGGATCTAACTTTTTTAACCAGGCACGAAATGATGCACGAATCTACCTTTATGAAGAAGACCAGGACATGTTCTGTGCAGCCCTCACAAAAGAAAATATCCTCAACGAACTGGATGCGCACGGCCGCTTCTCAATAACTTACCGACTCATAGACAACAACGAACCATTCTATGTAAACATGAAAATCATGAGGATGCAGCAGGACAACAAACACATCATTCTCGCAGTAAGCAACATAGATTCACAAATGAAACAACGAGAACTTCTTGAACAAGCACGGAACGAGCAGATTTTTTACTCAAGGCTCATGTCGCTTTCCGGGGATTTTATCGCCATGTATATCGTTGATCCAAAAACTGAGCAATACAATGAATACAATTCAAACGAAGCTTTCAACGAATACGGACTTGCAAAACAAGGCGAAAATTTCTTCGCTACCACTTACAAAGAATCCGAAAAACTCCTTCCGCCCGAAGATTTTAAACTTCTCAAAGAATATTTTACAAAGGAAAATGTTCTGGCTGAAATTGCTAAAAAAGGTGTCTTTGCACTTCAATACCGAATTTCCCACAAAGGTGAATTCAAGCCAATCAGTCTCCGGGCGTCACTTGTAAAAGAAAATGGTGAAGACAAAATAGTCGTAGGAATCAGACTTTAATTAATAGAATATAAAAAATGGGGGCTACCGTCGTAGCCCATCCATCAAACTTTGAATTATTTTACTGCTGCAAATCCGTTCTCCAAATCAGCGATAATGTCATCAACATGCTCTGTGCCGATTGAAAGACGAATTGTGCTCTGAGTAATTCCCTGATCAGCCAATTCTTCATCAGTAAGCTGAGAATGTGTTGTTGTTGCCGGATGAATGACAAGAGACTTAACATCAGCGACATTTGCCAAAAGACTGAAAATCTTAAGATTATCGATGAAAGCCCAAGCCGCATCTTTTCCGCCCTTAATCTCAAAAGTGAAGATTGAAGCACCGCCATTCGGGAAATATTTCTCATAAAGAGCATGATCCGGATGGTCAGCGAGAGAAGGATGATTTACCTTCTGAACTTTCGGATGTTTGCTCAAGAAGTCAACGATTTTCTTTGTATTCTCAACATGTCGGTCAAGGCGGAGTGACAAAGTTTCAACGCCCTGCAAAAGAAGGAACGCATTGAACGGGCTGATTGTTGCTCCCTGGTCACGGAGAAGAATTGCGCGGATATAAGTAACAAATGCAGCAGGTCCAACTGCATCAGCAAAAGAAATTCCATGATAGCTTGGGTTCGGAGCTGCAATCGGAGCATATTTTCCGCTCTTCTTCCAGTCAAATTTTCCAGAATCCACGATGATTCCGCCCAAAGTTGTTCCGTGGCCCCCCAGAAATTTTGTTGCTGAATGAACAACAATGTCAGCTCCATGCTCAATCGGACGAATCAAATACGGAGTTCCGAAAGTGTTATCGATTACAAGCGGAAGTCCATGTTTGTGTGCGATTTCAGCAATTTTGTCGATGTCCGGGATATCTGAGTTTGGATTTCCCAAAGTTTCAAGATAAACAGCTTTTGTATTTGGTTTGATTGCAGATTCAACTTCTGAGAGATTGTGTGCGTCTACGAAAGTTGTTTCAATTCCGTACCCTTTCAAAGTATGAGCCAGAAGATTGTAAGTACCGCCATAAATCGTTTTCTGAGCAACGATGTGATCTCCGGCCTGAGCCAAAGCCTCAATTGTATATGTGATTGCGGCAGCTCCCGAAGCAACAGCAAGAGCCGCAACACCGCCTTCCAAAGCCGCAACTCTCTTTTCAAGCACATCCTGAGTAGAGTTTGTCAGTCGGCCATAAATATTTCCTGCATCAGCCAATCCAAATCGGTCAGCTGCGTGTTTTGAATTGTGGAAAACATAAGAAGTTGTCTGATAAATAGGAACTGCGCGTGCGTCTGTTGTTGGATCAGCCTGTTCCTGTCCTACATGAAGCTGTAATGTCTCGAAATGAAGTTTATTTGCCATAATTTTTCTCCTTTTTGAAAACTATTTATATTTTTTCCTATCCCTACTAAGCTAGTAGGTAACTACAATATAAAACTATTTGCCTAGTTTGTCAATGGGTAGAGAGCAAAAATTTATCTTTTCGAATTTTTAGCGAATCCGAAAAAAACTATGACTTTTTTGACAAAAACAAACCTAGATTTCTTAAAATTTAAAAAAATAAAGCCGCCCCTGTATTAAGGAGCGGCTGCGCATAACGATATAGATTATGCCTCTGCTGGAGCTTCTTCTGTTGCAGGTGCTGCAGCTGCTGCTGCGGCTTTGCTAGCTCTAGCTTCTTTGCGTGCAATGTTCTTCAACTGAGCGTTGCAGATTTTGCATACTTTTACAGTGTTTCCATCAATTTCTTTCTCATAAAGAACTTTGATGTTTTCATTTCCACAGCGTGGGCATTTTCCACGACCGTGATTAGGTTCAGTACGAACTCCAGTTCCACGATGTGCCTTAGACATACTTAACTCCTTTATTTAGCTTCTTCAGCAGGAGCTGCTTTCTCTGCAGTCTTAGCTTTTGATGCAGCTTTTTTTGCAGGAGTTTTTTTAGCAGCTGGTTTCTTCTCTTCAGTTTTTTTAGCTTTAGCTGATGAGTCATCTTCGCTTGATGGCAACTTGTAGTCTACCAATTCAAGAATTACAACATCAGCGGCATCACCCTGTCGGAAACCGAGTTTAAGGATGCGTGTATAACCACCATTGCGATCCTTCATGCGAGGACCAATTTCTGTGAAGAGTTTGTTCAAGATTTTCTCGTCCTGAATAAACTTAGCGGCAGTTCGGCGGTTGTGTACAGAATCTACTTTACCGCGTGTAATCAACTTTTCAGCAGCCTTACGAACTTCCTTCGCCTTAGCTTTTGTAGTTGTAATGCGCTCAAATCTGAAAAGTGAAGTTACCATGTTTCGCGCCATTGCACGCTGATGAGCGGCTGTGCGTGAAAGTGGATTAAATCCTGTTTTATTTCTCATTGGATTCTTCCTTTTGTGCTGGCTTTGTCAAATTGACCGAATTTTTAAGATGGCTGTAATCAGTCATTCCCAAGTTCAAGTTCCATTCAAGGAGCTTTTCTTTGATTTCTGTAAGAGACTTTTTACCGAAGTTTCGTGTCTTGGCAATGTCATCTTCAGTTTTTCGTGTCAATTCGCCGATTGTGCGAATATTCGCATTTTTAAGACAATTTGATGAACGAACAGAAAGCTCAAGCTCCTCTACAGGAGTGTTAAGCAACTGACGAATCTTCTCGTCGCCCTCATCAAAATCATCGCCACCAGAAATATCACTGTCATTGAAGTTTACAAAAACAGAGAAATGATCTTTCGCAATTTTTGCAGCTTCTGCAAGAGCATCTTCCGGTGAAATAGTTCCATCAGTCCATACTTCAAGAACAAGCTTGTCATAATCATTGCGCTCACCTACACGGCAAGGCTCAATCATGTACTTAACTTTTGTAACAGGAGTAAAAATAGCATCCATCGAAATTACATGTGCATCACCAAATTCGACATATCGCTCATTTACTTCTGCTGGAACATAACCTCGTCCCAAGTCAACTTGAATCTCGAACTCAACATGAGCACCATCCATCATTGTGAAAATTGGCTCATCTTTTGTAAGAATTTCAAGCTGTCCTTCTTTTGTAAAATCATCGGACTTGACAGTGCCAGGGCCTTTGAAATCAAAAAGAAGTGTATCCTGCTCGACATCTTCCGGAAGTCTCAATCGCATAAGTTTGAGGCTGTTCAAGATCTCAAGAGTATCTTCTGAAACATTTGGAATTGCTTCAAACTCACTTGAAATAACATGCGGAACACCGTCAGGATCGTAAGAAGTGATTCTTACTGAGGAAATTGCATATCCTTGAATAGAAGAAAGAAGTACACGTCGGAGTGTATTTCCAATTGTTGTACCAAAACCTGTCTCAAAAGGATAAGCTGTAAACTTTCCGTAATTTGGATTTGTTTCAAGAGGATCGAACTGAACGGTTTTTGGTTTTTTAAAACCTTTCAGCAAATTCTTTCGAGCCATCTGAACTCCTTGTTAATACTATAGCCCATAAGATGAGCTATTTTTCCATTCAGAAGATTTTCACCCTCTGACTTCACAACTATCTGATAGTAACCATGCTTTTTAAAGCACAATAATTCACTAAGACAGGAAAGAATTCCTGCCCTGGTGAAATAAAGTTACATACGGCGTGTTTTTCGAGGACGACATCCGTTGTGCGGAATTGGTGTTGTATCAGCGATTGATTTTACTTTCAATCCCAATGCACCAAGAGCGCGAACAGCGTTCTCACGACCCATTCCTGGACCTTTTACAAAAACATGAACCTCACGAAGGCCATAGCTTACAGCCTTCTGAACTGCTGACTCAGCAACTGTCTGAGCAGCAAATGGTGTTGATTTTTTTGCGCCACGGAATCCGAGTCCGCCAGAAGATGCCCAAGAAAGAGCATTTCCGTTCAAATCTGTAATAGTTACGATAGTATTGTTGAACGTAGCCTGGATATAAACATTTCCCTCGTATACGCTCTTCTTTTCCTTTCGCTTTTTTGCGGTTGCCATTAACCATTCCTCCGTCTAATTAGACTGCCTTTTTCTTGTTAGCAACAGTCTTCTTCTTACCTTTTCGTGTGCGCGCATTTGTGCGTGTGCGCTGACCACGGCATGGCAAGCCTTTTCGATGACGAAGACCACGGTAACAACCGATGTCCATCAAGCGTTTGATGTTAAGACCAATTTCTGAGCGAAGATGACCTTCAACCTTGTACTCTGTGTCAATCAAAGTACGGATTTTTGCCAATTCGTCCTGATCCAAATCGTTAATCATTTTGTTTGGATCAACCTTTGTCTTTTCACAAATTGTCATTGCTGATGAACGACCAATACCGTAAATGTAGGTCAATGCAACAAAGACATGTTTATTTGGGAGATCAACTCCCGCAATTCGAGCCATCTGTTACTCCTTAACCCTGCTTCTGCTTATGCTTCGGATTTGAACAAATGATACGGATGATTCCGTTTCGTTTGATAACCTTACACTTATCGCAGATGGGCTTTACGCTGGTTCGTACTTTCATAAAAGTCCCCCTGAGGATAGATACACTTATCTTGAATCATGGCAGTTCGCAATGAACTACAATTCAAGTCCAATGAGTATAACAAAAATCCTCAACTTATTCTACATATAAACCAAGAAATTCAAGCAAATTTGATAAAAATTCCTCAAATTTGTTTGCCAAATTTGAGGAATCAGTTGAAATTACAAGTTTCTTGATCTTAATTTGCCTTTCTTAACAAGACCTTCTGAATGGTGCATTTTAAGAAGAGCTTCAACCTGACTCATTGTATCCAAATCAACACCAACCAAAATCAAGAGCGAGGTGCCACCCATCAGCATTGAGATTGACTGCGGGAAGCCAAAAAGATTCTGGATGATTGTCGGAAGAACTGCGATTGCAGCCAGATAAAGAGATCCAGGCAATACAAGTCTGTTCAGAACTTTCTGCATATACTCTTCAGTTTTATCGGTTCTGATTCCAGGGATAGAACCACCGTTTTCACGGATGTTCTTTGCAATTTCAGTAGGGTTCAGTGTTACCTGAGTGTAGAAGTAAGCAAAGAAGATAATCAACAGAACAAGAAGAATATTGTAGAGCCAACCAGTTGGATTTAACTTTGCAGAGAGCGAAGCTATCCAGCGAGCTGAATTCTGATTATTACCAAGACTAGAAACAACCTGCAACGGGAATGTCAAAAACGATGATGCGAAGATTACTGGAATAACTCCCGAAGGATTGATTTTGAATGGAATGTATGTGCTCTGACCGCCATACATTTTTCGACCAACTACACGCTTTGCATAGTGAACAGGAATCTTTCGCTCACCTGACTGTTCGTAAACAACAAAGGCGATGATTCCGACGAACATAAGCAAAACGATGATTACAAATACTGGGTTAAGAGAACCGTCTGAAACTCTGTTTCGGAGTTCAAGAACAGCGTGTGGTAATCGAGCAACGATACCAGCGAAAATCAACATAGAAATGCCATTTCCAATACCGTGTGCCGTAATCTGATCACCAAGCCAGATTGTAATCATTGCACCTGTTGTGACAGTGAGCATTGCAAGCAACTTGAAAGCAAGCTGATTCTCAATTGCGATAGCATTCGGAATGCTTGCCGCATAAACTGTCACGGCCAAAGACTGAATCAAACATACAAAAACTGTACCAATTCGAGTCCAAGCCGCAACTTTGCGCTGACCACCATCTTCCTGAGCTGCACGCTTAAGAGATGGGAAAATAATCAACGCAAGCTGCAAAATAATCTGTGTTGAAACATAAGGCATTACACCCAGCATGAACACAGAGAAATTTGAGAATGCACCACCGGCAAAGAAGTCCATGTAACTGGCAAACGCGTTTTTGTTATGCTTTGCAAGTTCCTCGAAATAATTTACAAGAACCTGAGCATTAATTCCCGGAATTGTGAGAACACAACCGAGACGAAAAACTACGAGTATAACAAAAGTAAAGAAAATGCGGCTTCGCAATTCTTTAATTCTGAACATATTTGCAATAGCATTGTTTGCCATTTGTTTCTCCAAAGACTTTCAATTTTAAATAGGAAGTCAGTTCAGCCTAAATAGACCGAACTGACCACCGTTTATTTTGATTCGCTTGATTCTTCAGCTACTTTTACAGAACCGCCAGCTTTTTCGATTTTAGCTTTTGCCGAAGCAGAAACCTTATCGACCTCAACTGTAAGGCTCTTAGTCAATTCACCGTTTCCGAGGATTTTGACCAAGCTTTTTGCTGATTTAATCAAACCTTTTGAAAGGAGAGCAGCCTTGTTTACAGTTTCTCCTGCTTCAAATTTCTGCTCAAGAACCTCAACATTGACTACATCATAAACTTTCTTGAAAGGATAGTTAGAGAAACCGCGGTGAGCGATGCGGCGGTAAAGCGGCATCTGACCACCTTCGAAGCCAACATACGGAACAGCAGAGCCTGAACGAGACTGCTGACCTTTGTTTCCCTTACCAGCTGTTGTACCAAGACCAGAAGAAGAACCGCGTCCTACTCTCTTTGGCTTTTTGTTTGCGCCCTCAGGTGCGGACAAAAGGAAATCAGACATTATTCAGCCTCCTCTACTTTAACAAGGTGAGCAACAGCATTTACCATACCGAGAACGGCAGGTGTTGCTTCATGTACAACTGAAGAGCTAATCTTTTTAAGACCAAGACTGCGGACAGTTGCCTTTTTTTCTGGTTTCTGACCGATAACGCTCTTAACGAGAGTAACTTTAATTTTCTTAGCCATAATTAACCCCACATATCCTGCAGAGATTTACCTCTGTTAGATGCAATTTCTTTAGCATCCATGAGATTCTCAAGAGCGTTGAATGTAGCGCGAACTACATTGACTGGGCTTGAAGATCCCAAAGACTTAGAAATAACATCAGTAGCTCCAATTGCATCCATGATAGCACGAACTGTACCACCAGCGATGATTCCAGTACCTGGACAAGCTGGTTTAAGAAGAATTGAAGAACTCTTATAGTTACCAAGCATCTCGTGTGGCAAAGTTCCGTTCTTTACAGGAACGAACATCAAGCTTCTCTTTGCCTTGTCGATGCTCTTTCGAATTGCCTCAGATACATCATTAGCTTTACCAAATCCATATCCAACGCGGCCTTTTCCGTCGCCTACAACTGTAAGAGCTGAGAAAGACATGCGGCGTCCACCTTTTACAGTTTTAGCTGTACGGTTCAGTCTTACGAGTTTTTCAACGAACTCTTTCTGTTCTTTTTCAAACTTATTCTGGCGTTCCATAGACTCTCCTAGAAAATGATACCTGCTTTGCGGGTTCCATCGGCAAGGGCCTTTACAACACCATGATACAGATAACCGTTGCGATCAAAGACTACAGTTGTAATCTTTTTATCCTGCAGGCGTTTTCCGAATGCTTCACCGAGCTTTGCTGCTCCCTCAGTGTTTGGCTTGAGGTCAGCAAATTCTTTTTCCAATGTAGAAATTGAAGCAAGGGTGTGTCCCTTATCATCATCAATAACCTGA
>NZ_JAFRNB010000044.1 GCF_017430385.1 Treponema sp.
ACAACATAAAATTTTCAATTTTTTTACCTTTTTTTCATTTTACATTGCCGAAAATAGGGAACCAGAAATCCTTCCTGGATTTCTGGATTCCTGACGAGAATTTTACAGGTAAAATTCTCGCTTTCCTGTGCCGCCACATCCTTGTGGCAATTTTTTTTCAAAAATTTTGCACTTACATTGCCGAAAATCGAAAAAAATTTCCTATATATATACAGGAGTTTTTATAGGAGATTTTTATGGCAGAAATTGAGAAAGTTTCTTTTGATGGGATTGGTGTAGCTGAAGGCTGCGCGGACGAGCTTTTTGATGCGGACGGAGCTGTACGGGCTGCCCGCGATGGATTCCATGTCAGTTACCTTTTTCCGTGGCAGCGGATTGTAATCGCAAACATTCTTGATGGCGAGACGGCATTGCGTGAAAATGCGGTTTTTCCCGGCCACACAGACGATGACGACATTTACCGCGGAAGGCAGATTGTCCTTCTTCCAACCGGGGCTGGAAAATCCATGTGCTTTCTTGTGCCCGCCCTGCTTCTGGAAGGCGCGACTCTCGTAATTTATCCGCTTCTGGCTCTGATGAGCGACCAGAAACGCCGCATGGAGCAGGCTGGAATTCGCTCGGTGGTGTTCAAAGGCGGACAAACGGCAGAAGAACGCGAAGAAAATTTCAATGCCCTCACCGACAAAGAAAATCCTGCACGGGTGATTATCGCAAATCCCGAAGTTCTGTGCTCAGAAAATCTTCTTGAAAGGCTCTCACAAGTCAAAATCAGCCACATTTCAATTGATGAGGCTCACTGCGTTTCTGAATGGGGCGACTCTTTCCGTCCTTCTTATCTGGAACTTGGCCGCGTAATCAAAACACTGGGCGTAAAGCTCGTAACGGCATTCACCGCCACCGCAAGCAAACCTGTCCTTGAGCGAATCGGTGAAATTCTTTTTGACGGGAATTATCATCTTGTACGGGGAGCAAGTGACCGTGCAAACATTCATTACGCCGTGCGATACGCCTACGCCAAGAAAAAGGCCGCACTGGAACTGGCACTGACAATGAAAAAGCCACTGATTATTTTTTGCGGAAGCCGCCGCAGAACCGAAGAAATGGCCCATGTTTGTGCATCATATTTTGGAAGGGAAAAAACGCGGTTCTATCATGCAGGGCTTACCCGCGAAGAAAAAACGGCCGTGGAAGAATGGTTTTTCAATTCGACCGAAGGGATTTTGACGGCGACTTGCGCTTACGGAATGGGCGTGGACAAATCCGATATCGCGAGCGTAATCCATTTGGACGCGCCCGAGCATCTTGAAAATTTCGTGCAGGAAGCCGGCCGTGCGGGTCGTAACGGTGCAAATGTAAATTCCGTGCTGATTTGGAATCACGCGGATTTTGTACGCTGGCGGCAGGCCAAACCGAACAGTCGGGAACGTGCTTTGGGCGACTTTGCGCTGAGCAAAACTTGCCGTCGTCAGATGATTCTGGATTATCTTGGAGGCGAAGAAACAGCCTGCTCAGGCTGTGACATTTGCGACGCAAAAGCCAAAAATCAGAAAATCAGCTACAACGCCCCGGATGCGGAACTTGCGTTCAATTTTATCAGAAAAAACCGCCGGCTTTACACACGGCAGGAAGCCACTCACGAACTTACGGAACTATATAATAGGAAGAATTTGAAAATCTTCGGAATCAATGTATGGGATGCAAAGGACACCGCAGAAATTCTCTCGCAACTTTTTTCAGAAAAGCGGCTAAGAATCTGCGGTACATTCTGGAAAGACAGGCTCGATATTATAAAGAAGAAAAAGAGCAAAAATCTGCTCGGCCTTATTCCTCGTCGCCACCTGCATCTTCTCCACCTTCTCCGTCGGTCTTTTCGGCAGGAGCAGGAGCGGGTGCGGCAATTGTTTTCTTAGCTTTAGTGACTTTTGGCTTTTTTCGGTAACGCACGATGTATGCGCACAAATCAATAAAGACAAACACAATCACAGCCGTAATAATCACGCGCTTGTCTGAGAGAACCGCTTTAATCACAGGAAGAAAATCATGTGTATTCATCATATAAAAAGATTATCGGCAAATTAAGTGGAAAGTTGAAAGTGGAAAACGGAAAGTTAATAAGGGCGCAATCAACTGGCTGCCACCCTTCCAGCCTTCGCTAACGCTCATTGCTCCCGTTGGTCGCAACTTCGGGCTTCCACGGTGGGCGCGGCATTATTTTGCGATTGAGAATTTATTGTCTTTATGTTACATTTTTTCGCATGGTAGGAATCGTTGATTACAACGCTGGTAATATTAAGAGCGTTGAGCGGGCGCTGGGCTTTTTGAAGGCTGATTATGTGCTTTCAAAAAATCCGGCTGATTTAGAAAAGTGTGACCGCCTGATTTTTCCGGGCGTTGGCGAAGCAAAATACGCAATGGAGCAGCTTAAGCTCACAGGCTTCAACACATTCTTAAAAGACTGGGCACAGGCTCAAAAGCCACTGGTGGGAATCTGCCTCGGCTCACAGATTATTTTTGAACATTCCGAAGAAGGTGATGTTGAATGTCTGGGCTTACTCAAAGGCACAATCCGCCACTTTGAAAGCGTATGGAAAGATTCAAAAATCAATACAAATCTCAAAGTTCCACATATTGGCTGGAACAATCTGGAATACGCGGAGAAAGCCGCAAACGGCTCTACTCCGCTTTTCGATGGCGTTGACCCAAAATCCGACTTCTACTTCGTACATTCATACTTGATTCAGCCAAGCGATTCGTCAATCGTAAAAGCCTGGGCCGACTACGGCTGCAAAGTTCCGGCCTGCGTAAGCCAGGGAAGCATCACGGCGTTCCAGTTCCACCCGGAAAAGAGCGGCCGAGCTGGACTGAAAATTCTGGAGAATTTTATAAAATAAATTCCTCACAGAGGGCACAGAGTTCACAGAGAGATTTTTGATGATACAAAGTATTATATCACGGTCATTTTCAAATATATTAGACTGAGGTTTTATATTTGTCATACATAAAGCCCTCTGTGTGCTCCTAAACTCTGTGAGGAATTTAAAGTGAGAATACTATGTTAAAAAAGAGAATAATTGTTTGTCTGGACGTTAAGGACGGACGAACTACTAAGGGCGTTAAATTTCAGAACAACATCGACATCGGCGACCCGGTTGAGATGGCAAAAAAATATTACGAGCAGGGCGTTGACGAACTTGTTTTTTACGACATCATGGCGAGTGCACGCGGTCGTGGCCCAATCCTCGATCTTATTTCACGCGTTGCGGAGCAGGTTTTCATTCCGTTCTGCGTTGGTGGCGGAATCGGCACAATCGAAGACATCCGCTCGACAATTCTTGCGGGTGCCGAAAAAATCTCCCTCAACTCACAGGCTGTCAAAAATCCTAATTTGATTCGTGAAGGAGCCAGAATTTTCGGAAACCAGTGCATCGTTCTTGGAATGGATGCCGCAAAAGATGCCGAAATGCCTTCAGGCTACCGCGTTTACATCAACGGCGGCCGAGTCAAAACAGATCTCGACGCACTTGAATGGGCAAAAAAAGCAGTTTCACTCGGAGCCGGCGAAATCGTCCTCAACTCAATCGATGCTGACGGCGTTCGTAACGGCTACGAACTTACTGTCACAAAAATGATTGCAGAAAATGTCAGCGTTCCGGTAATTGCTTCGGGCGGCGGCGGCACTCCACAGCACCTTGCAGACGTTCTCACTCAGGGCAAA
>NZ_JAFRNB010000045.1 GCF_017430385.1 Treponema sp.
AATCTTCTGAAGCAAGCAGATTTTTCGGATGTCATAAAATCCAAAAACATTACAATTTCTCAAAAGCAGCACATTTGCGATAAATGCGAAGATTATCTGGATAGAGTCATTAAGTTATTTTAATGCGGATGCCCTGGCGAGGGGAGGCTTTCCCCTTGCATATTTCCTTGCTTTTCTATAGTATTATTGAAAATGACATTTTTGAAGAATTTGTCATAATGAAAAGATTATCGGGTCTAAGCAAGGGCGACAACGATTGCCCTTGAGCCCGATAATGACACAGGAGTAAACGAATGGCTAAGAAGTATGCATTTTTGTTCCCAGGACAGGGCGCACAGACTCAGGGAATGATTAAAGATGTTTGTGAGGCTTTCCCAGAAGCTCGCAAGGTCATTGATGAGATTTCCAAAGTTTCAGGAAAAGATATTCCAAAATTGCTCTGGGAAACAGAGCAGACTGAATTAAATAGAAGCGACAACAGCCAGCTCGCAATTACTGCGGCCAGCCTTGCTGTTATGGCCGCCCTCAAATCAAAAGGAATCGAGCCAAGTGCTGCAATGGGCTTCTCTTTGGGCGAGTTCCCTGCTTTGTATGCAGCCGGAATCCTTTCTTTTGAGGACGTTATCAATGTTGTTTGCCAGCGCGGTTCAATCATGCAGAAAGTATGCGAGCAGATTGCCGAAGAAAACGCCGGAAATGCTCCTGGAATGAGCGCAATTTTGGGCTTGCCACCAGAGAAAGTTGAAGAAATCGCTAACGGAATCGAAGGTGCTTATGCCGCAAATCTCAACAGCGTCAAACAGACAGTAATTTCTGGAACCGCTGATGGTCTTACAAAGGCAGAGGAGGCCGCAAAAGCAGCAGGTGCTCGCCGAACGGTCCGCCTGGCTGTTGCAGGTCCATTCCACAGCCCGCTCATGCAGCGCGCAGCTGATAATTTCAAAGTTGCTTTGGAGCCATACACATTCTCTGATCCAAAAATCACTCTTTTCTCAAATGTCACAGGCAAAAAAGTCACAGAAGGTGCTCCTGCAAAAGCAAGCGCAGTTGACCACCTCACACACCCGGTTCGCTGGACAGACGAAGAAAAAGTTCTCGCAGATATGATTAAAGAAGATTCTGCAAACGAATGGGTAATCCTCGAAGTTGGACCAGGCAAAGTTTTGAGCGGTCTCTGGGGTCAGACAGAACTCGGCGCAACATTGGCTTGTACACCGGTGAATACTGCTGAAGGAATCAACGGACTGTAAAATTTGAAACCACAGATGTCACAGATTACACAGATTAGTTAATTCTGTGTGTCATACAGTTTTGAAATACCACGCTTTCTTAAAGGGGACGTTACGGGGGACTTCCCCCGTAGAGAGGGTAGCGACCAACGAAGTGGGCGCGTAGGGAGAGACTTCTCCCTTCCAAAATTTTAATCTGTGCCATCTGTGCCATCTGTGTAATCTGTGGTTAAAATAGAAGGAGAAAATTATGTTGTTGAAGAATAAAAAAGCACTTGTTACAGGTTCTAGCCGTGGTATTGGACGCGGTATCGTTGAAGTATTTTTGAAGAACGGAGCTGAGGTTTGGGGATTGTGCTCTAAGCCAAGTGCCGCAAAAGACGATTTGGAAAAGCTTGCCGCAGAAAATGGCGTTGCTTTCCATGAGATTTATGCTGATGTCGGTAACGCTGAGCAGGTCACTGAGGTCGTAAAGGCTGCTTTGGCAGAGGCCGGAACATTCGACATTCTTGTAAACAATGCCGGAATCACTCGCGATGGTCTTTCTTTCCGCATGAAAAAAGAAGACTGGGACGATGTTCTTCGCATCAACCTCACAAGCGTATTCCTTATCAGCCAGATTGTTTCAAGCAACATGATTCGTGCAAAAGACAAATCTTGCTCAATCATTAACATGGCTTCTATCGTAGGTCTTCACGGACAGGGCGGCCAGGTTAACTACGCAGCTTCAAAGGGCGGAATCATCGCTTATACAAAGGCTTTGGCAAAAGAAGTCGGAAGCCGTGGCGTTCGCGTAAATGCAATTGCACCGGGCTTCATCGAGACTGACATGACTGCCGTTCTCAAAGACGACATGAAAGCTCAGTGGGTTGAAGGTTTGCCTCTTAAACGTGCAGGAAAACCAGAGGACATCGCAAATGCAGCATTGTTCCTCGCAAGTGATTTGAGCACATACATCACTGGCCAGGTTCTTGGCGTAGACGGTGGAATGGGCTGCTAAAAAACTGAAAAATGATAAACTGGTCTTGCTTCGGCGAGGCCAGTTTTTTTATGCCTTTACCTTCCAGCCCAAAAGGCCTTTTCCTTCGCTGGAGAAAACGAGGGCCACTTTGTACATGGCTTTCCCGCTGACGGCAAATCGCTGTGAATATCCGTTCTCGTCAATCTGCGCGAGGGCTTCTTCTGCAACCTCTTCAAAAGACCGGCCTTTATCCATTTTAAGCTCGAAGATAAAAACGCTGTCCTTTGAGGCCACCACAACATCGCTTCGGCCACAGACATTCTGCAGCTCTGAAACCACACGCCAGCCTGTCATGCGGAACATTAAATGCGTGACGGATTCGTAGTAGTTCTCGCACATGTCCTTTTTGACCACGGTGGGAAGGTCTGCGATGGCGGATTTGATGATGTTCAGTGCACGGTTCAAGTCGTGGAGTTCAAGGGCATCGCACAGATTTCCGATTGCAAGTCCCAAATCGTCATAAGGAACTGTCACGAATTTTTTTAGGAGGATGTTGATGAATCCGTCTTCAATCTCACGGTTTGGGAAGTCCAGCGTATAGATTCTTTTTGGCTTGTCAAATCCCTTAATGGTAAGATAGCCACTCTGATAAATCACAGGCAGCATGTTCTTTGAGTCCGGGTCGTAATTCTTGAACTGATCTTCCTTTGCCTTTCGACCGTTGATTATTGTTGTAAGCTCCAGCGGCTGATTCTGCAGGTTTTTTACGAGAAGCGACGGAGTGCCACTTTCAAACCAGTAGGAACCAAAATCTTTTGCCGAAAAACACTTTAAGAGACAGAACGGGTTGTAAACGCCCTCAACATTATGGGTAAAGTGATAGCCGTCATACATTTGGGCGAGCTTAGTCTTCGTTTCTTCGAGATTCATTTCCTGTTCTTCGGCAAGAGCCTCAATTTCAGGCATAAAATATTTTTCAAGTTCTGATTCTGAAACGCCACAAATCGAAGAGTATTTTTTATCAAGGCTTATGTCGTTCAACTGGTTTAGCCCAGAAAAGATGTTCACATGGCTGACTTTCGTAATTCCCGTGATGAAAAGGAAGCGGATGTACTGGTCACAGTCTTTGAGGGGGCTGTAGAAGCTTCGCAGTTCCTGACGGTTCTGCTCTTCGTACTCACTGTAGAGGGCGTCGAGAATTGGCTTGTCGTATTCGTCAATGAGGATGACCACCTGCTTGCCGGTTTTTTCATATGCGCCTTTGATGATATTTTTGAGCCTCGGGGCTGCACGGGAATCAGAAACGGCAATATCGTATTTCTTTTCATATTCCGAAAGAACTGAATTTTCCAATGATATCAGGCAATTCAAATCAGGGTAATTATCTGCGCCAAAACTGATTTTTATGACCGGATACTGCACCCAGTCTTTTTCAAGATTTTCGATGGCAAGACCTTTGAACAAATCTTTTTTGCCCAGAAAGTAGGCTTCCAGCGTGGAAAGCAAAAGGCTCTTACCAAAACGGCGGGGGCGACTTAAAAAATAAGGTTTTCCTTCAGTGACAAGTTTATAGACAAGATGGGTCTTGTCCACATAAATGCTACCACGATTGCGTAAATCTTCAAAATCCTGAATGCCGATTGGCAGAAAACGATTGTTCATGGAAGAATTGTAGCACAGGAAAACGAATCTTTCTATAAAAAAGTGGCACACTTCCACGGTGGGCTGATGGAGCAAATTTTTCATTTAAATATTATAACTCCATGATGATTTTAATACGCTTGCTCTGTTTCGCCTACCAGGGCATCCGCATTAAAATAACTTAATGACTCTATCCAGATAATCTTCGCATTTATCGCAAATGTGCTGCTTTTGAGAAATTGTAATGTTTTTGGATTTTATGACATCCGAAAAATCTGCTTGCTTCAGAAGATTC
>NZ_JAFRNB010000046.1 GCF_017430385.1 Treponema sp.
CGAGCTTGGAATGATTTATCTTGAGGGTGGCGAAATCACTAACGAGCAGCTCAAAAAGGCTCTCCGCACACTCACAATCAACCGCACTCTTGTTCCATGTTTGTGTGGTACTGCTCGTCGTAACAAGGGCGTTCAGCCTTTGATTGATGCCGTAATTGATTATCTTCCTTGCCCTACAGACGTGCCGCCTGCAAAAGGCCTTCATGTCAAAAAAGACAAGGAAGAACCGGTTGAAATCCCATGCGATGAAAAGAAAATGCCTCTCGGTCTTGTTTTCAAAATCCAGCAGGACCGCGAGATGGGCGCTCTCGCATTCGTTCGCGTTTACTCTGGCAAATTCACGGCAGGAAGTCAGGCTCTCAACGTCGGAAAGAAAAAGCGTGAGCGAATCAACCGAATCCTGCGCGTAAACGCAAATCACATGGAGCAGATGGACTCTGTTCAGGCTGGTGACATCGCAGTTTTCGTCGGCCTCAAAATTTCTCAGACTGGCGACACTTTGGGAAGCGAAGGAATGCCAATCCTTCTTGAAAGCCTTAAATTCCCGGAGCCAGTTATCTCAATCGCAATCGAGCCGGAGACTTTGAGCGACAAGGACAAACTCGTTGAAACACTTGCAATCATGAGCCGCGAGGATCCTACTTTCACAAGCCATGAGGATGCCGAGACTGGCCAGCTGATTATTTCTGGCATGGGTGAGCTTCATCTTGATGTTCTCGTTACCCGCATGAAGGACGATTTTGGCGTAAAAGCAAATGTAGGTGCTCCACAGGTAACTTACCGCGAGTCTGTCACAAACGAAGCAGAAGTTTCTTCAACTTGGGAAAAGAACCTTGCAGGAAAGGACAATGCTGCAGGCCTCACAATCAAAATCAAGCAGAACGAGCAGGGCATGGGCAACACTTATTCATGCTCAGTTCGCGACAACAATATCCCGGAAGAAATTTACGACGCAATCAAAGCCGGAATCGAAAATTCATTCTCTTCTGGAATCAAATATGGCTATCCTTGTGCTGATGTCGGCGTTGAAGTCACAAAAATCGACTACAACGAGCTTACAGGCACTCCTTTTGCCTTCACAGCGTGCGCAGCTCAGGTTTTTGACGAGGCTGCAAACAAAGCTATTCCACAGATTCTTGAGCCAGTAATGAATGTAGATATTTCTTGCCCTCTTGAGTTCGTAGGCGACGCAATCAGCCAGATTACTCAGCGTGGCGGAATGATTCAGGGACAGGACAGCAAAGCCAGCGGTGAAATCGTTCACTGTATCGCACCAATGGCAAAAATGTTCGGATTCTCAACAAACTTGCGCTCAGTAACACAGGGCCGTGCCTCTTTCAGCATGGAATTTTCCCATTTTCAAACGAAAATGGGAGGTTTGTAAGTTTGAGCCTTGCAGGGATGCAAGGTAAAAGCAAAGAGAGAATTTTCGTCAGAAAATTCTCGTACGAATCAAAAAATCCACGGATGGATTTTTTGTTCGAGGAATTCGCACACTTCCAGGTTAAGCAGGGTGGCTTAGACTCGGCTTTTTAATTCCTTTTTGCGCTCGTACATTTTACTGTCGGCGCGCGTGAAAATTCGCATGTAGCTGTCGTCTTTTTCTGGGTTGAATTCATCGAGACCGCAGGAAATTACGACCTTACCATCCTGCTTGTTTTTTTCGACTTTCTGGTTGAAAGATGCAATCAGGATGTTTCTGTTTTTAAAATCTTCGCCCATAAGGAAAGCAACAAACTCGTCTCCGCCAATTCGGTAAATCGGGCTGTGCTTGAATTCATGGCAAATCAGCTTGCTTGCCGTCTTGATGTATTTGTCGCCTTCTTCGTGCCCCTTTGTGTCATTGACGATTTTTAAATTGTTCACATCGAATACGATAATGCCAAAATCAGAAAGATTGCCGTCCTCAATGCGCCTTTCGATGCCGTCAACATCCTCAAAATAGGCATTTTTGTTTTTTACGCCGGTGAGCGGATCTGTATATGCCATCTGCCTTGCACCGCAAAGCTCCGCTTCCTGAATTTCCTCGACCTGCAGAAGTTTTTCAAGCTCCGCGTGCCTTGCCTTTTTTTCATCCTCAAGCACGAAAGTGTGCAAAAGACATGTTCCTACGACATAGCCGATTGCATAGAAAGGCATGAGCGGGTAAAGTGTCGCAAGAATAATGAAAATTGACATGTTAAGCCCGAAAAATCCGATTGTGCGGTGCCGCTGTCTGGTGTTTCCTGTGGACTTGAACATGATGGTGAGCATGTAAATTGCCGTTGTAAGGAAAACTATGAGCTGGATAAAAAGGCAGATGTGTCGGGCTGTTCCCGTGTAATAGGTTCCGTCATCGCCGAACCAGAAAGCAATATCGAAGAAAAAGTTAAAGATAAGAACTGCAATCTGGAAAACAAAGAAAATGAAACCTATGTATTGTAAGAGAATCGTGAAAAAACTCTTTTCTTTTATATAAGCGATGACATATTCTATCCATAAAAAGACCGTGATTGCCATTATTGCGTAATAGATCGTAGTTTCCACAAATAGCATCTTCATGAGTCCGAGTGCATTTAAAAGTTCCCACAAAACATCTGTTACATAATATCCGATTACAGAAAAAAGAAAGCGTCGGTAAGAATGATGTGCAGGCAGGATGTCGGATGTTACTGGAGGCTTGAGAACATAGTAATTTACGATGACATGTATTAATAAAGCAAGAATTCCGATGATTGAATAGTACATTTTTCCCTCTCTTTTTTAGATTCCTTCACAGTTTAGAATTTTAACACAACTTTAAGAATTTTAAAAGTAAAAATTCAGTCATTTTGGCAAATTCGTAAAAAAATCTTAAAAAAAATCGCAAATTTTCTTTCTCTGTGTTATAATTTTCTAATAGGACTTTCCGGAGGAGAGGGATGATAAAAAAAGTTCTGATTGCTATATTTGTTTTGTTCTCGGTTGTATTTCTTGGTTTGCTGACTCCTGCAATCATGCGCACGGCAAAGCCTGACATCGAAAAAAACAAGCTCCTTGCAAATCATCTTTATGATTCTCTTTCCATTGAAATAACAAAGCCTGTCATTATCTCAAAATTCATGGCATCAGATACGCTTTTGCAGTATGCCCTCAAGAACGAAGAATCCATGAGCGAGGTAGAAATGGCTTCTGTAATAGCTGAATATCTCGCTTCCATAAAAGAAAAATTCGGCTACGAAGTTGCATTCGTCATTTCCGAAAAGACGCACAGATACTACACTATAAATGGAATCTCCAAAATCGTAAATCCTCAGAAAGACCCTTATGACAGCTGGTATCAGCTTTTCTTGGAGTCCGGCAAAAATTACCGGCTTGAGCCTGACCGTGGTGAGGTTTATGACTACAGGTGGGCTGTGTTCGTCAATGCTCGGCTTGAAGATTCTGATGAAAATCTTTTGGGCGTGTGCGGAGTCGGCGTGTTCATGGATGAAATGCAGTCTCTGCTTTCTAAGTGCGAGGCCGGGTTCGGAGTAAAAATCAATCTTGTCGATAAGGAAGGTCTTGTTCAGGTTGATACTGACTCAACCAACATCAATAATGCCTATATTTCCGAGGTTTTGAGTGATAAGGCAAGTCAAAATGAATTCAGCTATATGGAGCGCAGTTTCGGCGGCTTCCGCATGGTTCGATATATCGAAGATTTGGACTGGTATCTTGTAATTCAGAATATCGGGCTGGGCGAAAAATCTCTCGGCGTTATGTTTCTTGTCGGAGCCGCATATTTCTTCCTTCTTGCTGTCCTTTTGGTGAATCTTTATCCAGAAAAAATCAAAAAATCCCGTCATTTTGAGAGCACCGATGATACCGAGGATTATCTCACAGGCCTTCCAAACCGCAATTATCTTAAAAATTCATTCGGGGAGCTTGGAATCTTCAATACTACGCGCTACAAAACCCTTGTCATATTCGATATAGACCGTTTCAAAGTTGAGAATGAGACAAAGGACGGTGACATGATTCTTATCGGGGTCGTTGAGCGGGCAAAGAATATAATCGGGGATCGGGGAATCATGTTCCGCTGGAGCGGGGATGAATTCGTCATCTTCTATGAAGCCCATGCTGACGAGGCCGAAAGAAAATTCACTGAATTCTGCACCATCGTAAAGGAAGATCTGGATGTCTCTGTTTCTGTCGGGGTCGTTGAGGTGAATCTTTCTGAGAGCATCAAGACGAACTATCACAGGGCTGTTCAGCTATGCTATGGAATGAAGGCAGCCGGTGGAAATGGGGTTAAAAGAGAACTATGATTGATAAGCGCAGTTATTCCCTTAGTGCTAAAACTTCAATAGGTGTTTACGCCCTTGTTCTCATCACTTTTTCGCTTACTGCTGCCGTAAGTTTTATTTCAAACAGCAAGCATATCAGGAAAGATGTCGCGCACTCTGTCCTCCTCATGGCTGAAAAGAAGCAGACTGAGCTTGATATGAATTTTGCCACCATTGAGGAAGCCGTATATGTCGCGGAAAACTATATTTTAAAGACCCTGGACGAGGAGAGACTTTTAAACGATTCCTCCTACGAAGAAAAATATATGGAGGAGATTGCCGATGTGATGACGAACTATCCCGGCAATCCAAAAGGCGTTGTCTCAGTTTATTTCAGGATGGAGCAGGAGCGATTCGGCCCAAAAACAGGAATTTTCTACCGGGGCAACAAGAGGACGGGCTTCGTAAAAATCCGCAACACTGATTTGAGCATGTATTCTACTGGTCAGACGGAATATGTCGGCTGGTATTATATTCCTGTCTGGGCGAAAAAGCCTGTCTGGATGAATCCTTACGAGAACAAGAACCTCGACACGCAGATTATTGCCTTCGTCTCCCCGGTCTACAGAAATGAAAAATTGCTTGGCGTTGTTGGAATGGACATAAAGCTGGCTGTTTTAAAAGATATTGTTGACACCCTTCCGACTGACAATGTGCTTGCACTCCTTATAGGCAGCGAGAAGAATCTGATTTATTCAAACCGCTCGCATTTGTTTAATAATGCAGTTGATCAGTCTGCGAATGTCACTTCAATCTTTGACCTGTTCAAAGGCGGCAATTCCCACTCTATGGAAGATTTTTACTGGAACCGCATGAAGCACACCGGCCTTGTCAAAAAACTTGAGAACGGGATGAGCCTTGTGATTGCCCTTCCGCATACGGTTTATTCCACGACGATGTTCAACTTGTTCATGACTTTCGCCACCATCCTTCTCGTGATTTTCTCACTTACCTGGGTCATGGTGAATTTCGCGGCTGACAGGATTATCCGGCCAATCCGAATCCTTACCGAAGCTACTTTCAAGCTGAGCCGTGGCGAGCTTTACATCAACATTCCATACAAATCAAACAATGAGCTTGGAATTCTCTCGGACAACATCCGTAAAATGACCTCTCAGATGAGGGAATATATCGACTATATCCACGATCAGACGGTAAGGGAGCGCGAGGCAAAAGAGGCTGCCATCTCTGAGAGTGAGAGCAAGAGCGAATTCCTGGCTAGTATGTATCTTTCAATGCATGAGATTGACCTTGAGCACAATACTTTCACAGAAATCCACAGCAGGAAAAACATCGGTGATGCTGTCCGGCGAAGCGTCGGCAATGCGAGGACAATTCTTCCCGAAGTAATGCAGGAGATGTCCGACGAGACTTCCTGGGACAGCCTGCTTCCGTTCGTCAACCTCGACACAATCAACGACCGCCTCAAAGGGCGTATTACGGTAGCACAGGAATTCCTTGGCGTTGGTGGAAAGTGGTGCCGCGGCCGATTTATCGCGATGGACAGAAAGCCGGACGGAACGCTTACCCATGTCCTTTGGGCTGTCGAATACATCGATGCCGAAAAGAAGGAGCGTGAGCAGCTTCAGGCCGAGAGCGCAAGGATGAAATTCGAGGCTGAGAAGAATGCAGCCGCAAATCAGGCAAAGAGCGCGTTCCTGGCAAACATGAGCCATGAAATCCGCACGCCGATTAACGCCGTTCTTGGCATGGACGAAATGATTCTCAGGGAGTCTGCGGACAAAACAATTCTTGGCTATGCGGCTAACATCAAGAGCGCGGGCACGAACCTGCTTGAAATCGTAAATGAAATCCTTGACTTCTCAAAAATTGAGGCGGGCAAAATGGAAATTCTGCCCGAAGAGTACGAAATCCAGTCTGTCATCACCGATCTGTTCAATATGATTGATGAGAGGGCAAAGCACAAGAAACTCAAATTTATCCTCGATGTCAACAAGAAAATCCCGAAAATCCTCTGCGGCGACTTTGTGCGAATCAAGCAGTGCATACTGAATCTTCTGACAAACGCCATAAAATACACGCGAAAAGGAAGCGTAACATTCTCCGTTGATTATGAAAAGGTTGGCGGCGATAAAATCATGCTGGAAGTCCGGGTCAAAGACACTGGAATCGGAATCAAAAAAGCCGACATGGAAAAACTCTGCTCACCGTTCGAGCGGATTGATGAGGAAAAGAACAGGACCATCGAGGGCACGGGACTGGGCATGAGCATTGTCACGCGAATCCTTGCGATGATGGACTCTAAGCTTGAGATTGAGAGCGAGTACGGACAAGGCTCAGAATTTTCTTTCCGCATCGCGCAAAAAGTCATTGACTGGACGGAAATCGGCGACATCAATGCGAAAAACAAGAAGAACAAAATCCGAATTGCCAATTACAAAGAAAAACTTCATGCACCGAAGGCACATCTTTTGTTTGTTGATGACACGGATATGAATCTTGAGGTCATAAAAGGGCTTCTCAAAAAGACTGCCATGAAGATTGATACGGTTCTCAGCGGCAAGGAAGCTCTCGAAAAAGTGCAGGAAAATTGCTACGACATTATTTTCATTGACCACCGTATGCCGGAGATGGACGGAATCGAAACCCTGCACGCGATGCAATCTCTCAGCGGCAATTTGTGCAAGGATAAGCCTTGTGTTGCCCTCACCGCAAACGCAATTTCTGGCGTAAGGCAGATGTATATTGATGAAGGCTTCACTGATTATCTCACAAAACCAGTAAATCCCGAAAAACTTGAGGATATGATTATAAAATATCTTCCGGGTGATTATCAGGAAACTCCTGCCGAGGAGCCAGAAGAAGCTCTTTCTGACGAGGAATGTGAGAAACTTGCAGACGGCACAAATCCTTTCATTGAAAAACTCAATTCAATAGAAGAAATTGATGTCATGTCCGGCCTTACTAATTGTGGTTCGGCGGCTATTCTCGAATTCAGCATTAAAAAATTCTACAGTTCCGTCAGTGACCGGGTTGTGGAGATTCAGCAGTTCTTTGAGGGAGAGGACTGGAGCAATTATGCCATAAAAATTCACGCGCTCAAAAGCACTTCCCGGCTTATCGGGGCAATGGGGCTTTCTATGCGCGCGGAAAATCTTGAGCTTTGTGCTGACAAAGGCGAAACTGAGGAAATCCTTGAGAATCACAAAACTCTGATGAATGATTTCCTTGCTTTCAAGAAAAAGCTCGAAGTCCTTTTTGATGAGGATGCGGGCGCGGAAAAACCTTTGATTTCAGAGGCGGAACTTTCAGCAAACATTAAGAAAATCGGAAATTTTGCCGAAAGTTTTGATATAGACGGAGTTGATTCCGTTATGTCGGAGCTTTCCAAATTCAAAATTCCCGAAGAATATAAAGACAAAGTTGAGAAAATTCACAGCATGATAGAAAATGTGGATTTTATTTCTTTGCAGGAGTTGCTTAATGGCAACTGATTTGGAGGAGAATATCAAAAATGGAAAGAGTAATTTATGTTGTAGGAGATGATTCTCGTTTGGTCGTAAAGAATTTCGTCCAGAAATTTGAGGAAGCCGCCCCGGACTGGAAGCTTGAGCTGTTTTATCCTGATCCACTCTGTCTCGAACTTGATTATGACAAGCGCAGCCATGTCGTCGTCTGTCTTTCTGAGGACATGGATTTTCAGGTTGTCAGCAAAATCGCTTCCGCCCAGAGAAAAATCGGATTCAACATTTATTTTATCGGCGCATCCATTTCACTCGGAATTGACGAAGAAAAGTATTTCAACAAGATTCCGTCCGTAAGATTCCCAGGCTATTCATTCGATTTGGAACGGCTTTTGGAGTATATCGAAAAAAATGATATACCAAAAAAACGCATCCTCGTAGTTGATGATGAGCCAATCATGCTCCGAAGCATAAAAAACTGGCTCAGCGATGAATTTGAGGTCTCGGTCGTAAATTCCGGCAAGGCCGCGATGCTTTTCCTGGACATGCATCCGATTGATCTTGTCCTGCTTGATTACAAAATGCCTGAGATGTCAGGGCCTTCTGTCCTCACGAAAATCCGTGGAGACAAGAATTTCAAGAATCTTCCGGTAATTTTCCTTACGGCAAACAGTGACAAGGAAAGCGTAATGAGCGTCGTTCACTTGAAGCCGGAGGGCTATATCCTTAAAAGCAAAACCCCTGATGAAATCCGTATGGCGGTAAAAGATTTCTTCAAGAACAGAATTATAAACGAGGAGTTACAAAAATGAGTTTTGTAAAAAGGGCACTGATGCTGATTGGTGTGTCAGTCGCAATTTTCTTTGTTATTACAACGATTATTGTCGCCAATCTTGTCTCAAATTTTACCGAGGAGCAGGCTTACAGGCTCATGTATTCGAATGTGCGTGAGTGTGTTCTTAATTTCGAGAACACGATGTCTGCTCCTTCAAAAATGGTTGAGGCAATGGCCTGCCTTTTCAAAGATGGATTTTATAGAAGAAATTCTGACAACGAAGAAGTTTTTGAGAAAATGTCGCTTGCATATTCAGAATTTCCTGGTTTTTACGGATGCCGCACTGACGGCTCAATGTTCGCAGGCCCCAATATTTCAATCCCGGACGGATATTCTCCGTCAAATTCCAGCTGGTATACAGGTGCGGTCGAAAAAGAGGGCGAGACATTTTATACCGGCGTTTATATCAATGAGCTTACAGATATGCTTGTCGTCACGATTTCAAGGGCTATTTACAAGGACGGCGAGCTTGACGGCGTTATAGCATTCGATTTTCCAATGGAAGATTTGCAGGCATTTGTCGGCGGTGTCAAAACAGATTTGCTCGACTGGTCATTCATCCTTTCTCCTAAGGGCGATTTTTTTATGGATGATGAATATACGCCTGATGACAATATCCTGAGCGTAAAAAACGGCGCATACAATAAAATTGGTCAGAAACTGCTTGAGGTTGAGGATGATTTTGTTTACGGAAAGGTCGGAAAGACAAAATATGTTTTCCGTATCGCGCCAATCCCGATTACAGGCTGGTATTATGTCCTTGGTAAGAGCGTAAAGGATGCGAACGCATTCTCCACGGCCACAAAAATTCTGCTTACGGTCGCATTTTTCATCTTGTTCATCATAATCATGGCAATCACGGCTTTCATTATCAGCAGGATGCGCTCCAAGGAGAGGGCGGCAAGTAATCACCTTATCGACGAAACCCACAAACTTGCGTTTTCTTCAAAAGAAAACGCAATCACGGCGCAGGACCAGAGCGCGGCTGTCAAGGAAATTGTCGCCACAATGGAAGACAATACGGAGCTTTCGGAAGATATTTCCAAGAAAATCAAGGATGTTTCGGGCGTTGCCACAAAAACGAGCGGCGATGTTGCCGAAGGCGTGTCTTATCTGGAGCAGAATGTAAGGCAGCTTAAGGAAATCGCTGTCGCGAACCAGAACACAATCGACGGTATCAAGGAACTTGGTGACAAAATCGAGAACATCTGGGATATCGTCACCCTCATCAACTCGGTCGCGGACCAGGCAAAAATCATCGCTTTCAATGCGGAGCTGGAGGCAAGCACGGCTGGCGAGGCCGGCAAAAACTTCCATATCGTTGCCGCAGAAATCCGCCGCCTTGCAGACGGAATCATCAAGGGCACAAAAGAAATCAAGGGCAAAATCACTGAGATTCAGCAAAGTTCCGACACGCTTATTCTTGCTTCAGAAAGCGGCACCGAAAAAATCCGTGACGGTGTTGCAAATGCGAAGAATCTTGAGGAACGGTTCACGAGCATCAAAAATGCTTCCGAAATCACGGCGGACAGTGCCGGTGACATTACGACAATCATCCAGCAGCAGGCTGTTGCGAGCGAGCAGATTCTTCTCACTCTCAAACAGATTGCTTCGGGTGTAGACAAGTTCCGGGGCGCGACGGAGAGCGTTTCCGAAGCTTCCCAAAAATTGCAGGTTATTGCAGAAGAATTGCGAAAATAATTTAAAAACAGTGAGGAGAAATAAAATGAAATTAAAAGTCTTGAAAGAGCGGAAGGAGAGAACAAAACGGCCGTTTCCTGCCATGATACTGATTTTGGTGCTGGTTTTTATCGTGCTGCTTGCCGCCAGTTTTGTCGTTATCGGAAAGGGCGCACGCATAAATTTTGAAAATCAGAGCCACAAAGAGCTTATGCAGCTTCAAAAAAACATGAAGCTTGAATTTGAGCTAGGTTTCAAAGAGCAGATTGCCCTTGCCGTCCAGATGGCAAAATCACCTCTCATCGTTAAATATTTTGAGAATCCTTCTGATGACGACCTTAAAGATTCTGCCTTTGCTGAGGTCGCGGCTTATCAGGATTCATTTTTGAGTAAGCTTTCTTTCATGATAAATGACACTGACCTCAAATATTATGCCAATAACGAATATCTTTACACCCTCGACACAGAAGATCCGACAAGCGCATGGTATCTGGCTACAAAGGAAAGCGATAAGGCTTACGAATTCAACGTTGACTACGACATCGGCCTTAAGCAGACATTCATGTGGGTCAACTGTATCGTGCGGAATCAAAACGGAGGCTATCTCGGCCTTATCGGAACGGGCATTCCAATCTCAGAATTCGTGAATTCATTGTACTCGGACTTGCCAAAAGAGTACTCGATGTACATTTACAACAAGTCCCTTGAAACAACAGGTTCCCCGGAACTGAGCCATCTTGAGAATAAAACCCCGATTACCACCGTTATCCCGGAACTTGAGGATGTTGAGGAGGAGCTTGCTGAAATCGGAGAGGCGTTCATTGATGATGCGCACACGGTTTACTCATTTGAGCCTCTTGAAGAAATCGGCTGGAACATAATGGTCGCAAAGAGTTATTCGCCACACGCCTTTATTGAGGGCGCGATTGTTCC
>NZ_JAFRNB010000047.1 GCF_017430385.1 Treponema sp.
CAGAGTTTAGGAGTGCACAGAGAGCACTCTTGGGCTCAAAAATAAAGCCTCAGTCGCATTGCTTTTAAAGGCAGTGGGACTGAGGCATTTTATTTTGTTACTATAAAAATATCTCTGTGAACTCTGTGCCCTCTGTGAGGAATTTATTAATCTGTGTAATCTGTGACATCTGTGGTTTCTTCTTTTTCTTCCACTCTATAAAAATATCTCTGTGAGGAATTTATATCTCGTATTTGCGGGTAATCAGTCTTTTTTCAAATTCATCATGTGACAGGGCTTTGTCGAATAAGAAGCCTTGTGCCATTATGCAGCCGTTTTCTTTGAGGAATTCTGCCTGCTCTTTTTTCTCGACACCTTCCGCAATCACTTTGATGCCAAGCTCGTGAGCCATTTTTATTATTGAGCTGCTGATTACGCGGTCGGTTCTGGCTTTTTGGTCATCGCCGGCGGCTACATTGTCAATAAGGGATTTGTCCAGCTTGATGACATCCGGGTTGAGATTGCGCACGAGGCTCATTGATGAGAAGCCTGTTCCGAAGTCATCGATTGAGATTTTGAATCCAGCTTCTTTCATGGTGTTTACGAAACGCACGAGACGGTCAAAATACTGGTAATCAGAAAGCTCCGTAAGTTCAAGCTCCAGATATTTTGACGGGACATTGTATTTTTTGAGGACTGAGATGATGTGGTTCTCGAAATTGTCGTCGGAAAGGTGGAGCTTTGAGAAATTCGTTGAGATTAAGACCGGTTCTATTCCTTTGTCGAGCCAGTCACGGATATTCTTGCACACGACCTCAAGCACGTAAAAATCGAGGTTTTTGATTGTGCCTTCTGCTTCCAAAATAGGAATGAATTCGGCTGGGGTAATCATCCTCTGGGCGTACCATCGTGAAAGAGCCTCGCAGCCGCAGAGCGTGTTTGTGGTCAAATCGACTTTTGGCTGGTAGTAGACTTTGAATTCGTTTTTGGCGAGAGAATCCATGAACATGTTTGAGATACTTTTGTCATGGATTGCCTTTTCAAGCATTTCCTGTTCGAAGAAAATTATGTCCTTGTTGCGTGAGTGCCGTGCCGTTTCAAGTGCGACCGCAGAATTTGACATGATATCACCGAAAGTCGTTTCATCGTTGGCCTCGTAAATGCCTGCGCGCACATTGATTTTTATATCCTCGACATTTCCGCGGTTGTTCACGGAAATCGTGATGTTTTCGATGAAATTGATGAAATCCTTGAGCCTTGATTTCGGGCAGAGAACAAGAAAATTATCGCTTCCGAGGCGGGCGATGTAGCCTTGTTTTTCAAGGAAGCCCTGAACCATCATGCTGTATTTGTGCAGGATGATGTCGCCGTTGTCGGTAGTGACCTTCTGGTTGATGTATTTGAAATTCTTGAAATTCAGCAGGACGGCGGAATAGTTCTGGATTTCGCCCATTGACATGATATCGCCGACAGCTTCCTGAAATCCGTGAAGGTTAAGTGCGCCGGTGAGAGAGTCGGTGATTTTGACAGCCGACATGATGCTCAAAAGCCTTACGCGGCTGCAAAGAAGATATGACAGGTCAATATAGCAGTCGAGAAGCTGTTTGTTTTCTTTTGTCCACAGAACCCCTGGAAGAAGGTTTGCCTTGAGATTTATGCAGCCATTTTCTTCGGTGAAGTAGAATTTTTCGTAAGTGTCGGGATTGAAGCCTTTGGGATTCTCAAAGTTGAGCATTTCCTTGTTGAATCCGAGGGGTTCGTAGACAGTCTGCGGATTCGAGACTTTTACGGAGAGTTTTCCGAGCTGTATGCTGTCAGCAAAATCTGATACGGTCTCGTTGAGAAGTTTGTGCATCTCTTCCAGAGAGTCAATCGAATGCATTACGGTGCTGATGAGATTGCAAAGCTCTTCGCTGGCAAATGTCGTTTTCACAGTAAACCCCTTATCTATATTATTCTACAACAGGTTTTCAAATTTTCAAGAAAAAGATAGCCTGAAATGCAGAGATTTTATTCTTAAAGCTCTTTAAGTCTTGATTTTTATTGCGTTTTTTAAGACAATCATAAGAACTAAAAAACGGATAATTATGGAAAATAAATTCTTAACGCTTTCACATTTGGAAACTTTGTCATCAGCGGATCTTATTGCCCTTGCTGATGATTATGGAATCGATATTCCTGACGAACTGAACCGCCGCTTTATTATCGGTGAGCTTCTTGAAGTCGGAGGGGAACTTGACCGTGCTCCTGCTCGCTCTTCCAGTATGAACGAGAATGCCGAAATACCGGAAGAAAACTGGGATCTGCCTGATTCCTTCAATTCTACGGAAATTTCTGTGATTCTTCAAAATCCTGCATGGGCTTATGTTTACTGGGATATAAGTTCCGATGGAATAAAAAAGATTTCTGAATCTTCCCGCTTCAAACAGCTTGTTTTGCGTGTCGCATATTTCAATCAGGAAGAAGATGTGAATCCTGTTGAATATTATGACATTCAGGTGTCACTTTCCGACCGCGAGCAGTATGTTCTCCTTGAGGCTGGCAAAAAATATTTCCGTGTTGACCTGGTGGCATTCTTTAACGACGGAAATTACGACAGCCTTACTGTTTCAAAAAAAATTCCGCTTCCAAAAACGCCTGCGATTTTCTCAAAGGCTTTCCCTGGTCAGGAAGTCGAGATTCCAAAAATCCTTGAGGTCTCTGGCCTCAAAAAGCTTTTGAAATCACATTATGAAAAATACAGACAGTCTTTTGTGGAGTGAGCGTAGAAATGGCTAAAAATCTTGTTTTAACAATAGTAGCTCATCAGGGCTATATCCGGCACGAGGATGAAAAGGAATATTCCCTTCAGAATGATATTTTGTTCAGTGCGATTTGTCAGACCTACCTTCCGATGCTGGACATGTTCCACAGGTTTGAGAATGAGGGAATTGATTTTAAGCTTGCTCTTGTTCTTTCTCCGTCACTCTGCTCGCTTTTGAGCGATGATTTGATTAAGGCTCAGTTCGTTAGCTGGCTTGAAAAAAGAATCGCGCTCGGTGAGAAGGAAGTTGAGAGGCTTAAAGGGGAGCCTGCTCTCCTTGAGAATGCAAAATCATGCCTTGCCAAAGCAAAAAAGGATCTTGTTGATTTTACTCAGGCTTATTCACAGAACCTTCTCAAAGAATTCGCATATTTCTCCAAAAAAGGAAACCTTGAGCTTCTTGCGACTTGCGGAACTTACGCTTTCCTTCCTCATTATGGCGATATGACCGAAATCCTCAATGCTCAGGTTGAGGTCGGCCTTTATTCACACAGGCATTTCTTCGGAAATAATCCGGACGGATTCTATCTTCCATTCATGGGCTACACTCCTGGGGTTGAGAAGGTTCTCCGCTCTTACGGCTTCCGCTACACGATTGTTGACATCCGCTCAATGCTTTTCAGCGAGACTTTGCCGAAGGACGGAATTTTTTCTCCTGTCCGCTGCGACATCGATACGAACACAAGCCTCTCTCAGGCTTCCCTTGTTCTGTTCTGTCAGGATTCTGATACTCCCGATGATATCATTGGCGAGAACGGATTTTCTTCAAATCCTGTTTACAAAAATCAGGAAAAAGATGTCGCATATGATTTGCCGGCACAGTCTCTGGTTGAAGCTCAGTTCATCGAGGACGGCATGCCTCGTATTCCGTCTTATTTCAGATACTGGAATGAAGATGACGAAATTTACAACGAAAAAGAGGCTGCTTCACAGGCTGTGCTTGATGCCGAGGCTTTCCTCAAGGCAAAAAGTGAAAAACTCACGGAGGCCGCTTCTTGCATGGAAGGAAGGGGTCCTTCTCTTGTCTGCGTAATTGATGCAAAGGTTCTTGGTCAGGAGTGGGCCGAAGGTGTCGCATGGCTTGAGAATGTAATCCGAAAGTCAGCTGATTTTGACATAAATCTTTCTTCTCCGTCTCCGTCAGTCGGAAATCCTTTCGGGCTTCAGAAAATCGTTCCGTATTCAGGCGTTGCTCAGGGAAACAGCTACGGCGAGGATTTGCTTGACAATTCTAACGGCTGGATGATTCGCTACACAAGAAAAATGTGCGAGCGCATGGTCGATTTGTCAGACCGCTTCCCGAATGAGACAGGCCTTAAAGTCCGCCTCCTCAATCTTGGTGCAAGGGAGCTGATGATTGCGCAGAGCGGCGAATGGGCAAAAATGATTCATGACGGAATTTTCCCTGAATATGCTGCTGCCCGCTTCAAGCAGGCCATAAAGTCATTCATGATTGTGTTTGATGCGCTCGGCTCAAATACCGTAAGCACGGAATGGCTCACAAAACTCGAAAAAGAACACCTGATTTTCCCATGGATGAATTTCAGGATTTTCTCTCCAAAAAAATAATCTAGTCGGTGCTTGGAATCGTGTACATGTTTTCAAGCTCGGCCTTCTGAATATTGAAGTTGATTGCCGTTTCCCTTGCGAGGATTGCCGGCTCAAATTTGATGTTCAGAGGGCTTCGTGCCGCAGTTAAAATCGCTTCTTCCCATTTGACAATCGCCTCATCGTAATTTCCTTCGGCGTAAAGTTTTAGTCCGTCCAGATAACATTCGTCCACCTTGCTCATGGCAATTTTTCGCCCCCGGTCGCCGAATTTGATTTTTGCGCTGAGGCTTATGTGGTTCACCGGATTCATGGAGCTTGTGAGGTCGAGGGTATATGCGACATCTATTTTGATTCTGCTTATGTCAAATTCACTTCCGAGACTGAAACGAGGATTTGCTCCCTGCAGGAGAAAGCCCAGTTGAAACGCGAAATTTTTTGTGACCTGAGTTTCGATTCCTGTTCCGAAAGAAATTTTTCCGCTTGATGAGATGCTGCTTATTGAGATTGGCTTACGGACTTCCGTGCTGATTGTGAGCCTTGAAAATGGCTTGTAGAAAAATCCTGCGCTGATGCGGGCCGGCGTGTCATCATCTTTTTTGACCGAAGAACCGAATCCTGTGAAAGCCGCTCCGAAATTGTTGAGCGAGAGTGCCAGGTTGAGGTTCGGGTTTCTGTCCTGATAGTATTTGAGCGCGTTGAACCTGACGAGAACTCCTGTATCGGCCATGATTCCGAGCGCGGACTGCTCAAGGCCGGAGCCGGGGATTATTGCGTCCGTCCTGTTGTCCGTGTAATCGGGAACGCTCCGCCATGCCAGCTTTGCGTTTGCTCCGACTGCAATGCCCCTGAAACTGTAGCCTGCCAGAAAATTGTAGGCGATGTTGAAAGTCGCGCTTGTCTCGCTGTAGTAGCTTCCGCTAACCCTGTCTCCGTAAAGATTGTATTCGCTGAAAGGCACATAAAAGCATTTGATTTGCGTGCCGTAGCCGAGGTTGCCGTTACGACGGGTGAGGGCGACTGTTTCGAGGGCTGAGTCCGCAATCCACGCGTTGTGGCTCACGGAAATTTCGCTCTGCTCAAGGATTGCGCTTGCTGCCGGATTGAAGTCGAAGAAGCTGGAGTCATCTGCGAGCGCGACGAATGCCGTGCCAAGAGCTTCGGTGCGACCGCCGGAAGGAATGTTCATTGAGCAGAAAACCGTGTTGCCTTCGTTCGGGTCAACTGATGAAGAAAAAATATCGGCGAGCGTTGACTGGGGGGCGCTAAGGTCCATAGCCCAGGAATGTGCGAGAAAAATGAAAAATGCCACCGGAAGGAAGATTTTTTTCATCATATTATATTATAATAGGATAGGCGCAAAAAATCCATATTTAGCCGCCTTAATATTTTCGGCCGACATGCTTTCTTTCGGCATGAATTCTGTCGAAAATAGATATGGAGTATTATTCGATTTTGAAACAGGATGCGTAGACACCGCCTTGCCATCGTAATTCTATTTTCTCTTTTTGCCACGGGGCTTTTTCTTCCGCAGACTTATGGAGAAGCGGACGGGGAGATTTTGTCGCTGAAGCAGATTGACATCCTCATTGATACAACGGCGTATAACGAGGCACTTAAGGCACTCACAAAATACATGGCGGCTCATCCAGAAGACTTTGACCGGGCCCAGAAAAGGGTCGCGAGAATCATGAAATTTCGCGAGGATTACAACAGAGGTGCCGAAGAGCTTGTTGATGTCATTAAGAACGGCGAGGAATCAAAATCAGAAAAACTTACGAAAATCACGGAACTTGAAAATTCCGAGCTTGACTCAACAGACACTGTGTTTGATTTCACGAATCTTGCCCGAAGGACTGTTACGCTTGGTGAAGTTCTCTATCAGTACAACAAAATCATGCGGGAAGGTGCGACTTTAATCAAAAACGGAGCCTACACAGCCGCCAGTGTCAAATTCGAGGAAGGATTTGCAATCAAAAATGAATATTCAGACATAGTTTTTGAAACGGATAATCCTGCGCCTGATGAAGAAGGAACCCTTGTCGTGTACGATAGTGACATCACGACTCCTGTCCGCCGCTCGCTTAACAATGTGCGCACTCTTGTGGCCGGAAGTCTTTCTTCATCGGGAATGGAAGGCCGGATAGAGGAGTGCGAGAAGGCTTACGCCGAGTACATGCAGGCCGTCTCAACGCGGAACTTGGAGCTGGTCGTGCAGGCTTTGATAAAGGTCAACCGTGCATTCTCGGATTTTGCATCCTTGCGGAACAGAATTATTGCCGAATCTGCTGTCATGACTTGGGCGGAAGGGGTCGCCGTCGAGAGAAATCCTCGGCTGGAAGGAACAAGCTACATTTTATTCCTTCAGAAATTTATCATCGGTGATGAATCCAATCCGGATACGGGCATAATCGGCGCGTTTGACGCATATTTCAACAGCAGGGTCGAGTCAATGAAGTCGAAGACAAATGCAGTGGTCTTTGACATGCTGAACGGAATTATCACGAATCTTCCTGAGTCAAAAATTTATTTACTTGCCGGAAAAATCGATTCTGAGCAGAAAAACATCGAGGTCGCAAAGAATTATTCGGAATACGCGCGCTTTCTGCATGATTTGTACAATCTTGAAAAAAATCCTGACGGCTCTACGGTCGGTGAGAAACATTCCGGCTACGCTTCATCAATGGCGTTTGTCAGCGAGTACATAGCGGATCTGGGAATTGCATTCGAGAGCACTAAGGAACTTGCGGCCGTAAAAGGCACTTCCGACAAAATCGACAAGACTGATTTTTCTGATACGACCATAATGGCGAATCTCGCTCTACTTTCCCGCTACGAGAAAATCAAGTCGGATTCAAAATCACATATTTCTCTGGTTGACGAGGAACAAAAAAAAGAAAACGCATATTTTGAGGCAAAAACTGTCAGGGAAAAGGAAATCGATGAGCTTCGTCGGGCAAGCGGCGGAAAAATCAAGGCTTCGGACAGGCAAAAAAGAACTACGGCCGGCGTCCAGATTTCTGATGACCCGCTTGATTTCAGAAAACAGATTGAATATTTCGTTTCGATAGCCAACCAGAATTTAAAAGAGGCGGGGCTTCACGCAAATATAATCTGGGGCTATTTTGCGCAGGCTTACTATTCGCTTGCTCAAAAAGATTATGACAAATATGAAAAGCTTTGCGCAGAGACAGAACTTCTTTTTAACGGCGAAAAGTCTTCCGAAAACCAGGGCGTCGAATTCGTAAAAAAATATCCGATTGAGGCCAGGGATAATGCACTTCAGATAAATCAGGAGATTGAGCGTAAAAAAGCCATTCATTCCGAAAAACGCGCTTATCTTTCTGGCGGTGAGGAATATCGTGCGGAAAATGCGGATTTCAACCGCGGAACTCTTGCTCTCGATGTTGTCATTAAGAAGTTTGATTCATTGTATGCCCGCAATCAGGTTATCATTACGGAAGCTGAGCAAAAAATCCGTGATTACGAGAATCTTCTTCGTGATGCGGACGAGCAGTATAGTCTCGCTCTTGCTGCCTTTAAAAAGGAAGATTTTGACAGCGCAAATGCGGCCGTTGATTCCGCGTCCGAAAAATATGCCGGGGCTTTGGATATCGAATATTCCGAGAAAATCCGCGTGATGCGTGAGGAGACTTTGAGCGCGCTCGCAGTCAAGATTCAGCAGGCGGAGTATGAGAAAGTCCTTCGTGAAGTTTACGCACTCAAGGATAAGGCCGCGATTGCTTACTATTCGAGCAATTTCGACTCGGCGGAGAGCCTTCTTGTGACGGCTCAGGCAAAATGGGCTAAGGTCAGCACAGAGCGTGATTCTGAGATTGAGGACATGCTCAACATCGTAACGACAATCAAGAGCATTGAGTACGGCCGTGTCCTCCTGCAGTCCGATCCTCACTATCCGGAACTTTCATACAGCCTTGATATGGCTAAGCAGAGCTTTGAGAAGGGCGTGCAGCTCAAAAAGAACGATGAGCTGGAGAATGCTAATGCTGCTTTCAACCTTGCGCTCACGAATATCCGAAATGTTCAGAATGTCTATCCTCTTAACAAGGAAGCCCGGCTGATTACGCTTAAAATCCAGCAGGAACTTGACCCGGAAGGCTTCCCTCGGCAGTTCGAGAACCAGTACAATGCGGCGCGCCTCAACTCCAACAAGAACGAGCGGCTTGCTGATTTGGAAGATTTGTACTCGATTAACCCGAAATATCCGGGACTTGCGCAGGAAATTTATGACATAAAAGATTCCCTCGGAATGTTCCCGAAAAAAGAAGTCAAAAAAGAAGTCAAAAAATCCGCAGACTCAAAAATCTCTGAGGCAAGGCAGGCTTTCAAGGCCGCCGGTGAGGACGAGGCTAAACTTAACCGTGCGCTTGCCATTGCGAACGAGGCGATTGCGATTGACGGAACGAACAAGGCTGCAAAGGAACTCAAACTCCAGATTCAGCTCAAAATTGGTGCGACAAGCACGCCGATTCTTTCACAGAGCGACGAAAAAATGTATGCTGAGGCTGCGCGACTGTTCAACCAGAGGCGTTTCGCGGATGCAAAATCAATAATGGAGAATCTTCTGACAGGTGCGGCCGCAAAAAAGAGCAGGAAAGTCATAGACTTGTACAACCGAATCTTGAAGAGGCTTTAGGGGAAGTGCTGATTAACACTTGAAGCGATTAATCAGCACTTCCCGTCAAATTGCCGCAACTCGTTATGTTGCGGACAATTAGCAATATTATGGTTAACACTGAAAAATCCGCAATCGGATTTATTCAGTGTTTTCTTAGGTGGGCGTGATGAGAAAGTTTTTTTGTAGTCTTTTGATTTTGTTCTCTTTAACTGCACTTCACGCGCAGACCAGGGAAAACATCTTCTGGGATTCCGTTGAGAGTGTATCTGCAAAAAATTCATATTTCCCGGTCGCTCTCTATGACTCGCACGATTCCTATATTTTTTATGAGAGCGTTGACAAACTTCGGCAGGAAATAAAAATCTCGTGGCGGCAGAAAAGGGACAGGCTCCTCTGGTCGGACACTTTCAGCCTGCCGGACACATTCAAATACTCAGGCGATGATGTTCCGGACATGTATTCGGCGGCCCTTTCCTCAAAAGGCGTTCTTGCTGTTTCGGTTCTGGATTCTTCTTCCGCAAACGGAGTCATAAAAGTCTATTCTTCTTCGGATAAAGCCGCTTCCTTTACGGATTTTACTTTCCCGCCGCAAATAAAGCAGATTACTTCTTCCCGAATTTTCGCTTCAGAAACAGGCTCCTTCATCCTTTTCATCTCGCTTGGTGAGGGAAAGCAAAGCCCGACAGAATCTTCTTTCTCGATTTTATACTCTGAGTCGGCGGACGGCAAAAAATGGTCTGATTTAAAGGTGTTCAAACCATCTTCCTCAATCTCAAACGCATTCTCCCCATTCTTCACCTGGATTGGCGGCAGGGAATTTGTCTTCTTTGAGGGCTGGAGCGGCAAGGACTCAACGACTTCGCTGATTTACGCATCTTCAAGGGTGGGGCCATTTTCTGATTCATGGTCTGAGCCTTTCGTGGTCACGGATTCTTCATCGATGCTGGACAGCTCATCTTACCTTGAGGCAAAAAATTTCCGTCCTTTCGTTCTTTCTGACGGCAAAAACACGAAAATGGCCTGGGAACGCACCACAAAAACTGGAAGCACGGCCACAATCATGGTCGCGCCTCTTTCTCCCGACGGAAAAATCCTTGATAAAAACGATGTCGAATCCCTTAATGCCTTCGGAAACGGCAGGCGGCCTTCACTGTTCCTCTTCAAGGAAAAATTTTTCATACTTTGGTTCGATGACAGGAACGGTGTGAACAATGTCCGTCTCGCGGAAAATCTCGGAGTTCAGTGGGTCGAGGTCGATTCAATTTTAAGGCGGCAGAGCAACAAGATTTCATCTGCTTTCCCTTGCGCTTTCGTCCTCGCAGAAAATTCCTCGCTATGTCTCGCATGGCAGACCGACGACAAGGCCTGCTCAATCTCA
>NZ_JAFRNB010000048.1 GCF_017430385.1 Treponema sp.
CAGGGTATCGACCTCAAATTCGTTCAGTTTTCGGATTATGTCACACCGAACAATGCGCTTGCAAACGGCGAAATCGACCTGAACGCTTTCCAGCACCGCATTTTCCTTCAAAACGAAATTGAAAATCACGGCTATGATGTAAAACTCATCGGAAACACATTCATCATTCCGCTCAATTTGTACTCAGTCAAAGTAAAATCAGTTTCAGAACTCAAATCAGGCAGCGTCGTTGCAATCCCGAACGATGTCACAAACGGCGGACGGGCAATCAAGGTTCTTGCCGCAGCAGGACTCATCACCCTCAAAGCAGAAGCAGGCTTTAACCCGACAGTCGCAGACATTGCCGAGAACAAAAGCGGAATCGTAATCAAGGAACTGGCAGCAAACACAATTCCTTCAGCCCTCAAGGATGTTGACGCCGCAATCGTAAACGGAAACTACGCCCTGGACTTCGGAATCAAAACCGAGTCAGCAATCTTCAAGGACACTTCCGTTGACGAAAAACAGTACTGGAACCTTATCGCAGCCCGGGGAAAAGACCTGGCAGACCCTGCGAAAGTCGAAATCTTCAAGAAAGTCGTAAAAGCCTTCCAGACAGCCGAGACAGAAAAAGTCTTCAACAAGGACTTCGGCGGCTACTTCATCAAAGAAGGCTGGGACATCGACGAGTTTTAATAGTTAGGAATTAGGAAGGGGCAGGGGGAAAGTCTCCCCCTCGCTACAACCGCCTGCGGCGTTTTCCGCTACCCCTTCACCTAAGTGGCTTCGCCCCTTAAAATCCCCAAGTAGAGTTCGCGGTTCAGGCATAGCCTTCACCGAGACTCGCCTAGAAACTTGCCTCGCAAGTTTCTTCGCCTACGGCGACCGGCTCCCTACCCTCAAACGCCGGGCGCAACGCCTGCTTGCATACGGTCACTGAGCGTAGTCGAAGTGACAATCTTTAGGAACATAAAAATGTCAAAAATTGAGCAACTTTCTTCCATAATAAAAGACACAAATCGCATTGTTTTCGCTCCTTCAATCGAAGAAAAATATCTTTCTGACACTCTTGGACGCAAAAAGGGACTGGCTTCGGCTCTGGTTTTTCCGCTCTCAACAGAGGAAGTGAGTGCAATCTTGCGATTCGCTTACTCGAATGGAATTCCGGTTACGCCTCGTGGAGCGGGAACTAATCTTGTGGGGTCTACGGTTCCTCACGATGGCTCAATCATCCTTGATTTTTCTTTGATGAACAAAATTCTGGAAATCGACAGGGAAAATTTCACCGCATGGGTGGAACCGGGCGTGATTCTTGAGGATTTTCAAAAATATGTTGAAAGCCTGGGCCTTTTCTATCCGCCGGATCCGGGAGAAAAGCGGGCTTCGATTGGCGGAAACATTTCTACCAACGCCGGGGGAATGCGGGCTGTCAAATACGGAGTGACCAGGGATTATGTGATGGGCCTGGAACTTGTCAAAGCCGACGGCACTGTAGTCACAGTTGGAAGCAAAAACCGAAAGGACACCACAGGCCTTGACCTCAAAGACATCGTAATCGGCTCGGAAGGAACTCTTGCGGTCATCACGAAATGTCTTTTGCACCTCGTCGGAAAGCCAGAAAAATCTTTGAGCATTCTTGCAGGCTTTGGCTCTCTCAAATCTGGAATCGAAGCAGTTCCAAAAATCATAAAAGCAAATCTCAATCCCACGGCGGTTGAATTCATCGAAAGGAAAGTTGTTGCTCTGGGCGAAAAGTTTCTCAATCTCAAATTCCCCCTTGAAAGCGAGGCTTATCTCCTTCTCACCTTTGACGGTAAGGCAGAAGAAATCGACTCTGCTTTCAAAAACCTGCAAACTGTCCTCAAAGATTCAGCAGAAAAAATCATTTCCCTTGATGACTCCGCACTTTCTCAGAATGTGTGGCGCATCCGTGGCTGTCTTGTAAAAGCAGTTGAGGCCGTAAGCGAGCAGGAACCGCTTGATATTGTCGTTCCGATTGCAAAAGTCGCTGATTTCGTCAATTTTGTGAACAAGCTGGAAGGCGAGAGCGGAATGCAGATGATCAGCTTTGGTCACGCAGGCGACGGAAATGTTCACCTCTGCGTTGTCCGTGGCAACCGCAGCGAAGAAGCCTGGCAAAAAGAACTTCACGAAAATCTTGAAAAACTCTACGCTCATGCCCGCAAGCTTGGAGGCTTGATTTCAGGCGAGCATGGACTTGGATTGAGCAAGCGGTCCTTCTTCTTTGCTGAGACACCCGCCGTAAATGTGGAGCTTATGAACGCGGTAAAACTTGCCTTTGACCCGAAAAAGCTCTTGAATTCAAACATCAGTTACGTCAAATAAAATTTAAAAATAAAAATTAAAAACACAAAGAGGTAAAAATATGAAAAAAATTACAAAAGCATTGATTGGTGCAATTTTAACAGCAGGAATTTTGGGCAGCTTTGCTTCCTGCTCAAAAAAAGAATCAGTCGTGGTTAAGCTTGGAATCACGGGAGCTGCCGAAGAAGACATCTGGCAGCCAGCAATCGCCAGCCTAAAAAAGGAAGGAATTGACATTCAGCTCGTTCAGTTCAGCGATTATGTTGCTCCAAGCCGTGCCCTTGAAGACGGTGACATTGAGCTTCACGCCTGCCTCAGCCGGGTTTTCTTTGATTCAGAAGTAAAGAGCCACAACTATCACATTCAACTGATTGGAAACACACTTTTTTCACCGCTTAAGCTTTACTCAAACAAAATCAAATCAATTTCAGAATTAAAGCCGGGTGATGTTATCGCAATTCCAAATGAAGCCACAAACGAAGGCCGTGCCCTCAAACTTCTTGACAATGCGGGCGTAATCAAATTAAAGTCTGGTGCCGGAGACAATCCGACAATGGATGACATTGAAAGCATTCCAACAGGAGTAAAATTCACCCTGCTTGCGGCAAACCTCGTTCCTTCAACTCTGGTGGACGTGACCGCTGCAATCATCAACGGAAACTATGCTCTTGATTTTGGAATTGACCCGAAAACAGCCGTTGCAAGCGAGACAAAGCCTGCCACTTTCTACTGGAACCTGATTGCTGCCCGAAGCGCAGAACTCAGCAACAAAAAGAAGGTTCAGCTTTATGACAAAATCGTAAAGGCATTCCAGACCCAGGAAACGATTGACGTCTTCAACAACCAGTACGGCGGATTCTTCTCTCCAGTCGGCTGGGAAATTGACGAACTTGCAGCATACAAATAAAAACGTCTGAATGTCGAGTTTTTTAAGGAGGAGGCTATGAAAACAATTTATCTTGCAGGCGGATGCTTCTGGGGACTTCAGAAGTTTTTTGATCAGTTCGAGGGCATCATTTCCACTCAGACAGGATACGCCAACGGAAACACAGAGAATCCCACTTACGAGGACGTAAAGCACAATCATTCAGGCCACACAGAAACGGTCAAAATCGAATACGACGAAAGTGTCATCAACCTCACAAAGATTCTGGAATATTATTTCCTTGCCATCGACCCGTATTCACTCAACAAGCAGGGTGAGGACGAAGGCGAAAATTACCGCACAGGAATCTACTACGATGACGATTCCCTTTTGCCTGAAATCAAAAAGGAATTCGAGCGTCAGGAGCAGATTGAAGGTCAGAAATTTGTGGTTGAGCTTCTTCCTCTTAAAAATTATTACAGCGCGGAAGAATATCACCAGAAATATCTTGAAAAAAATCCATCGGGATATTGCCATCTTCCGCTCAAACTGTTTACACTTGCAAAAGACTCAGAAAAAACTTTGTAAGGAATTTATATGCCTCAGCTTTCAACAAGAACATCAACTTTTACCGACAGCGTAATCCGCCGTATGACTCGAATCTCAAATCAGTACGGGGCTGTAAATCTCTCGCAAGGGTTCCCGGACTTTGAGCCACCGCGCGAGATTCTTGAACGACTTGCTCAGGTCACAAAAGAAGACTTTCATCAGTACGCAATCACTTGGGGTGCACAGAACTTTCGTGAGGCACTTGCAGCCAAAATCCAGTATTTTTCGGGCGTCAGCGTGAACCCGAACGAAGAGCTTGTCGTTACCTGTGGCTCGACCGAGGCGATGATGGCTGCCATGATGAGCGTGACAAATCCCGGCGACAAAGTGATTGTATTCTCTCC
>NZ_JAFRNB010000049.1 GCF_017430385.1 Treponema sp.
GGTCTACCTTTGATTTGATTGCTTTTACGAGATCATAAGCCTCAAATGGTTTGAGCAAACCTGACATATCTTTGATACAGATAGAGTCTGCACCGAAGTCAGCGTATGTTTTTGCCAAGTCAGCGTAGATTTCTTTTGTGTGATATGGAGTTGTAGCGTATGAAATAGCCATCTGAACATGTTTGCCAGTAGCTTTAGCTGCTTTTGTAGCGCGCTCAAGGTTGCGCGGGTCATTACAAGCATCGAAAATTCGGAATACATCAACGCCGTTCTTTGATGCGTACTCGACGAACTTATCAACAACGTCGTCTGCATAGTGGCGGTAACCAAGGAGGTTCTGACCACGAAGAAGCATCATGATTTTTGTGTTTGGCATTGCGGCGTGCAATTTGCGGAGGCGCTCCCATGGATCTTCGTTAAGGAAGCGGATACAAGAATCGTAAGTAGCTCCACCCCAAGCCTCTGCGGCCCAGTAACCGATTTTGTCAATTTTTGGAGCGATTGGCAGCATATCTGCCAAAGTCATACGAGTAGCGTGAAGTGACTGTGTAGCATCACGCAAAACAAGTTCAGAAATACCAATTTTCTTAGCCATTTAAGTTCTCCTTTATACCGGCCCGGTACTAATTTTTTTCGTGCAAAGCAGTTGCGATAGCGGCAACGATTGCATTTTGGTCAACAGTTGGTGCTGCTGACGGAACATCTGCCTTCGGCTCTTCTTTATCAAGACCTGCAGCATGAACGAAAATACGAAGACCGTTCATGCAGACAATCATGATAACGAGGAAGCTGAAAACAACACACATACCAAGCAGAGTAAGGATAATACTCTGGTTAAGCATTTCAGCGATTGTCATAATTCCTCCATAGGATATGAATTCGTAAAAGATGAATTTGGATAAAATTATAAAAGATATTCGAGATTTACTCAATGTGACTAAAGGTGAATTTACAAAAGTTTCCGTTTTTCTTTGGCGGGAACGCCGGCTGCGAGTGAATTTTCTTCTATATTATTAAGCACGACTGCCCCGGCTCCGATTACACATCCGCGGCCGATTTTCTCGCACAAGAGCGTGCACCGCATTCCAAGCCAGCAGCCTTCGCCAACGGAAATGTCGTGGATTATGCACTCACCCGCCCTGTCCTCACTCGTCCCGATTTTGTGAGTCTGACAGTTGAAGCTGCATTCCGGCCCGATTTCAGAGGATTTTCCTAGAGTGATTTTTGAGGAACCGATTGTGTAAAAATGGCAGTTACGCCCAATCCACACATTTTCTTCTATATATAAGCGCCCTGAGCCATAAATTCTGAATCCTGCATTCACGCGCGCAGATTTTGCGACCGAGACACCCATGAGCCTAAGAATCAGCCGCCGCCACCCAAAGCACGATGACGGCAAAATATCAACGAAAGGATTGAACAAAAATCTTCGCAAAGTTACAAGCATAATCAGTTTCCCAAAGCGTCAGTACTAATTCCGATTTCTTTAAGCTTTCCGTTTTCAAAATGAAAGCCAATATCAGAAAAAACATCATAAACACACGAAAAAGAATAAAGGTTTTCGTAATATTCTGAATGATTCAGCTCTCGTTCAAAAGAGGCTTTCAATTCATCCAGTGTCATTCCGATTTTAACACCGAAAGCGTTCGGAACACTTTTAGTAATTTTTGTAGAAACCCAATATCCGCCCCTGACTTTATGCTCCCCGCCATCAAAAGCATAAACAAAGTGGTCAATTTCAATAGGATGGGCCTCATCATCACAATTTTTCATATACACTTTGTCATTTCGCACAGGAGTTTTCCCTTTTGTAAACGCCGCGACAGATTCTTGTGTAGGCATCGCATGGAATGGAGTCGCCGCAGTCAAATTATAATTCAGAATCTCGTCAAAAAACTCCTGCTCCTCCCGAAGACAATCAACGCTGTCCTTTTCGGCTATATCCAAATATTTTCCGAAAATCCATCCGAACTGCACTTTTGATTCATCAAGCCAAATCTTGTACCATTTGTCCCATGAATTATCTAGCCGAACATTTTTATCAAGAAAGGCTATGACTTTAAACTTCTGATTCTTACTGACTTTCGCAATGACTTTTGAATCAGCACCCGTCGAAGGCAAAGTCCTGACACGAACATTATCATCGTTAAGAACGCAATAAATATCCGCAGAGAACGCGAATGTCGAAATCAAACAAAATAAAACACACAAAAAGATTTTTCTCATCCTAAACTCCGGTTAGAGCAACATTTTTTACTGATTATAACTGAACGCAATATTTCTTTCTATCGGATTTATATGCAGTGCTTTTTCTGCAATATCCGTCAATTTGCAAAAACTCGACAGTTGACCTATAAATCACTTGGGGAATATTCAACAAAGCCTTTCACTTTATAAAAATGAGTATTAGAACTTTCGATGATGATTTTACCGTCCGGAAGCATATATACAATATGATAAAAAACTCCTTTGTCTTTTCGCTCGCATTTATACCCAAATTCTATCAGCCAATCGTTTCTTTTCCTGCCTTTTTCTTTTTTTAGCTTCTTCAATTTGTATTCATAAAAAACATAGTCGCTGGTATACAAAGAGATTTCCGCATTAAAAAAGTCCGCACATTCTTTCAAATGATTTTCTTCAATATGCTTTTTTAACTCAATCATTGACAAGAACTTCTGGCTTTCTAGTATTTCAGGCTCAATACTCCATGCAGATGAAATTTGTTTATCCCGCAAATCCCCGACACAAGCAACAGTTATTAAATCTTTTCTTGTATAATCCGGCTGATACAACTCAATCGTCAAACCATTGTTTTTTACATAAACAGTTTTTCCTGTATTTAAGACTTCCATGATTTTATTCTAGCACAGATTTTTGTTTCTGGGGAAACGGCCTTTTATTTCAAAGCTGGATTCCGTAATCTTCTTCAACGGCTTTTATAAATATTTTCTGCAATTCAGTCATGTTCTCTCCCTGCCCGATTCCGCCAATTCATAAGGCGATACAAATTTGTGAAAAGCTCCGTTTTCTTCTATAAAATCATATTTTTTGGCAATTCGTTTGCTTTTAGTGTGTAATTCGATATATCCTTTCCAGGTGTCTGAAGAAAACAGATTTCCTTGAAAAACCGCGAAATGCTCATGTTCATATTTTGATTTCATAGTTTTTTTTCCACATACAATCTTAACGCTTACGGTTCCCAGAAATCTACAAAAAGACATTCAGGGTCAACAAGAAGATATTGATTTCCGTTTACATCAATGCGATAATTCGGCTCTGAAACTGAACTGAATGGCTCATAGGTTGAATTTGGATCTACATCAACCAGATAATTTCGATATTCATAACCGCCGCCAAAACCGTCTGGACCATACTGAACAGTTCCTTGCTCAGTTATGACACTGTTTGTACTTGAATCAAAACTAAATTCTCTGTGATCCATATACCTGTATCCAATGTCTACAATAAAAGAATAATCATAGATGTTTATATTGGGATTTTCTTTCCATTGCCATAAATGCTCGTTTTCCCATGTTTTTTTATAATTATCAACACTTCTAAACCAACAGTCATAAAAACCTACTTTACGACCATCAAATATAACGGCATAACCTTTTACATCACCAGAATTGAGCGGAACAAGAAATGCTTTACCATTATATTTTCCATCTTTGGTCTGATAATAACGATCTGATCTTTTGTATAATTTTTTGTAAAGAGCTGAATCTTCATCCAGATTTTTTGAAGCTTTTGCTTTTGCATCTTTTTTTGCCTGCTTCAAGGTTTTAACATTTTTAATGTCAATATTTCTTCCACTATAATAAAATCTGATTTCATCAATGCAAGTGTCATTGTATTTTGTTCCCCTGTAAACATCCTGAATCGTAAAAACAAGAGCATCAACGGTAAAGGTTTCATCAAGATAAATCGATTGGAAATCCTCGCAATTATCTTTCAGAGTATATTCTCTCACATAACCTGCATCAGTATAAAGAAATCCAATGTTCAAAGTTTTTACGCGGTTATTCTTTTTGTAATAATCCTTGTGAGCAAAACCGTTTATGATTTGAATTTCGTCAATTTTAATCGGCTCATAAAAAACAACAGTCAGTCTTTCATCGATTCCAGAATCATCTGCATTCTCAACCCAGACGGTTTCCGTATCATTATCAAAAGCATTAAGCGCATCATACACAACTTCTTTGCCCGAAAGCCACTCAGAAAGCGTGCTGCTCGCCTCTGCCGACCGAATATATGCGCAGTCAGAAAGAATTCTCTCGGCAAAAATCTGGAATGACACAAACATCATTATTGCAAAAAATATCTTTTTCATCTTAAAGCTCCTATTTTTTCACTTTTCGAATATAGCTCGGGCGGACTTCATGGGGATTGTACCAGTTTTTGTAGGTTTCGGCGATTTCAGCATCTTCGTGTGAAAGGTAGAACTGCCACAAATCTTCTCGCAGAAGAGTGTATTTTGAATCAATCGGCTCGATTAAATCCGCGTAATTCTCCGGGATTTTATCCGAGAGTTCATCCGAAAGTGCGTGCTCCTCAAAAAAACTCTCTAAATATGAAGAATTAACTCCGTAAGAAAGCCGCCAGGTCTTTTCTGGGGCAATCTCAAAATCGGGGAGCCAGTTCAGGGCATCTTTTAGTCCGTTGTAATATGTGTAGACATGATTCAAGCCCAGATGTGCGATTAAAAGCGTGTCGGACGGAAGCTGGATTTTTGAGACGACTTTTTTGTAATACGAATACGGCGGGTCTTTTTTGGGATTGTAAACTCTTGGGGTGAAAAAAAGACAAGCGAGCAAAGAAAGGCACAAAAGGCTGCACGCGATTTTTCTGACTTTTGGGAATGCGTTTTCTGGGAAGAGAAGATGCACCTCATACAAGAAAAGCGGGATTCCGAGCGGAACTGAACTCATTAAAATCCGAACGGCCATGTCGCTTTCAAGATTCCAGAACGGGAAATACAAAAAAGGAACCAGAAGCAGAAGATTTCTGTGAGGCGATTTTTTGAAAAGCGCAATGACCGAAACGCAATACAAGGCCAACGCATAAAAAGCGATTTCCGCCGAGCCGAATTTTGTTACGGAACGGTCAATCGAATTGTGATTTGTGAAAGAAGGGAGAGAAAATGCGTTCATAAAGCGTGGTGCATGACGGCTGAAAAATAAAATTCCTGCGACAAAGACCACCGTCGCCGCAAGAAGAATCAAAGCGACAAAAAAGATTCTCAAAGGCTTTCCGAGCCTGCCCCAGATTTTCCTTGCAAAACGCAGTGTATATAGAAGAAAAATGGCAAAAGTGAGGGCAAAGGCAAAAATCATCGTCACTTTATGGCTGATTACAGAAAGAACGAAGAATGCAACACACGGAAGAATATGAAGAATCAGCGTTTTGGGCGAGGATTTTTTGTGCCACGATTTTAATGCTCGAACAAGGAAAAAAGCGTAAAAAAGAAGGAAGCAGATTCCAGTCTGATTGTTGATGAAATTGAGCGACATCGAAGAAAAGGAAGGAGAAGCCGCACTCAAAAGAAATCCGAGAAGAGAAAGCAAAATCTGAGCCGAAAGTGCAAAAAGAATCAGAAAAACCGCAAGCGATGAGAGAGCCGAAGAAAGAGCCGACCAGACCTTAACGCCAAGAATCGGATTTTTCGTAAAAAGCGAGCAGATTCCGCACAGATAATAGCCCGGCTCATGGCTCGGATTTTCAAGATGCCCGGTCTCCACAAAAGAGCGGGCCTGCAGCGCGTAAAAATATCCGTCAAGCCCGTTCGGCTCGCTGGATTTCTGAAGCATAGAAAGCCGAACGCTGAACACGCAGGCAAAGAACACGATGGGGAGAAGATATTTTAGAAGGGAAGTTTTGGTTATTTTGGTCATATATTAATCCTTTAAAAACTCAGCGTTAGCGGTGCTGCCTAGTTTCCGCTATCCCAGACTTCTTTGAACAAAAAGCCCTTGAGATTATTAAACAGAATAATATCATCCTGAAATTTTACAAACTGCGCATTAATTTTTTCATTTTTAGAAAAAAGTTCGCTCGTCCTTTCATTAATCAAAAAGCCCACAAAATCCCAGCAAGTAAACACATCTCCTGTTTTAAGACATTTCTTTTCGTCTAGCCTGAAAGTAATACAGTCTTCATTAAAATCCAAAGGTTCCCCGCTCGAAAAATTATCTAAATCATCCTCCGATAATTTCGTCTCCTTTATAAAACAACTTCTAAAATTATCTACATCTTTTTCTAACAAATAAATTTTCATATTTTTTCTCTTTTTATTTTTTTGGTGCATTTTTGGCACAGCCGCTAAAAGCGTCCATGCCAAAAACCAGGCTTTCCGCCGTTCCGCGTCTTACGCGCTCCATTCCTCAGCTCTACTTCGGAACGCCTTCGGCGCGGCTACAATCCTTTGCACATTTTTATTTGCGTCACTTTCCCTTCGCCTTAATTCGCAGCAAACGAATTCCAATGTCACCTCTGCCGTACCTTCTGCTGCCATAGCCCCAGTCAGTTATTTCAAAACCCTCGCTGTAACCCGAAGCAAAACATGCACCGCAAGTATAGTTCAGTTCTTCCTCATAAACATCCATTACCCATTCAGAAACATTTCCGCTCATATCGTAAAGTCCGTAACCATTCGGCTTTTTTTGCGCGACTTCATACTCATGAGATTCTTCCGGATCATAAGGCTCTACAATGGCAATGTCATCTATATTATCGCTTCCCGGATATTTATAATTTTCACCGCCCTTTGCCGCATACTGCCATTCGGCCATGGTCGGGATTCTAAATCCGTCTGCATCCTCATTCATTTTAATTTCATAATCAATTTTAAAATTATAAAAAGGCCGATACGCCATTAAAATATCAGTTTCACCTGCTATAACATAAACAGGCTCATAGCCCATCAAAACACTCAGTTTGTTGCAAAAATAAATCACATCATAATAACTTACATTCTCAACAGGATAATTCGGATTTTTGTGATCGCTTGGATTTTCACCGGTCACTTCTTCAAAAAGTTTTTGGGTTATCTCCGTGCTCGACATCTGATAATTCGTTCCCGGAATGTCACGCATCTGCTTCCTAAAATTTTCGATTTCATTCGCAAACGCCAAGCCTGAGAGAAATATCAGCAATACGAAAAAAGATTTTATTTTCATTTTCCATCTCCCGAATCATTTTCATGACTAATCCGCTCGTAAGATTTTTTGATTTGCTCTATGTTTTCAAAAACCTCGTTTTTATCACGCTTGTAGGTGTAGCTTTGCTCGAACGGCTGGGATTTGTCCTCATCGCCGAATGAATAAATGTTGGCAGGAATAAGAGCCGTAATGCAGGTATCGTCCCATTTTTCGCCTTTGTAGACTTCCTTGATTGTCAGCTCGATGTTTTTTGTTTTTTTTCTGAAGTAGAAACTCTGGAACTCAACGACATCTTCAAGATTGAAAATATATTCCTGATTGTTGTCCAAATCTTTCACGGCAAATGCTTTGACACGGGAATTCTTTTTGTACAGGTTGGTCTTATTCGGGCAGACATAGCCGTTAAGAATTATCAGAGAATGGAACTGCTCTTTTGTGCGAATCGTGAGTTTCTCGCCGATGCCATCGCCTTTCACGCCTTCAACCCACGGTTTTCCGTCATAATTCCAAGCGAACGGCGAATAATGGCTTTGCGAAGCATAAGCGAATTTTCCAAGATTCTCCGCCTTATAGACCACCGCACCAGCTTTCGTGTTTTCTTTCAGCTCGCTCGTCGCGGTGTAGCTTGCCCCAAAATTTGAGCTGTAAAAAATGCCTTTTTCTTTTTCGTATTCACTTGTTTTCCAGGAATTAGAATCACCAAGATTAAAATTCACAGACGGATAACCCAAAATCAGAAGATTTTTTTGATAAGCGTCCGAATAATAAAACCAGCCGTCTTTGTCCAAGTGAAACCTGCTTCGCGGAAGTTCGTCATAAACATTTTCTTCCGTTCCGACAAAATAAATTGTTTCGGGCGTAACGATATTATTTGAAGCCCATGAAATGCTGAAATACAAATAATCGCTTTTGGAAAAGTCCTCGGCAAAGCCAATATTTGAAACCAAGCCCATTCCAAGCAAAAGCACTGGTATATAGAAGATTTTTTTCATTACATCATTCTATCACACGACACGATTTCAGTCTTTACGAAAATTTCCCGAAATAAAAAAGCCCGCCCCTTAGCTACCAACTTCGGACGGGCTTATCATCTAAGCTACGGAGGCGGTCGCTCGTCTGCATTGCGTCCCCGTTTCTCTTAATATACATTCCGTTTGGTACTTTGTCAACTTTGGAATCGATTATTGATTTCCGCTATCCCAGACTTCTTTTTCTGTTTAGTATGGTCAGCCGTTATAAGACAGAATTCTTCATTGTTCGCATCGAAGGCATAAAAACCGCTTTCGTCATGCTTACAACCATAACAACCTTCGCCAATCGCATCTTTCCGGTTTCGTTTTTCATTTTGTCTTCTCCCGGCTCTCCAGAAGCGACTCGTACATCATAATCGCGTGATTTTCGGTCACATATTCGTCGTCCAAAAACTGTTTTTCGCAAAAATGCTTGCGCCAGATTGTGTTGTGCCTTACATACACGCCACCGATTTCACTTGTAATCCAGTGCTCTTTCTGATAGACCTCGTAGCTGTCGGTCACAGGGGAATCTTTGAGCCATTTTCCGCACAAGAGGCCTTTTTCGTGGTCAATCCAGATTTTAAGGGCATAAGTGTCGGTCGTTTTGTTTTGAATCATAAGGTCGCGGTAATTGTAAACGCAAGTCGCCCCGCTTCCGAAAGGCTGGGTTCTGTTTGAGTCAGGGAAAACATCATAGCTGTGACGGAACCGTTCTGCCACCGTGAGCGGAGTGTGAAGGGTCATCCAGTAAATGAGATTCGAGAGAGCGCACAAGCCCCCTCCGATTGCAGCTGTAGGATGTCCGTTCACGAGCATCATGCCCTTTTTGTAGCCTTTTTTAGCAGTGGGATTTCCAATCAGCCGCCAGTAAGAGAAGGTTTTTCCGCTTTCGAGCTTGATTCCGCTGACTTTTTTGACTGCAATCTCAAGGTTCGCGATTTTTCCTTCCTGCAAGGCTGTGTCTGCCTCGGAAAGATTTCGCCTGAGCGGAACGGAATGTTCAAAAGCCGTGTATTTAAAGCCTTTTAAAAGTTCATCTTGAGAAAGTTTTTTTGATGAGACAAAAAAACGCCTGTACCTAATCCATGCAAAATAACGGAGCAAGCAATAAGCCGCCACTCCCAATTTTACACGAAGCACAGAACGCTTTTTTTGAGGAACGAAACGGTACAAAACTACGGTCCGTCATAGAAACGACAATCATAAACCTGTTTTTCTGTAAGGACTGTGTATGGAACGCCGTTCCAATAGATTGTGTTTCCTTCGATTTTTATGATTGTAGCCGTTGTCGTTTCGACATAATCAACAGTATCTGTTTCTATAATCCTAAAATTGCCGAGGCTCCATCTTCTTCTCCAGCCATAACCCTCCCAGCCGATAAGAATGTATTCTTCATCAGATTTTTCGGCAATTCTGTTGTTAAACCAGTTTGTATAGTCGTCATTTTCTACTGTGAGATAAAAATCGTCTTTTTCACCACTTCGATATTCATTATAAGCATATCCAGTATTTTTTATCTGCCTGATAATCTCAGCTTTTGAGCCATTTTTGATATACTTTCCGGCCGCTTCCTCAACATTCTCAATATAAGATGAACCGTTCCTTGTGATTACGATTGCAGAATCATCTATCTGCGACTTAAGGTACATTCTGGTTCCGCCATAAAATAAAGCGAAGAACTGCGTTTCAAAATCAGCCTTGTTGCTCTTGAGCATAAGTTTGGAATTCTCTTCCTGAACCTTCTTAAGTTCCGCCACCCCGCTGAATGGAATAACCTTGCCCTTGTACAAAAGGCGGATGTCACACAGACATGTGTCGTCGTATTTAGAGCCTCTGTAGACATCTGTGATTTTGATTGTGATTGTCTGGGCTGTCTGAGGAAGGGCAAAATTGATTGACTGCCAGGTCGGTTTGTCATCGAGAAGAGTGTATTCCTTCTGCTGGAAGTGACGCTTCGCTACCTGAGTAAGGACGATTGACTTAACACGGTTGTTTTTCTTGTAGTAGTCCTTTGAGGCAAATCCGTTCACAAGCTGAATCTCGTCAAAGCTAACAGGCTCGCTGAACTCAACTGTTATAGACTCACCGATTCCGCTTCCATTCTGGTCGGCCTCGCACCATGTTGAATTGAAGTCTCCGTCGAGGATGTTGATCGGCGGATAAAGATATTTTCCGTCAAACTGAGCCTCAACAAGTTCGCTGGTTGCGACAACTGATTTTACCTCAGCTTTGTCGGTCTGAGCCATGAACCACACGGCGGCCTTTTCCTTTATGGAATCAACAACGCTTTTTTTTGCA
>NZ_JAFRNB010000050.1 GCF_017430385.1 Treponema sp.
TAACTGGCAGGCAGGGGCATTGCCTATGGAGAAGGGTGAAAAAGGCTTCACAGTTGTGAAGAAGTTCTCAGCGGGAACAACAGTAAAATACAAGTTCATCGTAGACGGAAGCTGGACAACAGACCTTAAGGCTCCGGACTTCGTAGACGATGGCTTTGGTGGAAAAAACTCATGCGGTGACCTCGATGCACTCGCAGGCGGCGGAGACACAGCTCCAAAATCTGGCCTCAAATTCCTTACATGGACAATGTTCGGTGGTCAGGCTAAGTTCCTTACAGACGATGATGCAGCAAATGAACTTGACAAAGGTTTGGAATCAGCTGGTGTAAACCTCAAGTCATACATCAAAGTTACAGGAAACGCTCTTCCAAATGTTCCGATGTATCTTGAAGTCGCTGTAGCTGAGCAGGACACATTTGATAACATCTACAAACAGGACACACTTAAAGCAAAAGACGGAAGCAAGAACTTCGGTTCAGGACTTCTTTTTGCTCCTGTTCACACATTGAACGGTGAAAAAACAGAGGGAACATATCTCGGACACTTCAAGTTCGGTATCGACACACAGTATGTTTCATGGCAGACAGGCTATAAATATGCAAAACTCCCACCACACTCAATCAACGGATGGACAACAGTAGATAAGGAATGGGAAGCTGGTTATAAAGCTGCTGGTGGTTACAACTACTTCGAGCTTGGCCCTGCTTTGCAGAACCTCGGACCTCTTCAGGTTAAGGCTGGTCTCTCACCAAACAAAACTGCTGACCGTGCTGGTAATCAGTTTGGATTCTTCGGATGGGTCAACCTCTTCGCAGGTCCAGCACTCAACTTCGACTTCCAGTACAACACTGCGCTCGGAAAGACTTACGACACAATTTTCGGACACTGCTACGAGCAGGACTTCATCGTCGGTTACAAAGGTATCTTCGGACCACTTACTCTTACAACTAACTACCTCATGAACCGCTATGGCGATGGCGACCTCGTAAAAATCGATGGCGTAACTTATGTTGCTAAATACACACCAGCTGCAAGCGATGTCGGCTCTGTATCAGCTTATGAGAGCGGACTTACAAACATGGCAGGAAATGCTCAGCTCGCTTATTCAGATGAGAACCTTCCTGTTGATGTAACACTCGGAGCAAGATTCCGTGGTGCACAGGCAAGCATGATGTATGTTGAGGATGGTCCGGATGAGCACACAAACATCAGCGACAACCTCGGCAAAACAAACCATTGGCGTGCATGGCTCGACACTAAATTCTACGCAACAGATGCAATCACATTTGGTCTCATTGGCCGCTACACAACAGCTTTGGATAAAAAAGAAGAGAATGGCAAACTCAAGTTCAAGACTCCTTACAAAAACAAGGATACAGTTGAGTACGGCATCATTCCTTCTGTAGAAGTTGATTTCGAGGAACTCCTTTTCGTTCCTTCAAAACTCCGCCTCTATGGAAATATGTCTTACTTCACAGAAAAAGAAGACAAAAAACAGAATGCACTCGGAACTGATCAGTTCGTAATCAACGCAATTGGTCTCGGATATGACCACAACTTCAACGGTGATGTCCTCAAGACAGGAAAGGCAATGTACTGTTTCGACAATACAGATTCTGATTACCTCTTCAACACATTGCTCACACAGTTCGACCTTGCAAATGACTGGGGCGTTCAGGGTGGTTTCGGTATCCGCTCAAAGAACAAGGATTCAACACAGGAGAATCCAAAAAATCCGTTCGGCTTCTACATCGGCGGCTTCAAGAAACTTTCTGTCCTTGCAAAACCAACAGCTTACATGCAGTTCATGTATGCTATGGACCCATACCAGAAGTTTGGCGACGGCCCGACAGGTTACAGACTTTCTACAGACTATGACTATGCTACAAAGGACGGCGTTTCTAAATACAAGAATAACTATGCAATCCGCATGGGTCTCCAGTGGGACATCTAAGGCTAGGAATGGAGGAAAACTGATATGAAAAAATTTATTTTTGGCCTTTTGGCACTGATCTCGCTTGCCCTCACATTCACAGGCTGTGAAATGACTTATGGTGAGGATAAATACCAGCCTTTGGTACAGTGGTTCGCTCCTCATACAGGCGACACTGGCGATTGGATTAATCCTGGCGAAGACAAAACTGTAATGAAATACAATTCTGCAACAGGAAAATATGAAATCGAGATTGAGACTGGCAGAAAAAATGTCGGTATCACACTCTGTACTGATACAAACTACGGCAACCAGCGTCATTGGGATCATGCAGATGCCAAAACACAGGCTAACTTCAACTGGAAAGACGATTTTGGTAACAAGCAGCTCGTAATCAAGAATGCTGGAAAGTATCTTGTTGCGATTGACCCTGGTACTTTGGTTTGGTCTGTTACCGCAGAATAAGGAGGAGACAGATGAAAAAATTAACAAGATTTATCGCAGGTTTTTCTGCAGCCGCTGCCCTTCTTTTGGGAGTAGGCTGTACTAATCAGGCTGATTATGTTGAGGACAATACAGCACGAAACGCATGTAATATCGAAGGTTTGTATGTTGAAGGCCTGGACAAAGCTTATGACGGCAATGTCTTTGAGCTTCATGCAGTTGTCGTAAATGAAAAGGGTGAGGCTAAGTCTATAACAGAAGCTTCTGATGGAAAAGTTACTGATGATACAGTGGCTATCCTCACAGGTACTGTTGCTGATTCTTACACAAAAGACAGCAAGACTGTCGGCCACAAGTCTGGAACAATCTACAAGACTAGTGCAGACAACAAAAGACTCTTTGACGGCGATTCAATGGCTGTTGCATACCAGCGTTCACAGATTGCGGCTGGCAAAACAGGTACTGACATCAAGACATTCGCAGCAGGAACTCTTGAGTTCTACCTCAAAGTCGGAAACGATTATGTATTCGGAACCAAAAAGAATTCTGCTGGCAATATTGTGCCTTTGACACAGAAACTCAGCATCCCGACAAGCCCGGCTGGAACAAGCGATGCAGCTCTCCAGTCACGATGGGTTAAGGTAGTGATTGCAAACGGCGTTCCTACAGCAACTCTCGAAAAGAAAGTTGATGAGCCTGTTAATGTAACATTGGCTTGCATTAGCCTTGATCTTCTTCCAAAAACAGAGGCTGAAATTGAAGCTCTTGCTGGCGTTGAAATTAAAAAAACAGCAAAGGCTGGAACTAACCAGAAGTTCACTGTCACAATTACAGGTCTTGAGTCTAACAACGGAATTGATGTCGTATTTGGTGGTGCTGATATTAGCGATACGGATACAGGAACATTCAAAGATGATTGGTATGACACTACAAAACATAAAAAGACTATCACTGATGGTAAGGTATCATTTGAATTCTACGGAAAAGCTGTAAACGGCGGAAATATCGGTGGATGGAATCGAACATACACTGCTGCTGGGGCTGGTCCTGAGATTGTTATTGCATCAGTAAATGAGAAAAAACAGGATGGTCCTCGTCTTCTTACATCACCAACAAGCCGTGAAGGAAATACAAAAAGTACGAACTTTATGTTCCCTGCATATTGTATCGGTGATTTTGATGTTGAGCTTACAATTGACAAATCTAAACTTGATTCAACTTCTGTAACACAGGCTGACCCAGTTGTAGCTGCGGCTGAAATCAAAATCAATGCGATTTATGTTGCAAATCTTGCAAGTGCGACAGAAACAAGCAAATATTATTTGACAGCTTCGGATGACCCAACTTCAAGTCGTAAATTCCTAGCAAACGAGAAGAATGGCACTTTAAAAGAACTCCTTGAAAAATGGAGTCCAGCAGATGCAGCAGCTTTTGCTTGTGCAGAGAAGGGCTTGGCCTATACATTCGCAGAAACTGTAAATGTCAAACCTGGTCAGTCAACATTCGTTCTCGGTTTCCGTGCTGTGCCTCCAAAAGCAACTGATACTGATGCAGATTCGTATGATTGGGATAATAATGTGGCATTTGAGACTCCAACTCTTCTTACAGAAAGCTATGCTGATGGAAAAGAGTACACCTTGTATGCTGACGCTGTAACTGGCGTAATCAACCTTATTGAGACATCTAAGGTAAATTTTGGAGCTTTCCCATTGAATATCTCAAAGATTTATCTCAAAGGTTTTGCAAATAATGTGCCTGGTGATGCGACTGCTGCTAATCCTGTAAAACCGACAATTGCTGGTGCTTTCAATAACTGTGGAAATAAGGGTACGGACAATTCTAATGCCTGTCCGGATGTAATTGGAACTTATGATGCTGCAACTGTTACATGGACATATGATTATGCATCATGGAAGACAACAAATTCTAGCAACGAAAATCTGAAAGGGGCATTCCCAGGGGCTGAGTTTAAATTCCGCAATAATTCTGCATGGAAAGATGATTTCGGTGTTGATGGCAAAAATGCTAAATGGCCTGTAGTTGTAGGATTGCCGGTTGATATTACTTGTACATATAAAGATGGTAATATCACTGTTACTTGGACAAAAGCTAACTAATACTAATTAAATCTGCTTCCCCGCACAGTCTTGCGGGAAATATCTGACGGTTCATAGCACACGCTATGAGCCGTCATGTTTTGTTCTTTGAAAAAACATGTTAAATCATTGTCAATACATTCTTATATAGAAGTTTTTTGCTTGATGTCTTCTTTCAATAAATCTGGCGATATCCCTAAATCAGCACAAGCTTGCTCTAGCGGTATATTGTATTTTTCTATAAGAAGTTTCGCTGCTTCTATGGATTTCTCCAGTGCCCCTTCTTCTTTCCCGATTTCCATCATATCGTAATCGTGCAAATTCATAGACATATACTCCGTTTTGTTGGCTTCGGCTTGTTTCGCCTGTAGTATAAGCGCATTGATTCTGTCGGTGAAAGAATCGCTTGGGGTTCCAGAGCTTATGAAGCGAAGAAATGCCTTCAATTCTTCATCCGGTTCATTCTCATACGCACTAACATTATAAATCAGCTTGTGAGATTTGTCATTAAGCTCGACATCGGCATTTTCGAGGCAAATATTTTTGAAAGTGTAGACTGACAAATCAGAGTCATCGAACGGCGAATTCTTGCAGATGAAAATGACATAGCTCTCATCAAGTTCTTTGTATTTTTTCCCCTTCATCAAGTCATCAATGTCTAGCATACTCTGATAATAACGCATTCGCTTTCCGATTGCATCGAATCTTGCGGTCTGCATTTCGATGTCAAAAATTTTATCGCTGTCCTTTACATAGACATCTAGGCGAACGCCTTTGCTCGTGTAGTACGGTGCGATTTCTTTCTGCAGTTCTGGGTATTCGATGCGCGCGACTTTGATTTTCAGAAGTCGCTCGATTACACCAGCACAAATCTCTGGATTGTGCATGATTTTCTTGAACATGAAATCGTCGCTGAATTCAAGTTCCTCGAAAGGCTTGAAGCTGTAAGTTCTTTTTGTGTTTGTCATAAATACTCCTTGTAGGCTCACGATTTCCTACATATAAGTATTTCCAAAATTTTTGCATTTTTGGCAACGCGATTTGAAAAAAGTCAGAATAATTCAAGAAATAGTAAATTATCAGGCATTTGTGAAGTGGTCTCATCCTACATTCTTGCCTGTTTATATATAAAAAGGAGGAAAAAATGAAAAAAATTAGATTCTTTAAAGTCCTGCCACTTGTTATGGCAGCGGCTCTTTCTTTTGGGCTTGTAGCCTGTAAGAATACTGCAGATGATGACAGCTCCCCTGTTGTTTCAGGCGGAAACGCTGGTAGCGGAGCAGGGCAGAGCGGAACTACGCCCGGTGCTGTCGGTGAGCTTCCCGACATTGTTTTAAAATGTTCAGAACTTGCTAAGACAATGAACGAAAATGATGTAATTCTCTTCTATTATAAAGATGGTGAGAGTTATACAAGCAAAACTGTTTTTAACTGGACTACATCTGGTGATGTGAATAAGACAGTCAATTTTGATGTGGACTCTTCATCAAACATTGCTTATGCTAATTTTACCAGTGCAAAATCTTCTCTTACTTCTGAAATGCAGTCTGCTATTGACAGCGGAACTGATTTCAAATTTATCATCAAACCTAAGACATCATGGGATGGCCAGACTCCTGATACAGTTTTCCCGCTCAGCTCAGGAAAGAAAGTTATGTACTATAACGGAAATGTTTATGTTATCCGTGAGAACATGAAGTGCATTCTTTCTGCAAGTGCGGAAACTGCTACGACAATCAAGGCACAGCTTTCTGTATCTTACGGACTGGAACTTTCTGCTTCGGCAAATGGATTTAGTTTTTCTGCTGCGGACGGAACTCCAATCTCTGTTTCCGATGTTGTAAACTATGATGCGAAAAATGACCGATCAAAGAATAAGGCGACGAATCTTCTCATAACACTTTCTTCTCCGATAGATGCCACAAAAGAATCTTGGACTTTAAAACATGAGATTTTCGGTGAAAAAGCTGTCGCGACAACAGGCATTCTTGCGAGTGCGCTTAGTGATTACACTTATTCCGGTGATGATTTGGGGCTTACACTTAATGGAACAAATGCAACTTTCAAAATTTGGGCACCAACGGCCTCAAGTGTCAAACTTCGTCTTTATGCGAGCGTAAATGATATCGGAACTTATTCTTCTGAAGCTGTTGCAAAAAAAGTCGCAGGAGCAACTACCGACGAGACTTTGAAGGGAACTCCGATTAATGGTTATCCGAAGCCGATGGACCGTGGCGAGAAAGGTGTCTGGTCTTTGGCAAATGTCGATGTGAGCGGCGCAAAATACTACAAGTATGAGATTACAGTCGCTGACAAAACTTATTATGTCTGTGATATTAACGCAAAGTGTGCAAGCCCGGACTCTATCGCGGCTCAGATTGTTGACATCAATTCTAATACAAATGCAGTAGTAACAGGAACTCGTGATACAGCATGGGGAACTCAGAATGGTTATTACAACCCGTTCGGAGGTACAAAATACAATGATGCCGTAATTTACGAGATGCACATCCGAGACTGGAGCCGTGCCGTAAACTCAACTTCAACAGGAAAATTCACGGAACTTGCTGACGACGAAATCATCAATCATCTCAAAGATTTGGGAATCACACATGTTCAGATTCTCCCTATGTTCGACTATGCTCAGGTCAATGCGGACGAGAATTATAACTGGGGCTACAATCCTTACCATTATAATGTTCCGGAAGGTCGATATGTTGATTATTATTCAGCAAATCCAGACGGAACCGCTGCCGTTGCTCAGATGAGAACTATGATTTCAAAACTCCACGATGCTGGAATCGCCGTAATTATGGATGTGGTTTACAATCATACTAGCGGAACTGGTACAGGCTCCCTCTATGACTCGACAGTTCCTTACTATTATTACCGCATGAAATCAGACGGAAGTTATTCCAATGGTTCTGGCTGTGGCAACGAGACTAACAGTGCTGCCCCAATGTTCAAAAAATACATGATCGACTCTCTCAAACACTGGATGCTTGACTATCATATTAATGGATTCCGATTTGACCTCATGGGGTTGCATGAGCAGGAGACCATGAAAGAAATCTACGATACTCTTAAGCAGATTGATCAAAAAGTTATGGTTTACGGCGAGCCATGGACTGGCGGAACAAGTCTTGTGAATAACAGTGCGACTGTGGTCGTGGCTTCTGGAGATTCTGGTTATGGTGCATTTGAGGACGGATTCCGAAATACTGTCAAGGGATCTGAATTCGGTGGTTTTGAAGTAGGTCAGGTTCAAGGTGTTAATTCTGACACTGCAATTATCAATGGTTTGAAATGTGTGAATACAGGTCATAACAAAACTGGAATTACTGGACTTTCAATTCATTATGTTGAGTGTCATGATAATTTTACTTTGTATGACAAACTAGTTTATTCTTTGAAGCTTAATGACACACAGGCAGCTGATAGAAATGGAAAGATTGCTACTGCATGGCCGTCTGAGCCAATAAATGCTGGTGATTTGGCAACAATAAAGAAACAGGACAAACTTGCTGCGGCTTATGTTCTTCTTTCACAGGGAACTCCGTTCCTTAATGGTGGACAGGAGTTCTTGAGGACAAAGAAAGGCAATCCTGACAGCTATGCGGCGGATAAAAAAGGTGGTATTACCTGGACAAATGGTTCCGGAGTTTACAATATTGATGATGTAAATACTATTGATTTATCTTTCAAAAATACTGGTAAATATGATGATGTTTACAACACCTACAAAGGCTTGATTGCTCTCAGAAAATCTGCAAAAGCATTTACAGATCCAGTTTCATGCAATGCTGAAAAGTTAAAGGATGGCGTTGTCAAATATACTTGCAATGGTTCTAACGGAAATTATGTTGTCTATTTTAATGGTACTAAGACTCTTTATAATACAGAAAAATATCAGGAAAATGGCAAAAAAGTTGTTATTAATGAAAGTTCTGGTGAAGTGACAGAGGGGGATAATGTTGTTGCTGGTGAGACCCCGCTTTATCTTCCTGCAACTTCATTCCAAATCATCAAGATCAACTAGCGGAGGACGATATGAAAAAACTTATTTCAACTAAAATCCTTCTTGCATTGACTGGAACTGTGTTACTTTCTTCTGCATTGCTTTCCTGCAAAAAGGAAGAGGATGAAGATCCTGTTGTCGTTGCTCCTGCTTCCACAAAAGCATGGGCAACTTCCGACATTCCCGATGATTATTCCGTGAATTCTGATTTCTGGGATAACGCGAGCGTGTATTTCGTTCTCATAGACCGTTTTTATAACGGCAACACTTCGAATGATACTTCTTATGGAAGAGAAAAAGGCTCTCCATCAGCAAAGGCCGATGCAGGAAAATTCTTCGGCGGAGACATAAAGGGCTTAACCGACAAACTTGATTATCTTGAGTCTCTTGGCGTGAACGCAATATGGATTAGCTGTCCGTACGAGCAGATTCATGGATGGTGTGTCGGCGGCTCAAATGAGTTCAAGTATTATCCTTATCATGGTTACTACGCGATGGATTATACCAATATTGATGCAAATATTGGTACAAAGGAAGAATTTACGGCTTTCGTGGATGCGGCTCATGCAAAAGGAATCCGTGTCGTTATGGATGTGGTCATGAATCATCCTGGCTACAACACGATTGAGGATGCTGTTCATTTATATCCTGATGTTATGACTTCAAGTTATGTCCATGGAAATACTACTATCACTTTGAACAAGTACCATGACTACATCAAATATGGCGCTGATTTCCATGGCTGGGATGACTGGTGGGGCGGTTCATGGATTCGTGCCGGCCTTTGCTCTCATTACAAGACTGGTAGCGGAGATCTGACCGGCTCTTGTGGTGGCTCACTTCCTGATTTCATTACTGAAGGAGACAAGGCAGTCTCATTGCCTAAATTCCTTAAAACAAAGCACACCGATGCGATGAAGGACTTCTATCCGACTGAAGGCTATGAGGTCGTGAAATTCGAGGAGAAAAGCGGCTACACAGTGCGCGATTATCTCATTTACTGGCTCTCGTCATGGGTGCGTGAGTTCGGAATTGACGGTTTCCGCTGTGATACGGCAAAGCATGTAGAAAAAGAAAGCTGGAAGCAGTTGAAGGTTGCCTGTGTTCAGGCTCTTCGTGACTGGAAAAAAGCTAATCCTGACAAAGTTATTGCTAATTCTGGCGATTTCTGGATGACTGGTGAGCATTTTGGTCATGGAGTTTCAAAAGATGCTTACTATACGAACGGCGGTTTCAATTCCATGATAAACTTTGATTTCCGTGCGGCGGCAGGAAGTGCAGTCTCAAATCCTTCTTCTATTGAATCTGTATATTCTGACTATGCCTCAAAAATCAACTCGGATTCTGGATTCAATGTCCTTAGCTACATTTCTTCTCATGATACTGGCAGCCAGGATCAGAAGGGCTTGTTCTATGGTGCTTATGCTTCAACTGTCGCTCAGCAAAAACTTGCTGGCTCGCTTCTTGCTATGTGTCCTGGCGCAATCCAGATTTACTATGGCGATGAAGCCGGTCGAAAAGATTCTTCAGCAACATTCGGCGGTGACAAAGATCAGAAAAATCGTTCACAGATGCCGTGGGCTGGTGACACCACATCATTGGGCTACAGTTTCGATTCAGAAATTCATGCTCACTGGACAAAAATGCTCAATTTCCGGAAAAAACATCCTGCTGTAGGCGGAGGCACTCACTCAAAAATCAATGTTGACAGCGGATATGCGTTCAGCCGTGTTCGTGAAAATGACAAAGTTGTCGTTGTCCTCGGAGCCAATGGCGGCAGCCTTGAGGTTGATGTCTCTTCAATCGGTGCAAGCAAGGTGAAAGATGCTTACACAGGGGCAGAGGCTGATGTAACAAACGGAAAGGCTGTTTTCAATGTTGGAACTGACGGTGTTCTTCTCATTGAAAAGTCTTAATTGTCTTAAAGTGTCGGAATTGTTAAAAATTATGACAAAAGGAACTTTATCGTGAAAAATTAGTGAAAATTTTTGACTCTTAGTGATATAAGTTTTATAGTTAAATTAGGAAAAAACAATACCTCCTTATGTATGTTTTTGGGGAAGGGGCACAGTTTGTGCCTTTTCCCTGCCTTTTGGAGTCGTTATGAAAATTACAGCTGTTAAAAAGATTCTTGCTACTCTCTCTTTTGCTTTCGCATTTTCAGCCATTTGTGCCGAAAGCGGTAAGCCGGGGTCTTTTCATGATGCTTCTCCTTCTCAGTTAAAAGATGTTCTTTCCGTTGATTCAAAAATAAAGCCGGGCGATGACGAGCTTGTAATCTACTATGTCCGAAACGATAAAAATTATGGTCCTTGGGCACTTTGGCTCTGGGCTGTTCCGGGTGGCGACGGTACTGCAAACTGGCCATACACTCAAAACTGGCAGGAGTCAGACGGCGTTGCTTATATGCGCTTCCATCTTGACGGTTCTGACACTGGCGGAAACAAACTTGTTTCTTCTGAAGGCACTGTCGGGCTTATTGTTCGTCAGGACGGTGACTGGATAAAGGACGGCAATGATGACCGTATCTGGAACATTGCTACATCAAAAAAAATCGCCATTTTCTCTGGTGATCAGAATACTTATGCGGCTCTTCCTTACAAACCGTCAATCACAAAGGCAGAGCTTACTTCTCAAAATGAAATCTCACTTTCTCTTTCTGGAGCTTATGGCCTCGGCTCAAATTCTTCTGGCTTCGTTGTCAGCAAAAACGGCAGTGCGCTTCAAATTTCAAAAGTTTCAAACGCGGACTCAAAAAATCCGGAGGATAATATGGCAGAAAATGTAAAAATCACTTTGGCTGATAAGGTTGACCCAAGCGACAACCTCACTGTGTCAAATGCTGATTTCCAGGGGGAAGCCAAAGTAAATTCTCTCAAGCTTTCTCTTTCCCTTGCAATGGAAACGATTCCACCTGCCGATACGGTTCTTGGTGCGGTGTACAGCAAGGGTTCCGCTTCTTTCAAGTTGTGGGCGCCGACATCTTCAAAGGCTGTCGTAAATCTTTACAAAAAAGACAATGCTACGGTTCCGGACTTCACTGTAAGCATGGAAAAGAATTCTTCTACAGGCGTGTGGTCAGCAAGTTTCGGCAAGGTTGATCCGGACGGTTTCTTCTATGACTTCACATTGACTAATTCAAAGGGGACTGTGACGGTTCTCGATCCTTATGCACGCTCTATGGCCGCTTATAAAAATGACGGAACTGTTGGGCGCGGGGCAATCGTTGATTTGAGCAGCCCGAAATCTCTTCCTGCTGGCGGTATGACTGGCGATTATTATCCTCTTGAAAAGCGTGAGGATGCGGTGATTTATGAGATGTCTGTCCGTGACTTCACAATCAGCGAAGATTCCGGCGTAAAAGCAGAGAAGGGCACTTACAAGGCTTTCATCGAAAAGATTCCTTATCTCAAGGAACTTGGAATCACTCATGTCCAGCTCATGCCTGTGCTCAATTTCTTCTATAATAATGAGACTAACCGTGAATACGATGACCGAGGTGTTGTAGCAAACAGCAACTATAACTGGGGATATGACCCTCACAATTATTTTACACCAGAAGGCTGGTATGCCACAGATCCTTCGGATCCTTATTGCAGGGTTCGTGAGCTCCGTGAGCTTATTAATGAATGTCACAAGGCAGGCTTGGGGGTTCTTCTTGATGTAGTTTACAATCACATGGCGACAACCCAATTCCTTGATGACATCGTTCCGGGCTATTATTTCCGAATGAATGACAACGGCCGTTTCACTGCTAACTCTGGATGCGGCAACGACACTGCTACAGAACATGCTATGATGGCAAAAATCGTAAGGGATTCTACGGAGCACTGGGTTCGTGAGTACAAGGCTGATGGTTTCCGATTCGACCTCATGGGGCTCATGGAAGCTCAGAGCGTTGAGAATGCTTATTCTGCCTGCGCAAAGGTAAATCCTCATGTCCTTTTTGTTGGTGAGGGCTGGCGCATGTACAACGGAGAAAAAGGCACTGTCGGAATGGATCAGGGCTACATGAGAAAGACTGACCATGTTGCGGTCTTCAATGACGAGCTTCGTGATTTGCTTAAGGCCGGAGGTTTCAATGAGGCCGGGCTTGGTCTTATCACTGGCAAGGAAACAAATGGCTTGGATTTGCTCCGCAGCATTACAGGAAATCCGCGTTCTTATGGTACGAATCAGCCTGGCGCAAATATCCAGTACATGACATGTCATGATGGTCTTACTCTTCATGATTTGATAGCGCATAATGTCGGTTTAAAAGAAGAAAATGCAAAGGATAAGGCTGAGATAATCAAAAGAATCAAGCTCGGCAATCTTCTTGCGCTTACGGCACAGGGAATCGGCTTCCTTCATGGCGGTCAGGAGCGTGGCCGGACTAAGCCGAATGTCAATGGCGCAACACAGGAATGTGTCGGAAAATTCGTCCGCAACAGTTACGATTCAAGCGATAATATCAACCAGATTATCTGGACTTTGGACAAGGATTATCAGTCAGTTCTTGATTATACGAAAGGGCTGATTGCAATCCGGCGCGGCAACACTGCATTCCGCATTGCTGATTCAAAAAAGATAAAAGAAAACACGGTTTTGCTTTCCGATGACCAGAACAAATCGCTCGTATTCGCTTACAGAATCGAGAATGATGACGGTGACTGGATTATCGCTGCCAATGCGAGCCGAAAAAAGACTGTCATTAAATCTGACATAACCCTGAAGGGTGCTGAGGTTCTGGCAGATGGTGAAAAAGCCGGAACAACGCCGATTTCTTCTCCTTCTGGAGTCAAGGTCGGTGGTAAAAAAATCACATTGGAGCCTCTTACGGCTGCAATCATTCACATTAAGTAAAAAACGGCAGTTTGCCGTAGAAATAGATAGGAGGAATTAAAAATGAAAAAAATTGTTTGTGCTGCTGTTGCCCTTGCGATGTTGGCTCCGCTCAATATGTTTGCGGCAAGAAACGCACGCTCAAAAAAATCATCAGGCAAAGTTACTATTAAAGTTTGGGAATCTGACGATTCTGCAAGAAAGTATGTCGAGTGGGCTGCCAAAGAGTTCATGAAGACTCACAAAAATGTAAAAATCGAGTATGAGCATGTTGAATCAACAGATGCTCGTGCAAAAATTGAACTTGACGGACCTGCTGGAGTAGGTGCTGATGTTTTCGTTGCACCACACGATCATATTGGTGCATTGGTCAATGGTGGACATGTAGCTGAAAACAAAAATTCAAGCTATATCGGTCAGTTCGTAAATGCGGCTCAGGTTGCATCAACATATAATGGAAAAGTTTACGGCTATCCAATCGGAATCGAAACTTACGCTCTCTTCTATAACAAGGACTTGATTAAGAACCCGCCAAAAACTTGGGAAGAAATCATCGAGTTCTCAAAATCTTTCAACAACGAGTCTGAGCGCAAATACGCTTTGGTTTGGCCAGTTGCTGATGGTTACTATGACTATATGTTCATGAGCTCTTACGGTGCACAGCTCTTCGGCCCAAATGGCAATGACCGCAAGCAGCACAACATCAACAGCGAAGAGGCTGTAAAAGGTCTCCAGTATTTCCAGAGCCTCCGCAAGAAGCTCCTCAATGTTCCTTCTGCTGATATGACAGGCGATTTCTGTGATTCTTCTTTCACTTCTGGAAAAGCTGCAATGCTCATTACTGGTCCATGGAAGATTGAACAGCTCACACGCCTCAAGATGAACTTCGGTATCGCTCCTCTTCCTGCTTTCCCAGGAATGTCTCAGCCTGCTACATCATTCTCAGGCGTTCGCCTTGCTTTCGTAAGCTCATATTCAGAGCATCCTACAGAAGCAGCAGAATTCGCTGACTTCCTCACTCAGAAAGCTAACCTCGAAAAACGATTCGAGCTCACAAAACAGATTCCACCTCGCAAGGATATCAAGACAAATGATCCTTTGAGCAACGGAATCCTTGAGCAGACAAAATACGCTATTCCAATGCCAACTATCCCACAGATGAACACTTACTGGTCTGCAATGGGTGCGGCTTATGCCGGAATTTGGGACGGCGATGATGTCGTAAAAGATTTGAACGGTGCTGCTGCCGCAATGGACAGTGCTAAATAACCATTAATTTATTAATTTGCCCTGAGCATCAGTCTTTTTGATTGATGCTCAGGTTTTATTTAAAATTGTGCAGGGAGTGAAACATGAGCACTACAGATACAGTTAATGAGAATCAGAAAATTGACCCCCGGCTGCCACAGAAGGCTATGCGAGCTTCCTGTTGTTACATGGGCTTGGGGCAGTTTGCCGTCCTCAAACAGCGTTTTCGCGGTACACTTCTGATGTTGTTTGAGGCTTATGTCCTCATTGATATTATTCTCGGAATTTTTGATGTCTACATACCGGGCGAATTTTTCGATTCGATTTATTATGAAGGTAGCAATTTCCTTCTAAAAGCATTGAACGGTATGCTTTTCTTCTTCTTGGATTTTGTAAATCTTGTTTTTTGCAATAATACGATAATCGCTGGTCTTACTGGCCTCGTGACTCTCGGTGATCCTCATCCTGAGCTGCCTGTTGCTGAGCGCGACCACTCAATCTTCATGATGATTAACGGTCTTATCGTTGTTATTCTCCTTGCGATTTTCATCTTTATGTATGTTTCGACGATTTTCTCTGCGCGCCGTGACGGTGAAAAGATTGTCGCAAAAAACAGATTCCCTACAAGACAGCAGACAAGAAATGACATGTCTCAGAATTCATTCCCTATTATGGGTGTTGCTCCTGCCGTAATTATGATGCTGTTCTTCACTGTCATGCCTCTCTTGTTCTCGGCTCTCGTCGCTTTCACTAACTATTCTTCTCCTGACCATATTCCGCCTAACAATCTCGTTGACTGGGTAGGATTTGAGAACTTCAAGACAATGTTCTCTTCTTCTTCTCAGACAGGCAACGGCGAATGGCTCAAGGCTTTTGGTCATGTAGCAACATGGACGCTCACATGGGCTGTTTTTGCTACTTTCACATGTTTCTTTGTCGGATTCTTCTTCTCCGTAGTCCTTTTGGACAAACGAATCAAGCTCCCTCAGATTTACCGCACGATTTTCATCCTGCCTTATGCCATTCCTCAGATGCTTTCGCTCTTTGTCTGGGCGAACCTCTTGAACGGCACTATGGGCCCGATAAATGTAATGCTCCATTCAATCGGAATGAAGGCCGTTCCATGGCTTTCTGATCCTAACATGGCTAAAGTCACCCTTATCCTTGTAAATATCTGGATTGGCTTCCCGTATTCAATGGTTCTCGTCACATCATCTATGACGGCGATTTCAAACTCACTTTATGAGGCCGCGGGAATTGACGGTGCAAGCCGATGGCAGCAGTTCCGCTCAATCACTCTCCCGATGGTAATGTATCAGCTCAAGCCGAACCTCATCATGCAGTTTGCGGGAAACATCAACAGTTTCGGTGCAATCTTCTTCCTTACAGGCGGCGGCCCTTCACTCAAGATTGGAGGCGGTGCAGATGCGCTCAACCTCAGCATTGCGACTCAGGCAGGAAGTACGGACAACTTGATTACATGGATTTACAAACTCACCATGAACTCAAACCAGTACAACCTCGCTTCAGTTCTGTCAATCCTCGTATTTGTCGTTCTTGTTCCGTTCGGATTGTATAACTTTATGCGAACCAAATCATTCAAAGAAGGAGAGATATAATGAACAGCAGATTCAGATTCAGCGGGAGCGGCGTATCGCTCACGATTTTGAAAGTCATTTTGATTCTTCAGGCTATCCTGATTCTTTATCCTGTCGCCTTTACTGTCAGTGCGGCTTTCATCTCAGAGAACTCCCTTTCGGCTGTAGGAACCGTGCCTTTTTCAAAGCCTTTCTCACTCATGCAGTTCCGAAGGCTGTTTACGGAGACAAATTACGGCCACTGGTTCTTCAATACTCTTAAAATTGCCTGCATGAACACTGTAATCACGGTTTTCGTATGCAGTTTCACGGGTTACATCTTCTCACGCTTCTGGTTTCCGTTCAAGAAGACCGTCATGGCCTCCATGCTCGTTCTCCAAATGTTCCCGGGCTTTATCGGAATGGTTGCGGTCTATGTCCTTTTGTGGAAAATCAATGCCCTCAACACTCTCTGGGGCCTGGTTCTTGTCTATGCGACAGGAAGCATTCCATACAACGCATGGCTCATGAAGGGCTATTTCGATACAGTTTCAAAAGATATCGCTGAGGCGGCATACATTGACGGAGCTACGCCTTTCAAGGCATTCGTCAAGGTCGTAATTCCTACCGCCCGCCCTCAGATTGTATTCCTTGCCCTCACAAGCTTCACCGGTCCGTGGATGGACTTCATCTTCCCTAAACTGGTATTGCGAAGTGACGACAAAAAGACTCTCGCTGTCGGCTTGTACGAGCTTATCAACGGCCGTTCAAACGACAACTTCACAATGTTCGCTGCGGGTGCAATTCTGGTCGCAATTCCTTTCGTAATTTTCTTCGTAATGGGACAGAAATCACTCCTCATGTCTCTCGCAGGCACTGGAGGAAAAGAGTAATGAAGAAAATCAGATTTTTAAGAAACGCGACATTCGGCCTTGTTTCTCTGGCTTCCCTCGGATTCTTAAGTTGTGGAAGCACTGCCAAGGTCGCAGATGCCTCTCGCGATCTTGCTCCTGTTGTCAGGACGGCAAAGGGAGCAAAACAGGGCGTTTATTACAGCCTTTTCGTCCGTTCTTTCGCAGACAGCAATGGAGACGGAATTGGTGATTTCAACGGAATCATTCAGAAACTTGATTACCTCAACGATGGTGATGACAATACGACAACCGATTTGGGAATCACCGGAATCTGGCTCCTGCCGATTTTCCCAAGCCAGTCATATCACGGTTATGATGTCGATGATTATTATGCCGTCAATCCTGACTACGGTACAATGGAAGATTTTGAGCGACTTTTGAAGGAATGTGACAAGCGCGGAATATCTGTCATCATCGATATGACTTGCAACCATTCTTCAAGATATACCGAGTGGTTCCAGGCAGGAAGAGATCCGTCAGATCCTCATCATACATGGTACCGCTGGATTAAGGCTGATGACAAACGATACAACATCAACCAGCAGATGTGGGGTCATAAAGTCTGGAATGAGGACAAAAAATACACAGGAAACTATTATTCAGGCCTTTTCGTGCCTGACATGCCTGACTTTAACCTTGACAGCCCGGAAGTTCGTGCTGAATTCAAAAAAATCATGAAATTCTGGTTCGACAAAGGCGTTTCCGGCTTCCGTTATGATGCTGCCTGCCATGTATACAACAGCGCAAAGACTCCGGCCGGAACTGATTCTGTCAAGCAGGGTGTCGCATGGTGGAAGGAACTTACTGACTACAACAAAAGCGTAAAACCTGACTGCTACAATGTCGGCGAGGTCTGGGAAAACAATTCCATTCGTGCGCGTTATATTGCAGGTCTCGGTTCTGACTTTCATTTTGACATGGGAAACAGAATCCTTGATATGGTAAAGTCCGGTGATGACGGCAACAATTCCTTCGCAAATGGAATGCAGGCTGAATATGAAAAGCTTGCTGAGTCAAATCCTGATTATATTGATGCTCCTTTCCTTTCAAATCATGACGAGCCTCGCGCTGCAGGTATTCTTCGCGGGGACTATGATATGTGCAAGGTTGCGGCAAGCCTTTATATGCTCACGGAAGGAGTTCCGTTCATGTATTACGGCGAGGAAATTGCCATGAGAAGCGGAACAGATGATCCATCAAAGCGCACTCCAATGCTCTGGAATATTGTCAGCTCAAATGGTAAGACTAAGGATAAGCTTCAGACAACCTGGTCTGAGTCTCGCTACAACATGAAGACAGTTTCTGTTGCTGAGCAGGAAAAAGATCCTGATTCTCTCCTTCAGTATTACAAACGCCTGATTCGTCTCAGGACATCTCACCCGGCTTTGTATGCCGGACGATTCAAGGCTGTAAGCACTGGAAACGATTCTGTTTCATCATGGCAGATGAAGAGCGATGAGGAGACTGCTTTCGTAATGATTAATGTTTCTGCATCGCCTGTAGAAATTGAAGTTCCTGCTGATTACAGGAATTTCAAGATGGCGTTCTGCTCAAACGGAATTGAGACTTCAATTGACGGAGCAGACGGAGCCATCACAAAAATCAAGCTCCCTGCCCGGTCAACAGTTGTCGTTTCAGATCTTAAATAAATTCTTCCTCATATTCAGGGGAGGCTTCGGCCTCTTCTGGATGATTCTTTTCCCAAATATAATCCGGGTCAATAATTATTTCCTTTGCCTTTGCAGGGTCAAATTGCCTGTATTTTGATGGCGGCAATCCTTTATATCGTCGGAAAATTTTCGTAAAATAACTGAAATCATTGAAGCCGCACTGCATTGCTATGTCCAGAAGCTTTTCGTCTGTCTCGCGGAGAAGGGTACATGCCCTGTTTACGCGGAACCAGTTGAGGTATTCGATAGGCGTGTGGTCTGTGTTTTCCTTAAAGAGACGGCAGAAATACTTTGGTGACAGCGAAACTGAGTCGGCCATCTGCTGCAATGTGATTTCCTTTGCGTAATCCTTGCGAATCATATTGAGGACGCTGCTTATCTGATCTGTGCGTACGACTTTGTTTTTTTGGAGAAGAAGATTCTTTTTGCGGTAAAGGTGTTCTTTTTTGAGCAGACCGAAGAAAATCATGAGCCAGCCCGTGGCAATGAGGTCGTAAGCTTCGCTTTTTGTCTTAAGAACCTCAAGAGCCTTGCTGAGTGCATCGAGAATAGCCGGATGCTTTGAACTGATGTGATTATCAAGAATAATATTTCCGTTGAGAATGTCCGTGAAAAAAGTATCTGGACTATAGCTATGGAGACGAAGCATATCGATGTCAAAAACAATTGACTCATAGAGAGCCATGCCCTTGTCCTGAGCGTCACCATGAACGACATCCTTCGGAATTATGCAAATATCATTTTTGTTGAGCTTTATTTCCTTGTCTTCAACAAAAATATTATAGTTGCCTGTGATGATATGGATAATCTCAAACTCATTATGCCAATGAAGAGGCAGATCATAGTGAGCATCAGTTGTGTTGCACATGCTGTACTGCACGGGAAACACAATAGTTCCCCGCTGAAAACTCTCTTTATAAGCCTGGTTCTTTGTTACAACGGGTGTATTTGTCATATTTTAAATATATCATTCTATTTTTTTTAAGTCAAAAAAATTCTTTTGAATAATTCTGATTTTTTTAATTTTATTTTTACTTTTTGAGCATCAAGTAACCGCCTGGAAGGAGATTTCTGTTGTCCTCAAAATGTCGTGACAGAAGGACTGTCTTGTTCTCTGCGTCAAATTCGCCTTTGAGAGCGAAAGTCGTTCTTCCGAAATTGAAGAAGCAGAGAATTTTTTCGCCACTCTCGCTGTCATTCTTTTCGATTATTACGACCCTGTGCTTTCCAAGAAGATCATTCGGGGCATATTTGAATGAGAATTCATCGCTTCGCAAAGATGCGTGCTCCCTTCTGAGGTGGACGAGTTTCCGCATGAAGAGGAAAGCGTCGTCGAACTTGCCCTTCTTGATTTCCTTCCATGGCATGCATCTTCGGCAGTCCGGGTCTTCTCCGCCTGGAAGAAGAATTTCCGTGCCGTAATACATGCAGGCCGCTCCTGGAAGAGCAAGAATGAGCGCGAACTGAAGCAGAGTTCCGTCCGTGTTGCCGCTTGTGCGTGAGATAAGGCGGATTGTGTCATGGCTGTCCATCTGGTTGATGAGAACCCGCTCCGTTTGTCTTGTGTACTGTGTGAGGCATTTGTTTAGGACTTCTTCAAGGAATCGTACATCCTTTTCCTGATGAGCCGCAAAGTGATAGATTGCCGTTCTCAGCGGATAATTGATTACCGAATCAAATTCCGGGCCACGGAGCCATGGCTGTGAGTTGTTCCAGATTTCTCCGACGATGAAAAAGTCCGGTTTTATTGCAAGCAGCCTTGCCCTTAGCTCGCGGCATAATTCATGGGAAAGTTCGTTTGCGACATCAAGGCGGATTGCATCGATGTCATATTTTTTTACCCAAGTCTCGCATACCGAGCAGATGTAATCGCGTACTTCAGGATTGTTCGTGTTGAGTTTAGGCATGAAGTCCGAGAATGCGAATGCGTAGAAATAGCCGTTAGCGGCGTTGTCGTTCGGAACATCCTTGAAGCCAAAGTCATTGATGAAGTACCAGTCTTTGTATTTTGAGTTTTCCCTGTTTTTTACGACATCCTGCCATGCGAAGAAATTCCAGCCTGAGTGATTGAAAACTCCGTCGAGCATGACATGCATTTTGTGTGCGTGGGCTTCTTTTACGAGCTTGATAAGTGTTTCCTCATCGCCGAATTCCGGGTCAATCTTGAGATAATCCGTGGTGTCGTATTTGTGCTGTGAGTCAGAAAGATTGATTGGATTGAGGTACAAGCCGTTTATGCCCAAATCATCGAGATACGGAATCCTTTCGATGATGCCTGAGAGGTTTCCGCCGTATTTTTCGTCATTTTTAACGACATGCTCGGAGTCTGCCCAGGGAAGCAGGTCTGGAATTGGAGGTGAATCGCTGCCACGGCAAAATCGAGCCGGGAAAATCTGATACCAGACAGTTTCTTCGGCCCATTTCGGTGGTTTTACGATGTCGGCTTCGTTCATCCATGGGAACATGAATGGGCTGGCCTCGTTCTGAGCTTCTATTTGCGCTTCTGAATAAAATCCGTCCTCGAAATAAAGCTTGACTTCTTCGCTTGAGTGAAGCTCAAAATAGTATTTGCATCGTTTGAATTCCGGGCGGACCGTTGTTGTCCAGAAAAGACCGTCTGGCAGCCTTCTGCAGGATTTTACAGGTACGCGCTCGCTTTTCCATGTCCATCGCCCCTGTTTTTGAATGCTCTGGAAAGGATCGCCCCAGATGAGAAATACAGCCGTAACTTCCGTTCCTGTCTCAATGCTTATTTGTAAATTGTCCTTGTCCAAAGGATAGCAGTATTTGTCATAAGAATTATGTTTAATAGCCGAGATGTCTATCATGGTTTTCCCCTAGTTTACTCTATATCGTTTTCGTTGATAATTATAAGGCATTATTTTAAAATGCGTTATGATTAAAGCCACTATTTTATATGACAAAAGTATCTTTTTTTTTGACTTATCTGGCTTCAATTGTGTATAAAATTTGTTTTTCTTTCCCCAAAATGTCCGAAGCGACAACCATGATTGAATTCTTGCCCTTGGTGATTGTTACCTCGCCCAAGAACTGACTTTCTTTGTCCGGGTACATGACTTTGACATCGTAGTTCTTTTTGCCTGTGACGCTGATTTTTCCGTTTTTCTCGGAGAGCGTGTCGTAAGAAAGTGCCTCCGCGACGGCACCGTTGATATAGACCGTAGTTTTGTAAGGCATTGCGATTTCCTGCCGCTCGCGGTAAAGCTGGTAGACTCCTGAAGGCATTGTCTTTACCGTTCCGAGGTCGTAGCTCACGCCTTTTTTGCTGATTGCCTTTACATCCTTTATTGTGAGCTGGAGTTCCTTGCCGATTCGTGGCATGAGAATTCGTGGATTGATGTAAGTGCGGTTTTTGGTGTCGAGAACCTGAAATTCAAGGCAGCCTTCGCCCTGCTGCCAGCCTGAGCTGCCGATTCCGCCGAAAACTGTGCCTGATTTGACATCGCTCATTTTGTAAAGTGAATCCAAATCCTGTGAGTCAAGGTTTGCGTAGACTGTGATGAGGTCATCTTTGTGCGCGAGAATTGCCGCATTGCCCAAAGTGCTTTCAAAAAGCTCGTCCTCGTCATGCTCTGAGATTATTGCAAGGACTTTTCCGTCGTCAGCGGCCTTTACTTCACGGCTTTCTGAAAATACAAGGGAAGTTCCGATTGTGCCGCCCCTGAGCTGACCGAAATATGAGAAAAATGAGTCGGAAAGAATTTCGTTCTGCGGCCAGTCAAATGCAAAAAGTGCGGGAACGCAAAGAGCCGGAATTATGAGTGAAGCGCAAATGCCAAAAATCAGTTTTTTCATTTTTATTCCCTTTTATTTGTGAATTATGTCAATTCGTGAGATTTTTCCGTCACGGCCGACGAAGAGCGAGTTGTCCTTGACGGCGATGCAGGCACTTTCTGCCTCGAATGAGAAGGAGCCTGAGAATGCGTCGAAAGATTCGATTGTCGAGACTGTGTAAGTTTTGCCTTCTTTGCTGAGGACGAAAATTTCGTTGCCGCTTTCTGATTCGAGAATTGAAAGGATTTTGCCCTTAATCGGAAGCTCTGTGTTCCTGAAATTCCTGCAGTTTACGATGCCGATTCCGTTCGCACTGTTGTAGAAGACCTTTTTTTCGTCACGGCTGAACTTTATGAGAACCTGACGGTTGAGTTCATTTGCCATTGATTTGTAGAATACGATTGAAGTGTGCGCCCCGTAGCTTGCGTCCGTCTTTTTGGAGATTACGAAACGCTGACCGCCCTGACCTGAGAGGGTTGCGATGTATTTTGAGCTGTCGGAAATGTCCGCGCCAAGGATGACCTCGTAGTTGCTGCCGCCCGGATTGTATTCCTGCGTGATGTTGCCGTCGTTGTCAAATCCGATGACTTTCCCGTCTGAAAATCCCGCTACGATACCTGTTTTTGAAGATGAGAATGCCGTGAGCGGAGTGAATCCCTCGTAAGTCCATGCAACCGAGCCGTCTTCGTTGAGCTTTGAGAAAGATGAGCCGCCAGGAAGGAAGATGAATTTGCGGTCTTTTGAGAAATAAGGGAAACCTGTTACTTGAATCTTACCGATTTCTGTTCCAGAAGGAGACTGAATCTGAATCTCTTCTGATGAAGTTCCGTAAAGGGCATAGAAGTCGTCCGAGATTGTAGCCTTGTATGGAAAAGTGATGTAGCTGAGGATTTTGCCGTCTTTTGTGAAATATCCGAGTGTCTGGCCGAGCTTGAATGAAACCGCCTCGTTGAAATCTTCGGGAAGCGGGGCTTCGTTCTCACTTTTTGTGTAGGATTCCAAATCAATTGTCCATACTGGAATAAACTGAATTTCCTGCGAGAGAGGCCTGGATGCAATTATGGCATATAAAATCACCAAAAAAATGAATATTGGCGCAATTATTTTTACATTTTTGTTCATACTATGTTATTATAGAGAATATTGACTTGTTGTTAAAGACTTTTCCAAAAACGAGGAGGCTGATTATTATGGAAAATATTGTCATTACAGAAGAAAAATTACTTGAGCTTTTTGACTTGGCGGTGCAGGCCTCAAAACTCTCTTATTCTCCGTACTCAAAATTCCCGGTCGGAGCCGCAATCCTGACTGGTGACGGAAGAATTTTCACAGGCTGCAATATTGAGAACCGTTCTTTCGGGCTTACGAACTGCGCTGAAAGGACTGCTATGTTCAATGCCGTGAGCGAGGGCGCGAGAAGAATCCTTGCGGTGGCAATCGCAACGCCAAAATCTGATTATCCTGTAGGCCCTTGCGGTGCATGCCGGCAGGTTCTTTCTGAATTTGGAGAGGGCAGCGTTCCTGTTCTTTTTGGGCCGAACGCTGACAATCTTGTTCATTCGACTTTGGGCGAGCTTTATCCTTTCGACAGTCTGCATGAACTTGCTGATTAAAATGTCGTTATATTCCAAAAAAAGCCTTGTATTTCTTGATTTTTACATCGGAATTATAATGCTTGACAAAATACCGCAAAGTTTGCAAAATATGTGCATAATTTCAATTAAAAGTAAAAATCAAGGAGTACATCGTGGGAGACGATATTCTTACAATCGAAGAAGTTGCAAAATATCTCCGAGTTTCGGAAAGAACAGTTTATGATTGGGCGCAGAAAGGTGAAATCCCGGCCGGCAAAATCGGCACGGTATGGCGCTTTAAAAAATCAGAAATCGAGAAATGGGTGAACGAGAGGCTTTCCTCTTCTCAGAAACCGGCCGAGCCGAGCCACATCGTCGCTGTAAAAAACATTCTCTCTCCTGACCGCATCGTGTTCATCGAGCATTCTACTAAGCATGACGCAATCGTTGCTCTTGCTCAGAACCTTGCGACTGCGCCTCAGATTAAGAACGAGAAGGAGCTTGTTGACGAAATCCTCAAGCGCGAGGAACTTATGTCTACGGCTATTGGCCGCGGAATCGCAATTCCTCATGTACGCCTTTCTTCTGTCACCGATTTGGTAATGAGCGTTGGTATCTGCAAGCACGATTTGCTCGACTTCCAGACAATCGATGATTCTCCTGTCCGCATCCTCATCATGATTGCGGCTGCTTACAACCAGCACTCATACTACTTGCAGACACTCAGCTTCTTCAGCTCTAAGCTCAAGGGCAAGGAAGTCCGCGAGGCTCTCCTTGCTTGCAAGGATCCGATGGAAGCATATAATATCCTCACAACCGAGTAGTCGGGGCGTTGATCGTTCGCTGTCGCTCACTATCGAGTTTTGCAAATGCAAAACTCGCAGAATTCTTAGGGGCTTGGGGCGCGGTTCAGGCATAGCCTTCACCGAGACTCGTCTAGAAACTCACCTCGTGAGTTTCTTCGCCTTCGGCGACCGGCTCCCTACCCCAGGAGAGAGGGTAGCGGAAAACGCAAAGCGGTTGGAGCGAGGGGGAGACTTCCCCCTTTAAATTTTGTATAATAGGCGCATGAAAAAAATTATTTTGATTCTTTCATGTGCCTTTTCTTTTTTGTTCTTAGCCTGCAACAAGTCAAATCAGGTTCATCTGGTCGGCGAAAATGCCCTTTTTACCCTCGGTTACGGAAATTTCGAGGATGAGCTTAATCTTTTTGACCTCGCAAAGACCGGCAGCATCCGCACTTACATGACGATGCGCGACGGTTTCTTCTATATCGCGAACGGAGAGTCCAAAAAAATCCTTGAGCTTAATTCTTACGGCGACTTGCTCAGCCTTTATTACAACGACGAGTACCTTAAGAATGTCACATTTGCCGAGAAAAATTCCACGAATTCAATCAAAAAAGCGGTGTCTTACCCGTTCAACACGCTGGGGCCTCTCACAGTTGATTCTCGAAAATATATCTACGCGGTTGACACCCTTCCTTTGGAGCGGCAGGAGCATGATGATGCGAACCGCCTGCTTTTGTCATCGGTCGTGCTTCGTTTTGACTCGGCCGGAAAATTCATCGATTATCTGGGGCAGCAGGGGCCTGGGGGCACGCCTTTCCCTTATGTCAAGAATATTTATACCACGCGAGAGAATGAGCTTGTCGTAGTCTGCACGAGCAATGACGGATTCATAGTTTATTGGTTCAATACGAACGGATTCCTTCTATATACTATTCCTGTTTCGCAGAATTCTGTTCCGAAAGTTCAGCGCGATGATTCTTCGGAAGTGCCTGCATACATTTCAATCGGCAACATCGTTCCTGATAATTCCGGGCATAAGCTTTATGTCAAAGTTGATTATTACATGGCCTCGCTTGATTCAGCCCTCAAGGTTCAGTCTGGAATTGACTATTACACAACGCTTCTGTGTCCGTTGAATGTCGAGACTGCGCTTTATGACGAGCCTCTGGAAATTCCGCCTTACGAATATTCTGTTACGGAAAATTTGACCAAAGAGATTTACAACCTTCCTTTTGACCTTTTGGGAGTCACGGAGAACGGATGGTTCTTCTTCATCGTTCCGAACGAGGAGGGCTTTATCGTGCAGATGGTTCAGCCTGACGGACAGAGGATTGTCAAACGCTCGCTTTCTGTAGATCACTCAAAGAATCTTTATTACACGCTTTCTTTGAGCGGAAACGGAATCATTTCGGGGCTTTTCGTGCGCAGCGAGAACGCGCAGGCTGTATGGTGGCGCACTGATTCGCTTTTGGCTTCGTTCATCAATCAGTAGAGGCTTTCTATGGATTTGTCAAAGATTGAGGAAACACGCGATGAAAATCAGAACCCGGAGGAGAACCTTGTTTTCCATTACAGCCGGGCGGAACGGCTCAAGCGTGCTCCAAAAATCGTGCGGGATTATTATTCCGGGGAGTTCAAACCGTACAAGGGCGGCCTTTTAAAATCACTTGTCGCGACAAAGGCCAACAGGCTGCTTTTTGTCACTATTGTTTTTACTTTCGGCATCATTCTTTTCGTGCGATATTTCGGGCCGGAAAAAAAGAGCGGTACTCTGAACAAAGTTGATGTCTCCGCGTCGGCTTTTTCTTACGATGATTCAGTTTATGCGAGCGTGAAGTTCAATGAGGCCGGGAAAAAGGTAAAGTCTGATTTTACGGAAGGTGTTCCTGTCTGGGCGACCGTGACGGCTTACGATAAGGACGGCGGGGCTGTCGCAGAGGAAAAACTGATTGGAAAATACGAGGGAAATGAACTATTCTTGCGGACAACTTTTTCCGATTATGATATAATAAGGATTGGTGCGGTTTGCGGTATGGGCGAAGCTCTTCTGAGCCTTGAATGCCCGGTCGAAAAGCGATAGCCGTGCCTTGCGAGTGAGGATTTTATGCTGCAGTTTTATTTTTTGTCAATCTTGTTGAACCTTGTTGCAGGTCTTATTTTTATTTATGCGGTTAAAGGCGAGGGCGAGACAAATCTCGTGCTTTCTGATTCCGATGATCCTTTTGCTGAGGGAGGGGCTTCTTCGGCTTCCGCTGATTTTGATCCGGAGAACGATGACCTTGATTTGAACCTTGACGAAGATGCTTCCGGGGCAGGTGATTCTGATTCTCCAAAAAACAAAAAATCTTCTTCCGCAGCGGGATTGAAATCTCTTGCAGTTCCTTTCCTCGGTGACAAGACATTGCAGCTCGTGGTCGGAATCCTTTCGGCTCTCACAGGCCTTATGAAATTCCTCTCTCCGATTCAGTATGATGTTCCGGTCGTCGGCGACTTGATTCCTTCATTGGCAGGGCTTGCTGCTGGCGCAGTTCTTTTGCTGGACTGGTATCAGGACAGAAGCGATGTTGCCATCACTTTGCCAGAATCTGTCCAGAATATCTATGAAGGTGGCCGTAAGTATCTCGGAATTTTCTGTATCATCGCGGCTGTTCTGCATTTCATTTTCCCAAGAGTTCTGTTCTTGTAAGAATGTCCAAAAATCAAATTGACATGACTGAGGGGGCGATTTTCCCTAAACTGGTGAAATTCGCCGTCCCTCTGATTCTCAGCTCAATCCTTCAGCTTCTCTTTAATGCTGCTGACATTGTTGTCGTCGGCCGGTATGCGGGTGACAATTCCCTTGCGGCTGTCGGCTCAACAAGCTCCATGGTCAACCTTATGGTCAATTTTTTCATCGGGCTTGGCGTGGGCTGCAATGTCGTGGCGGCGAATTTTCTTGGTGCTGGCAAAAAGGCTGAGCTTAACCGCACGGTTCATACGACAATTGTTTTGAGCCTGTTTGGCGGGCTTCTGCTCACTGGAATAGGACTGAAGTTTTCAAGGCAGATTCTGATTCTTATGGCATCGCCGGAAGATGTTCTTCCTCTCTCAACGCTTTATCTTAAGGTCTTTTTCGGAGGAATCACGGCTACTCTGGTCTACAATTTCGGAGCGGCATTGCTCAGGGCGAAGGGAGATACCAAGCGGCCTTTGTACATTCTTCTCGTTGCTGGTGTAATCAATGTAATCCTCAACCTGATTTTCGTGATTTTTTTCAATATGGATGTTGCGGGAGTTGCGTTTGCCACTGTTTTGAGTCAGGTTTTTGCCGCCGCCTGCGTATTGTGGATTTTGTGCCATGAGGATGAGGAATTCCGTCTTGATTTCAGAAAACTTCTCCTTGGCCATAGCGACCGTGAGATTATTCTTCGGATTATTAAAATCGGGCTGCCTGCCGGATTTCAGGGAATGTTGTTCAGTTTCTCGAACATGGTGATTCAGTCCGGCGTGAATTCCTTTGGCGCGGTTATGGTTGCCGGGAACAGCGCGGCTCAGAGCATAGAGGGCTTTGTCTACATATCGATGAACAGTTTTGCTCAGGGAACGCTTACTTTTGCGGGGCAGAACATGGGCGCGAATAAAATCGACAGAATCAAGCGGCTTATCGTGATTGCAGAATTGGTCGTTACCGCGGTTGGCCTTGTGCTTGGAATGACAGTCTTGTTTTTCGGAAGACCTTTGCTTGGAATTTACTCAGACAATCCTCTGGTCGTTGATGCCGGAATGTTGAGGCTTTCCGTGATTCTTGCGACTTACTGCACCTGCGGCATGATGGACTGCATGGCGAGCGCAATTCGCGGGGTGGGGCACTCAGTCATGCCGATGATTGTAACTCTTGTCGGGGCGTGCGGGCTTCGTATGGTATATCTTTTCACATTCTTCCAGATTCCGCGTTTCCATACATTCCAGAGCATTTTCTATTCATATCCGCTCAGCTGGGTGGTGACATTCGTATTTTTGACGGCAAGCTTTGTGTGGATTATGAAAAAAATTGAAAGATAGGAAATTTAAGTCATAAAATTTAAATATTGCTATCTCCCTGAAATTGTGCTATTCTTTTTAAATAATCTTTTTTATAGGAGCATTACATGACTTACACTGCAGAAGTGGAACATATGTGTCCTTTGGCTAAGGGCGCATATCATGGTCCTGCACCAATCCCTGAGGAAGGCGAGTGGGTACAGGTTAAAAAAATCGAAGATGTATCTGGATTTACACATGGTATCGGTTGGTGCGCACCACAGCAGGGCGCTTGCAAACTTTCTTTGAATGTTAAGAACGGTATCATCGAAGAGGCTTTGGTTGAGACAATCGGCTGCTCAGGCATGACTCACTCAGCTGCTATGGCTTCAGAAATCTTGATTGGAAAAACTTTGCTTGAGGCTCTTAACACTGACCTCGTTTGTGACGCTATCAACACAGCTATGCGCGAGCTTTTCCTCCAGATCGTTTACGGACGAAGCCAGTCTGCATACTCAAAAGACGGTCTCAAAGTTGGTGCTTCTCTCGAAGATTTGGGAAAAAATCTCCGCTCACAGGTTGGAACTATGTTTGCTACTCGCAAAACTGGTCCTCGCTACCTCGAAATGACAGAAGGTTATGTTGAGACATGTGCAATCGACAAGGACAACCAGATTATCGGTTACAACTGTATCAACTTCGGTAAATTGATGGACGCTCTCAAAGCTGGCGTTGAGCCAAAAGAGGCTATCGAGAAGGCTCGCACACACTACGGTCGTGTAACAGCTGATCAGGGCATGGTTAAACTTATTGACCCAAGAAAGGAATAAGGAGAAGAAATATGGCATTATTTGAAGATTTCGCAGGCCGCATTCCTCAGGTGAATAAGGCTCTTAAAGAATATGGTTTCAAAGAGGGCGAGGCTGGTCTCAACGAAGCCCGTGACCTCTGCAAAGCTCGTGGTTTCGACCCTTATGAGATTTGTCAGTCAACACAGCAGATTTGTTTCGAGGACGCTAAATGGGCTTATGTTCTCGGTTCAGCAATCGCTATCAAAGAAGCTGAGAAAACTGGTGACAAAACAGGTTCAACAGCTGCCGCAAACATCGGTAAAGGCCTTCAGGCTTTCTGTTTGCCAGGCTCTGTAGCTGATGACCGCAAAGTAGGTCTCGGACACGGAAACTTGGGCGCGCGTCTTCTTTCTGAGGAGACACAGTGCTTCGCATTCTTGGCTGGTCACGAATCATTCGCAGCCGCTGAGGGTGCAATCAAAATCGCTGCTAACGCTAACAAAGTTCGCAAGAACAAGCTCCGCGTTATCCTTAACGGTCTCGGAAAAGACGCAGCTCAGATCATCAGCCGA
>NZ_JAFRNB010000005.1 GCF_017430385.1 Treponema sp.
CCCAAAGACCTTCGAGCTCTTTAAGCGCGGTGATTCGGCTGCGGTATTCCAGTTTGAATCTCCTGGTATGCAAAAGATTTTGCGCCAGTTCCAGCCGGAAAAACTTGAGGATTTGGTTGCGTTGAACGCTCTTTACCGACCGGGACCTATGGACTGTATCCCGGATTATATCGACGGAAAATGGAAGCCTGAGACGATTCACTATCCTGACCCGTGCCTTGAGCCGATTTTGAAAGAAACTTACGGCGTAATGGTCTATCAGGAACAGATTATGCAGGTTTCGCAGAAAATTGCGGGATTCTCTCTTGGTGGAGCTGATATGCTCCGTCGTGCTATGGGTAAAAAGAAGCCAGAAGTCATGATGGGCAAAAAGAAGGAATTCGTCGAAGGTGCTGTGGCTCAGGGATTTGAAGCAAAACACGCCGAGGACATCTTTGAAATCATGATTCCGTTTGCGGGTTACGGCTTCAACAAGTCTCACGCGGCGGCATATTCAGTCCTCGCATATCGCACGGGCTGGCTAAAAGCAAACAAGCCTGCCGAGTTCATGGCGGCCAACCTTACAAACGAAATTACTTCCACGGACGGTCTTCCGGCTTATATCGCCGAGGCTCGCCGAATCGGAGTTCCTGTAGATCCGCCAGATGTTAACCGCTCGGACGCAATTTTCGATGTTGTTGACGGCCACATCGTCTTTGGTTTCAAGGGAATCAAGGGAATGGGAGATCGGGCTGCGCGGGCAATCGTTTATGAACGCGAGCAGAACGGAAAATATAAAGATTTCATGGATTTCTTGATTCGTGTTATCAAAGTAAAGGAAATTCCTGGCGAAGAAAAGAGCGATGAAGAAGGAAAAGCAGGCCGCGCGACTGCAATCAACAAAAAAGCAATCGAAGTTCTCATAAAATGCGGTGGTTTCGACAATCTTGATCAGAACCGCCCGACATTGATTGCAAATCTTGACCGTGCCTACGCTTATGCCGAAAAAATTGCTTTTGGTGCTGATGACGGACAACTTTCACTCTTCGGTGACACTGACGAAAAGGAATATGCCGACTTTGTTTTTGAGAAGGTCGAGGATTGTTCACGGCTCGAAAAGCTCAACATGGAAAAAGAACTGATTGGCTGTTATGTTTCGGGACATCCTCTTGATGATTATAAAAAAGCCTACGAAAAGGCGACGGTCAATTCTCTCACAATCGCTCGTGCCGCGAAGGACGACAAGGCTGAAAAAGACGCAATGGCTGCAAGCGGTCGAAATCCGTGGCAGATGAAAAATGCAGGTCGAGTCCAGTCAGCCGTGGGAATGTTGATGGAACTCCGCACAATTGTGACAAAAAAAGGCGTTCCGATGGCGTTTGCCAAATTGCAGGACTACAACGGCTCGTTCGACCTAACTTTCTTTCCAAAAACATGGGAGCAGATAAAAGATAAAATCGAAAACGATAAAATTTACGCTTTCAAGGGAAAAATCGATTCCAGCCGTGAAACTCCGAGTATGCTTGTTGATTCAATCGAAGACCCGGCTGTTTTGCAGGAAAAGGCAATCGAAGAAATCCATATTCAGCTTGATGGAAATTTCTCTGATGAAAGACAGATTTTCGGTCTCAAAGAATATCTTTTCGGCGTGAACGGAACTTGCGCAGTTTACTTCCACATCGATACGCTTACGGATAATTACATCGTAAAGGCATCGAATCAGCTGCAAGCTCCGGCCACAAGGGAATTCCTTGAAGATTTGAAAGGAATCCCTCTTGTAAAAGATGTCTGGACCATCTAAGAAATTACCTCCTGTAATTTCTTAGATGTACGAGAAAATTCTGTTCACCTGTGGCAAACACGGCAAAGGGCGTTTCATTTGCCGTTTGAATTTTCTCTGGCTTTTTTACCGCATCCATGCGGCAAAAATTTGTCTTTTTGGCAAGAAAATATTATATTTAAAATATGAATATTTTTTCTATTTTGGCTTCGGTCGTTTCAATTTATACACTTCTCTGCTTTGTGCGGGTTATGCTCTCTTGGTTCCCTGGTGCAGAATATTCTCGCTTTGGACAGGTTCTGCGTCAGATGTGCGACCCATATCTCGATATTTTCCGTAGATTCAGATTCCTGCGATTTTCTTCCTTTGATTTTACTCCGGCGATTGGACTTTGTGTGCTCATGGCTTTGCAGGCATTTTTCAACAGCCTTGCAATGGGTAAGGCTTTTAGAATCTCAACGATTCTTTCGATGCTCGTCATGCTTGTCGGAAACATCTTTACTTCGGTTTTGGGCTTTTTCGCTGTAATTATTCTAGTTCGCCTGATTGTTTATTTGATTATTGGTGATGGACAAGGTTCTTATTCAATCTGGACAGCAATGGACAGGGCAATTTCTCCGATAATTTTCCGAATTGCGGGCGCGTTCTTCCGAGGGCAGTCAATTTCGTTCGTGAAGGCTCTCGTCACTTCGCTTATCGCGCTGCTTCTTTCATCGGTTTTGATTTCGTATGTGATTCGCGTTCTCGGCGGATTGATTTCGCTCATTCCATTTTAAAAACTCGCATTTATTTTACTAAAACAAAAGAAAAAAACTTGACAGATTTATACGGGGGGGGGGTACGATATTCATACTATATTATGGAGGTATCCCAATGAAAAAACATCGTTTATTTTCTGTTTTGTGTGTCATCCCCCTGCTTGCTTTTCTTTCCTGCTCTGATGATTCTGACTCATCTTCGGATGATTCCGGCGCGAACTTGTTTGCTTCACCAAAGACCGTTATCTACTACATGGACACGGGGAATTCTGTATCTGTTTTAAGCACTTCTCGAAGTGCGCGTGCTGCGGTAACTGTCGAAACTGAAACGATTGCAGAAGGTGATACGATTGCACTTTCTGAGCTAAAAGATATGGTTGACGGGGACTGCAAAAAATCAGTGCTTTCTGGTGAGGAAACGCCTGTTTATGCGATTTTGGATATCGTGAAGAATGAAATTTATAATAAAGTTGGAAATCTTGCTTTTGATGAACCGTATGATTTTTCTTCAGACCCCGTAACAGCCACTCGCACAGTCAATACCGTTGAATGTGATTTTACGGTAGATTCTTTTGAAGCAAGGTATACGAACGGTAGTGAAACGGCATATTTGTATCTGACGATGGGCGTTTCTTATAACGGCGCAAAGGTGTTCGATGCAGTTGGCGTTATAAAATGTACACCGAATGATGTTGGTACGCTTGATGTGAGTTTCTATTATGAATATGTTGGCAACGCCGATGTGTACTCATATGTGGAATTTAAAGTTGTTTCTGGGAAAAAGACAAAAATTGAGTACGGTATTGATAATGATGAAAGCGTTCTTAATCCGTATTGGGAAAAATTTGAAATAACGGCTTCAAAAATCAGTGGCTATCATTATAAGACCGAGAGCGGAAATTCTCGCAAAAAAGCGTTTGTAGTAAACAGTGCGGACTATTGCGCAGTTTATTCAGAAAGAAGTGAAGATACATATCGTGCCGTACACAACACCAAAGCAGATGGTTCTCGTATACGGTCAAAGTCATTGAGGGACACTTCTGAATTATGGAGGTATTATCTTCCAAACTTGAATATTCCCGAAGGCTACACTGTTAAGAAATGTAGCAATTATGATGAAGATTTTTATCTTTACAAAGCTGACAATACGAAGTATCGCCTTTATCATGATCTACGAGAAACTGCGGATTCTGAAGGAAAGGAAATACATATTTTCGCCCTTTCAGAGGATTTGTTTTCAGAAATTGGTGTGACTAGTAAAATCTCTGAATCAGATTTGCAAAACCTTGATGTTCCGACTGATTCTTCTGCATTCCCTGAGGAGGAAAAACCTGATAACACAGAGTTGAAAACGCTTCTTGCTGCTTGGAATACAAGCGCAGAGTGATGTATCGTTGATTCCTATGGCAGAGAAAAATTGGTTGATTTTCGGTGCAGGAAAGCGTACAATACGGACTTAAGATAATTTTGAGGTCGTAATGCATCTTTCCGAACTGAACAATTCGATTTCTTCTCTTGCGGGCATTGGCGCGGCTAAGCAGGCTCTTTTTGCGCGGCTCAATGTTTTTACGATTTCGGATTTGCTTCAGTTTTATCCGCGCGATTACGAAGACCGCACGCAAAAAATCACGATTGCCCAGTCGCTCCAAAATAACACGGGGAAAATCCACACGATTGCGCAGATTGTCGCCCATGACTGGTTCGGTTACGGCAGAATGAAAACGCTCAAACTGATTGCAACCGACGGAACGGGCACGGTGGAACTTGCCGCATTCGGGCGGGCATTCTTGGAAAAAACGCATCCTGTGGGGCAGATTGTCGCGCTCTCGGCAAAATGCGAAGTCAAATTCGGGAAATATCAGTCAACTTCTTTTGAATTGGAGAAGATTTCTGACGGCGGGCGGCTTGCCGATTTTGCGGGAATCGCCGTTCCGAACAGCCGAGTCCTGCCTATTTATCCGCTCACCGAAGGGCTGACGAACAAAATCGTGAGCAAGACGATTCAGGCGGCTTTCAAGCAATTTTCGCTCGGTCTTGAAAATGATTTGCCCTCAGAAATCATCGAAAAGCGGAATCTTCTTTCCAAAAAAGAGGCGATTCGCGCGATTCATTTTCCGAAAACGATGAGCGAAGCGATTGGCGCGAGAAATACGCTCGTCTTTGAGGAACTTTTTCTTTTTCAGAAAACGCTGGCGGAGCGGGCAATCGCTCACCGAGGAAAATTGCCCAAAATCGAGATTGGCTCTGCCGAAAGCGAGCAAAGGCAAGTTTCAATAGAAGAATTTGAATCAAAACTTTCCACGCGGCAGAAAAATCTCCTCGCGCGGCTTCCGTTCAAGCCCACACCCGACCAAATGAGCGTAATCACGTTGATGAACGAGGACATTGATAGGAATTACGGATTTGGTAGGGAGCGACCCGTCAGGGGCAAAACCTGTGAGACAGGTTTTGAGCGAGTCTCCGAGAAGCTATGCTTCGAAGGCGGGGATTTTAAGGGGCAAAGCCCCTTAGGAGAGGGGGTAGCGAAAAACGCCAGCGGCGGTTGGAGCGAGGGGGAGACTTACCCCTTTTCTCACTTTTCAATGCGTACTCTCCTTCAAGGCGATGTCGGCTCTGGAAAAACGCTCGTCTCCTTTTTTGCCGCCCTGCGCGTGATTGATTACGGCGGACAGGTCGCGCTTATGGCACCCACGGAATTGCTTGCGCGGCAGCACGCCGAAAATGCCGCGAAAATGCTTGAAGCCGTGGGCGTTTCGGTCGCGTATCTTACGGGGAACATCAAAACGAAGGGGCGCGACAATCTTCTTTCCGCGCTCAAAAAAGGCGAAATCAACCTTGTGATTGGCACTCACGCGCTTTTTTCAAAAAATGTGCAGTACCACGACCTTGCGCTTGCAATCATCGACGAGCAGCACCGATTCGGCGTAATGCAACGCTCAGCAATTCTCGACAAGGGGCGCACTTCCGTCGTCGCCACGGACAAATTCGCACAGCCGCCTTTCCGCGAGCCGAATCTTCTGATGATGAGCGCAACCCCGATTCCGCAGACGCTTGCCCTCACAGTCTTTGGCGACCTTGATGTGCGAACGATTCACACAATGCCGCAGGGAAGAAAGCCAGTCACGACCTATCTTTCAAAAGCCGGGAACGAACGCAACGCTTATGAAGCCGTGCGAAAAGAACTTGCGGCCGGTCATCAGGCATATTTTGTCTATCCCGCAATCGAAGGAAACATGGATTCGGGTGATTTTGGCACGGATTCTTTCGGAAAGCAGAATCTCAAATCAGCGGAAGAAAGCTTCAATTTCCTGCAAACGCAGGTTTATCCAAATTACAAATGCGCGCTGATTCATTCAAAAATCGACGAAGAGACTCAAAATCAGATTTTACAGGATTTCCGCGATAACAAAATCCAGGTGCTCGTGGCAACAACAGTCGTAGAGGTTGGAGTTGATGTGCCGAATGCCACCTGCATGGTAATCGAGCAGGCAGACCGATTCGGCTTGGCTGCTCTTCACCAGCTCCGCGGACGAGTCGGCCGTGGAAGCGCACAGTCATTCTGCTTCTTAATTTACCGCTCGAACATCACCGAAAACGGAATCGCCCGAATGAAAGCCCTTCACGAGACCACCGACGGCTTTAAAATCGCCGAAGAAGACCTGAGATTAAGAGGCCCCGGCGAAATCACCGGCACAGCCCAAAGCGGCGACCTCGAATTCAAAATAGCCAACCTGGCAAGAGATGAAAAAATCATGAAAGAAGCCCGAATCGAGGCGTTTTCTATAATAAGCCAAGAAGAAGCCGATTAACAGCCATGAAATTCAAAAAAACGGGCGGAGTCGGGGTTGCGACACAAACTCGCCTGAGCTTTGCTCACTGCGATGTTTGGGGCTTTAAGCTAAAACAAAACTGCCGCATGGACGCGGCATAAAGCAAATTGACCGCAAGAATTTTCTGAAAGAAAATTCTTGTCGCGACATGGATGTCGAATTAAGCTACATAAGCTTCCAATCGTCTTCGGCGTGACGGGCTCTGAAGCATCTGAACCGCGCCCTTTTCAATCTGACGGATTCTCTCTTTCGTGAGGCCACATGCATCGCCAATCTCTTTGAGAGACATTGCCTTGTAACCGCCCAAACCGTATCGCATACGAAGAACACGCTCTGCCTTTGGTTTGAGAGTTTTGAGCGCGCCCTCGACATCGTTTTTGAGGGCATCTTCCATTGCTGCCTGCTCTGGAGTCGGGTTGATTTCGTCTTTGTAAATGTCGCCCATAACGGCATCGCTCTTTGTTGAATCAATCGGAGCGTCAAGGCTAAGCATGTCGCGGTTAAAGTTGAGCAGGTTGCGGACATAGCTTGCTTCCATACCGAGGATTTTTGCGATTTCTGTAATCTGCTCGTCCTCTGCCATGTCAGTCTCAACCATTGTGCGGGCTTTTTCAATCTGGTAAAGTTCATTGACCTTGTTCATCGGCAAGCGGATTGCACGACTTCGGTCATAAATTGCCTTCTGGATGCTCTGACGGATCCACCAGACAGCATAAGAAATAAATTTGTATCCTTTTGACACATCAAAGTGGTCTACGGCAGTCATAAGGCCAAGGTTGCCCTCACTAATCAAGTCCATCAGCTCAAAGCCACGGCCCTGATAAGTCTTTGCGATAGCCACAACGAAGCGGAGATTTGCGTTCACAAGCTTATTTTTTGCAGATTTTGAGCCATTTCGAGCCTCAACAGCCAGTTTTTTCTCTTCTTCCGCAGTCAAAAGCGGGATTCGGTTAATATCTTTGAGGTAAAGGTCCATCATTTCGTCGTCAAATTTCATAGCAAATCTCCTGAAAAAGTCTTTTTTTACGCATAATATATAGCAAGTTTCGTGCCAAGAATTTAAAAACGGAAAGTGGAAAGTGGAAAATTGAAAGTTTTTTGGCGTTTCCGCCGCTACTTCACTTCGTTTCGTAACGCGGCGGTCGGGCTATTCGGGGTTCCGCCTTTCGGCTCCATTCCTTCGGAACGGCTTCGCCTGCCTGACGGCAGTCTCGCCGCCCCTACTATCCCTAACGCATCGGCTGATTTTTGGCTTTCCAAACTCGTGTCGGAATCATTGAGTCAAAATAACACACCGGCTTGGCTCGGAGTCTTTTCTGTGTCATTTTGATACAGTTTGGGTTTTAAGGTAGGGAGCCGGTCGCCTTAGGCGAAGAAACTTGCGAGGCAAGTTTCTAGGCGAGTCTCGGTGAAGGCTATGCCTGAACCGTGCCCTTAGGAGAGTGGGGTGCGGCGCAACGTTGGAAGCAAAGCTTCCTGAGTGCGACGCAGGGGAGAGACTTCTCCCCTTTTTACAAAAAATTTTGACAACTTTAAAAAGCAGATTTACAATTAAAACAAAAAAAAGCGCTTGAGAAGAAAACGTTTTTTCCCATCCAGCTTAGGAGGTTTTAATGGTAACATTCTTTGTTGCATTGGCTATCCTTATCGGTGGCTATTTCGTTTATGGCGCGCTTGTTGAGAAGGTCTTCAAGCCAACGGACAATCCAACACCAGCTATCGCAAATCCTGATGGTGTCGATTATGTTCCGATTCCTGCTGCAAAAGCATTCCTTATCCAGCTTTTGAATATTGCAGGTCTCGGCCCAATTTTCGGCGCAATTTCTGGTGCGATGTGGGGCCCTAGTGTTTACATTTGGATTGTAGCGGGTACGCTGCTTGCCGGTGCAGTCCATGATTTTACGGCTGGTATGCTCTCTGAGCGCAATGACGGTGCTTCAATCTCCGAAGTTACAGGAAAATATCTTGGCCCGGTAATGCACAATGTAATGCGTGTGTTCTCGGTAGTTCTTCTTGTTCTGGTCGGCGTTGTATTCATGGTCGGTCCTGCTGGCCTTCTTGCAAAACTTACCCCAGGCATAAGCGTAAAACTTTGGACAGTTATCATCCTCTGTTATTACTTCCTTGCAACCCTTCTGCCAATCGATAAAATCATCGGTAAAGTCTATCCTTTCTTCGGTATTCTTTTGATTCTTATGGCAGTCGGCATCATCATCGGAACAATGATTCACTCTGGCGAACGCCCAATGATGGAGCTTACCCTCAAAAATCTTTACCCAGGAAATGTTGACGGAACAGGAGTTAAGCCAATCTGGCCTCTCATGTTCATTACTGTAGCCTGTGGTGCAATCTCTGGCTTCCATGCAACTCAGTCACCAATCGTTTCTCGATGTATCAAGAGCGAAAAAGAAGGACGAAAAATCTTCTACGGCGCAATGGTTGCAGAAGGTATCATCGCTTTGATTTGGGCTAGTGCTGCTGTAGCATTCTTCTGGAACAAAGACGGAAGCGGTTCTGGACTTTCAGCTCTCAAAGCAATCGGCGGCGGAAACTCAAGTTCAGTTTACGAAATGTGTGTTGCATTGCTCGGTAAAGTCGGCGGTCCAATCGCATTGCTCGGTGTAATCGTTTGTCCAATCACTTCTGGTGATACAGCATTCCGAAGCGCACGAATGACAATTTTCGACTGGTTCAAGCTCGACGAAAAGAAAATCAAAGTCCGACTCAGCACAGCAATTCCGTTGCTTCTTATCGGCTACGCAATTTCTTTCATCAACTACAATGTCGTATGGCGATACTTCTCATGGTCTAACCAGACACTGGCAATGATTGTTCTTTGGGCAGGTGCAGTATATCTCGCATCAAACTACGAGAACAAAAACCGATGCTGGCTTGCAGCTTGTCCGGCTACATTCATGTCTGCTGTATCAATCACATATTTGATGTACGCTCCAGAATGTATCAACCTTGGTACAAAAGGCGCAACTGGCCTTACAATCTCATACACAGTAGGTGTAATTGCTGCCGTAGTATTCCTGGCAATCTTCTTGTTCACGACTTACCGCAACCCGGCCGCAAGCCTTGAACGCCAGAAAGCAACAGTTATTGGTAGAAAAGAGAAATAAGAGGCTGCTTTAAAAGCATAAACAGTAAAGTCCGCCAAGTGTTAAGCGATTGAACACAAGGCGGACATTTTTTTTTCAAGGCCAGATTTTTGATAATCGACCAAAAGATTTTATATCATGTAGGAGCTTCACTCAAAGATTTAGGAAAAAAATGCTTTGCATTTGAAGTGCTGGATGCATCACTTATAAGTCATCTTTTGCAGAATATATAGAAAGCTAAATACAGAGAACTGGGAGCCGTTTTTTTATCCTTATTGTAAAACTCAGCTTTCAGTCTTATAATGTCCGCATGATTAAACTTGTCGCATTTTTGGGAAACTATGGCGAAGAATATAAAAACTCTCGCCACAATGTTGCATGGCAGTTTGCAAGCCAGCTTCCTTTTTACAATAAATTTTATTTCCAGAACAAATTCAAAGGCGATTATGCCGTAGTTGAAACGCGGATCTTAGCTGAATGGATGGGCGAAACCGGCGTTTATACAACAAAAGACGGCGGTGCACCGCGCGTTCCGGAAGAAGCTCCAGAAAAAATCTACTTTCTCAAACCGCTCACTTACATGAACCTCAGCGGTGAATCAATTGGCGAGCTTGCACGGTTCTTCAAAATCAACAATGACGAAATCTTGATTGTGCATGATGAGCTGGAGCTTCCAATCGGCACAGTAAGCCTCAAATGGAGCGGCGGGCTTGGCGGGCACAACGGGCTGCGCTCGGCAAAAGCTGTCCTCGGCACCGCTGATTTCTGGCGGCTCCGATTCGGCATTTCAAAGCCGGCAAACGCAAACATCGCGGACTATGTTCTTTCAAATTTCACTTCTGATGAGCGGATTATTCTTGCGCAGGAATTTGTTCCGACAAACGAAATGTTCTGCAAGCTCCTTTTATCAACTGACCCCAACCGAATTTTACAGGGCTGGAGCAAAAAAAAGATTGTTGAGAAAGTCTAAAAACATGTTATAATAAAGGGAATCTCTAAAAAAACGCTGAAAGCGAGTTTTTAGAGATGACCTAATTCAAGAAGACTTTTATGAAAGAAAACTCATTTGCTCATTTTTTTGAAATTGTGAAGGCCGTCCGCAAGGGGTGTCCGTGGGATAGGGAGCAAACTCCGCTCTCTCTGCGCTCAACTTTCTTTGAGGAAACTTGCGAGGCAATCGATGCAATCACTCAGGATGATTCAGACCATGTTAAAGAAGAGCTCGGCGATGTCCTGCTCAATGTTGTTCTGATTGCCTATCTTTTTGAAGAAAAGGGCCTGTTCACTGTTGACGAGACAATTAAGGCAATCACCGAAAAACTTATCCGCCGCCATCCGCATGTTTTTGCGCAGAGCGAGGGGCAGTCTCAGGTAACAGAAAGTGTTGCCGGCAGCCCGGAAAAAGTTCTCAATCAGTGGGAGCGGATTAAAGAAAATGTCGAGGGGCGCAAGTCGGACTCTGTGCTCGATTCAATTCCAGAAAATTTCCCGCCGATTTTAAAGGCATTCAAGGAACTGAAAAAGGCTTCTAAGGTTGGCTTTGATTGGAATTCAATCTACGAGACAAAAATGAAGCTTTGTGAAGAACTTGCCGAACTCAGCGACGCTCTTATTGATGTTGAGGAACTGAGCCGGTATGACGGTACAAAGCCTATCGATGCCACCAAGTTCAGCGAAGAGCAGAAAAAGGCTCAGCTTCATCTCGAAGAGGAATTCGGCGATGCCTTGCACTGTCTTTTGAATTACGGCCGCTGGCTTGGCGTTGACCCGAACATTGCGCTTCAAAAAGCGATGAAAAAATTTGAGTTTCGCTTCCATTATGTCGAAGATGAAATGAAAAAAAATAATATTCCGCTGGACAGGGCGCATCATCGTGATATGATGGACTTTTGGACAGAGGCAAAGGGTAAAAGCAACGGCCAAACGGGGATGTAAATATATAGAAGATTTTTTTCTATGATTTACTTTTTAATATTTTTTTATTATATTTAAGATATGAGAATTTTTAACGACAACGAAGAAGAAAAAAAATCTGAGCAGAAAGAGGATTCACTTTCCGAGAAGTTTTTGAAGACCCGCCAGATTATTTTGAGTGGCGAGATTAACGAAGAAAACACTGCCAAAGTTATCAAGCAGCTTCTTTTGCTCGAAGCTGACAGCGACAAGCCAATTTACATTTATATTGACTCACCTGGAGGCTCAATCGACTCAGGTTTCGGCATTTACGACATGATTCGTTTTATCAATGCCCCTGTTTACACAATCGGAACTGGCCTTATTGCCAGCATGGGCTCAATCATTTTGCTTTCAGTGCCAAAAGAGCGTCGTTTTGCACTTCCGAACAGCCATTATCTCATTCATCAGCCGTTGATTGGCGGCGTTGCGCGCGGAGTTGCAACTGATTTGGAAATTCAGGCTGAGGAAATTGCCAAGTCTAAAAAGAAGCTGATTAAATTGATTGCCGCCGAGACAGGAAAGAGCGAAGAGCAGGTCGAAAAGGACTGCGATCGTGACCATTGGCTCACTGCAGACGAGGCTTTGGAATACGGCCTTGTAAGCAAGGTAATCTCGAAGAGAGAAGAGCTTAAATAGCAAAAAATTGCCCGCGCGGGATTGGAGCGCCGAAGTAGCCGCAAGGCTATGAGCGTTAGCGAAGCGCGCAAAGCCCGGAGGCGGTTGAGTCGCGCAAAAATATGGCATTTGAACTTACGAAATCTATCATTGATGATGTTATTTTCTCGATGGAAGACCAAAATGATGAGTTCGTGTTTGATGCTAAAAATCTTTGTGTCGTGTCTTTGGGGACTTTGGAAGAATCTGAAGAGTGCGAGACTGAAGAAAATGAGAACCTTTATTCGTTGCCGGCCTGGACTTCGGACGACGGATTTGAAATTATGCGAAAATTTGCCGAGAGCGTGCGCGTTCCAAAGGTTTACGAGGAGCTGCAGCAGGTGCTCGCAAATGGAAGGGGGGTATTCAGGAATTTTAAAAATGTGTTAAAGCAGTACCCGCACATCGAAAAACGCTTTCATGCTTTTAAATATTCAGAAATGCGTGCCGTCGTTGTTGAATGGTACAATTCGCTCCGTGAATCTTGGGGCTTGGAAAAACTGAATCAGGATTTTGAAGAATATAACGAACTGACTCAGGAAGATTTTGAATTCCACCCCTACAATCATCAGAAGGACAATGATTGTATCGTAAATGAGGCGAAGATTATCGCAGAAGAATTTAAATCAGAGTTTGGCGGCAACAAGGCAAAAGCGATTGCTCATTTTTGGCTTCGCAAGTTTAATTATGAAAACCCTTCTGACATCGACGGGATTATTTGCCGCACATTGTCAGATGAATTCGCCGGCTGTATTTTATTTTCTAAATGCGAGTCCTTTGCAGAAAAGGTGGTGGCTCTCACCGCAGTTTTTGTTAATCAGAATTACCGTGGCTTAGGAATTACCAGAGAGCTTTTTTCACGCGGCATTTCCTATTTAATGAGATGCGGAATTCAGAGTTTAATTATTGTTGATTCTGTGATACCAGATTATTTGGAGCCGTTGTTAGCCCGTTGTGGATTTGAAAAAAAAGGCTCCGCATACATGCTAGAATTGACAGACAAGTAAGCCAAATTTTAAAAGGAGATTTTTTATTATGGCATTCAGACGCAATTTCAGAAGAAATTTCAGACAGAACAGAGAGATTGATCTCGATCAGGCAGCCAACTATCTTAAAGATGTTGTTTCAAAAGTAAAGGCAAATCCTGATGAGCTTGAAGCACTTAAAAAAGTGTTCAAAAAGAATGTTCCTCTCACAATGCGTTCTTATGTAGCCGCTTATCTTTTGCGAAATGCTGGCGGCGCAATCTTCCGTTTCAACAATTTCAAAGACCGCGAAGATTTCCATGCTAACCGTGAAGAACGCTTCAACCGCTTTGAGCGAAATGAAAATCAGACAGAAGAAGCTGCTGGCGAAGCACCAGCTACACGCGAGCGATTTACACGCGTTCAGATTCCAGCAGAAAATTCAGAAGTTGTATTCGTAAGCATCGGCCGCAACCGCCGTGTTTATCCACGCGACCTTGTTGGTCTTTTCATTGGCGTTGCCGGTATCGAAAAAGAGCGAATCGGCGACATCCGTGTTCTTGCAAATTATTCATTCGTCCAGCTTTTCAAAGAAGATGCAGAAAAAGCAATCTCTGCTTTGAACGGACATATTTACCGTGGCCGCGCTTTGAGCGTAAGCTATTCAAAACAGCGTCCAGAAGGTGAGGATATCGAGGAAGAGTCTGTAGACAACTACGAGAACAATGAGCCAGTTCCAAATGTATCAAATGAGTCTGCACCAATCGTTGACAGCTACACTTCAACAAACAGCGATACAATGGCTCAGCAGGCTGCTTTTGCAAAGGCTCAGGCTGAGATGACTGACGAAGAGATTATGGCTGCACGCGCTCCACGCTCTTCTTCAACAAGCGACATAATGTAACGGAGGCTTCATGGACCTTCATCTTCTGCATACAGGCCCGCTCCGGGTCAACACTTACATAGTTCCGATTTGTGAGAACAAAGTCTTTATTGTTGACCCTGCAAACTGTGCTTTTTCGCGTGATGAAGGTTCTCTGCTTTCCTATCTTGAATCAAATAAATTAGATGCCGTGGCAATCATTTTGACCCACGGCCATTTTGACCATGTTTCGGGGCTTCCTGCCCTCAAAAAATCCTTCCCAAATATTCCGATTGCGATTCACAAAAATGACTCTGGCATGATTGGCCCTTCTTCTCAGGTTGAGCAGGGGGCGGCTCTCGCACAAATGGGCTTTGAAGCTTTCCTTCCATTTGTTTCAAATTTGCCGGAAGCTGTGGCTTTTCTTGAGGATGGAAAATCTCTTGCTCAGGTTTTTGACTCTCTGGATTTGTCGGATGATGTAAAATTGGCTCTTGAAAACTGGCAGGTTTTGCATACGCCTGGCCACACCGAAGGCTCATGCTGCCTTTATAATGAGAATGAGCATGTCTTGATTTCGGGAGATACTCTTTTTTACCGTTCTTGGGGGCGCACGGATTTAATTGGCGGAAACGAGCGCAAAATCCATCAGAGCCTTGCAAAAATTTTGGAAGAATGTGATGAAGAAACTCTCGTATATCCAGGTCATGAACACACAGGCTTTGCTATTTCAGAAAATTATTAGCTTATAGCTAATTAAAAGAGTCTGATTTCTCCGCGTGGAGTTGGCATTTTTGCGAAAATTGGCTCACCGTATCTGTCCCAGGTGATTCTGAAATACTGGCAGACAGTTTTTTCTTCTTCGGTATTAATATCAACGATTGCAAATGTATTTGGCATACCGCCACGAGCCTGAGCACAGCTTCCTGGATTTAAAATTCCTAAAAATTCCCTTTTGCCGTCTTTTGTGAAATGGGTTCTCATTGAATTTGGAACATGGGTGTGTCCGTACCAGACGACATTGCAGCCCCGTTCTATCGCTTCGTTGCGCAAATTTTCGGTGCCGTAATAAACTCCGTAGCGATGACCGTGCGTGAGAAAAACTTTTTTGCCGGCAAGCGTGAACTCTTGAAATTCTGGAACTGTGATAGGAATCCTTTTGTCGGTGAAGATTGTTGAAGTTGAATTGTCTCCGTTGCCTTTGACGAAATAAATTACTGGCGGAATTTTTTTGCAGAAATCTGGATCTGCGAAGCCTATCTCAAGATTTTCAACCAAGTCAAAAATGCCGTCACCGCAGAAACACATTACATCGCAAAGAACTCCAAAAGACGAGATGATTGACTGCATGATATGAGGATTGCCATGTGAATCTGAAAGTACGAGAACTTTTACGGATTCTTTTTTTGAGAGCTGTTCTAATGCGGCTTCAGAACCAATCGCGAGATTTGGCTGTTGTACGAATTCAATCATTAAATGTGCTTACTCGAAAATGAAATGATTTATTGACTGCAGGCCAGTTTCTCCATCAATGTAGTGAGTTACTGTGCGATTCTTTTCGAGCAATTTCTGTACGAAAGGCTGGAGTGTTGAATCTGCTTTGAGTGGTTCACGAAGCTCAATCATGGCAGAAATTGCGTTTGTCAGGATTAGCGATGCGTCAAAATCCGGGATAAAATCAGTGACCTCGCCTTCGATTGTGTTTGTTTTGTGAGCATAATCGAGAACGAAATCTGAAGTTGATTCCATGCCAAGAACATCGTCCTGTGAAAAAAGAGTGAAAACAGGATATGGAATTTTGCCGTCTTCAGCTTTGTCTTGAATCTTTGAAAGGGCGATGTGCAATCCTTCTGGTGCACCGAGAATTATCATGCCCGCAAGATTTTTGTCCTCGACTTTGTTTGCGAGTGAGCTGATTCGTTCCTTGCCTGCGACCATAAAATCAGCAGGATAGACAAAAATTGAAATCAGGCCTGGATTTTCTTCGGTTTCGACACCAAAATTCTCATTGAGAGACTGCGTGATTTTTGTGATGTTTGTCTCATCGTTGTAGCCGTAGCCCAATATGATTGCGATATTTTTACCTTCCAGATATGCCTTTGTTTCGGCAGAAACTTTTTTGAGTTTTTCTGGAATGTTCTGTACAGGTTCGGCTATTGGATTTGGCGTGAGCGTTGTCGTTGCAACTGGCTTCTTTTCTTTTTTGCACGAAAAGAGCGAAAGTGCGGAAATTGAGGCTAAAGTCAAAAATGAATTTTTTATAATTCGATTGATGCGACAGTTTTTAATCATAGGTCTATTTTAGCAGATTTTAAGAATTTGCAAAAGCAAAATATGAAAAAAGAATAAAAAAAACGGCCGTCACCGAAAAAGTGACAGCCGGGGTTTTGCTTATTTGTCAGCAACACTTACAGTTACGACAAGAGTGCCTGATGATGACGGATCTTTTGCTCCGTCTGGTGGTGCAACTGGTGCGGCACCGAATGGCATTGGCGGGCGCTCTGCATCGGCAGCTGAGCGTGTTCCAAAACCGATGTTTCTTGCGCCTGCCCGAGCAGACTGAGAAGGCGGTACCATGCCGGCGCCTCTTGATGCAGAAGCTTTTTCGCCTCTGCCAACTACTATTGCGTTTCGAGGCGCGTAATCTGAAATATCTCCTGGTTCATTACCTACGCCGCCTTCTGGAGCCGGGCCTGCAGATGCATTGTCAAGAGCTTCATCGCTTTTTTCTGTGTTCTTCCAGAATGCGACTTTGCCACTTGATGTGGAAACTTTTACAGACTTGTATTTTGTTGCGAATCCGAATTCTGTACCTCGGACAGAAGCTGTTGCGACTGGTGAGCGGACTGTGAATCCTACGCGTCGGTCTGCTGATTTCTGGACATTTGATTTGAGCGAGCCTGTGTCAAGGAAGATTGCCGTTTCATCCTTGCCTTTTGCTCCTGCAAGACCTTCTCGTTCTGCCAGAGTCTGCAAAGTAATTCTTGAAAGAGGAGCGACAGTAACGGTTGATTCCTTGATTTTAAGGATAACTTCTGATTTGAAGCCTGTCTGAATTACGGCACCCTGATTGAGAGTATCGCCTTCTTTGAGTGCAACCCAAGTGTCTCCGCTCTGAACTTCGGCCTTGCCCTTTGCAGAAACAACAGTCGCCTGCATTGCGAATGATGAAAAAGCTAAAGCCGTAAAAACAACTGAAAGAATAAATTTCTTCATATTTTACCCCCTGTCTGTTATGTTAGAAAGCGATTGCCGCTGTAATCTTAAGCTGCGTCTTGTTGCCGCCAATTCCCTTGAACTTATCTGCTTCATTATTATATTCATTTTTGCTGATGAACTGAGTGAAACTTGCTCCGAGAGAAACATCGCTGAGGACCTGGAAATTAAATCCTGCGGAATACTGGAAACCTGCCTGTTCGATTTTGTCCTCTTTGTCTCCACCTGCAGTGTTGAACACAATATCACCGCTTGCATTAAGAAGAAGAGTTGAAACTGGCTTGATTGTGGCAGAAATTCCTCCCTTTGCAATGCTTTTATATTCCGGAGAAGCTAAAGAATCGGCTGCAGTGCTGCTTGTGAAGCCCTGGAAAGACTTGAAGCTGCCCTGCTTGCCGGAAGCGTAAACTCCGTTCAGCGAAATTGACATTGACTTGAAATCTGGATAAGCCGAGAGTGAGGCCGTGGTGAGGTTGCCTTTTTCGGTGTCGCTGTCATCATATTTGAACATGCCGATTGTTGAAGTGACGCTGTAGAACACAGGAGAAACGATTGGACCTGTGAGAGCAACTGTGCCGTACATTCTGCTGTATTTTGTTGATTCAAGCGAGAATGCTCCGAGACCTTCGAGAGAAATTGTCTGACTGGCGAAAATATTCGGGAGAGAGAATGTTGCCGCTCCTACAGCATATTTTTTTGCCATGACATAGAGAGTTTTTTCTTTGTCGTTGAGATCTGTGGTTAGGTCTGAATTGTTAGCTAGAATCGTGACGTTTTTTGCATTGAGAAGGCCTGTGTATGCTCCGTAAAGCGAGAAACTGACTCTGGAGATGTTCGCATCGATTTTTAGTCCGTCACCGTTCTGTGAATAGATAAGGCCCGTTGTGTCAGCATTGAAGAATCGTCCTGCTGAAAGCTGAAGGTCGCCAGAGGAAAGCTCTTTTTTGAGTGAGAGTTTGAAAAGTGTAGCATCAAGCGTGAGTTTGAGCTTTTTGTCAGAATCTTCTTCGCTTGCGATGTATTCGCTTTTAAAAGCTCCTTCTGCTGTGAAGTAGCTTGAGCCGTCAGCAGTGATCGGAAGACGGAGCCAGATGTTTGCGCCGTTTTTCTGATTGAGCTTTAATGCGCCGTCTTTTTCGACATTTGCGAAAGTTGTGTCATTTGTGACAAGTCCGCCTGTTTCAACAGAGAACGCAAGTTGTGCCGCAAAAAGAAGTGAAGTGCAGGCGATTAAATTTTTGAATTTCATTTTCATTATTCGTTCCCTCCTGCAAGCTCAAGGCAGCTGTTGAAAATATCGATTGCTTCCCTGCCAGAAACTTTCATTGAAGGATCGGATTCGGTCGGAAGGATTCCCTGAGCCTTCAGTTCCTTGAAAGCATATCTTTGAGATTTTGTTAATGTGTAAAACAAACCTCCTTTGAGCTGTAATGCCTTCATGTAAATAGAAGAGATTTGAGCAAGAGTGATTTCTGAATCAGCTTGTGAATCAGAAGAAAAATAGCCGTTTGATTTGAGGGCTTCAAATGCAGCACTGTCTTGTGAATCATTTTCTGTGATTAAATTTGCGTAAAGAGCAGGAAGATAAGAAGCTTGTTCACAGGTGATTTTTTCTGATTTGATGATGGCTGTCATTTTGTCCGAACTTTGGGCGAAAGCTGACATGCTGACAAAAAGACTCGCCAAAAAACATAAAATGAGTTTTTTCATTTTCAACTCCTTTTTAAAATAAAAAATTCTGCTTTTTTGCAAAATTTCTTAAGAAAATTTACAGTTATATTATAAACTGTGTTATAATGTTTGTCATGGGAAATAAGCAAAAAAAAGGAAAAAATCAAAAAAAATCTCTTCCACGAAGAATTGTCGCCCTTATCATTGTTTTGAGTGCCGTTTTATTTTGGACTCTGTTTTGTGCCATTGGTGCATTGCAGAATTTTGACTACCGCGTCTACGATTTGATGCTGGGCTTTGTCAAAAATCCTGACACTCGAAAGGAAATTCTTCTTGTTGAGGCGGACAACATTTCAACAAGCAATGATTCTTTTCAGGAAATGAAAACTTGGCCTTGGCCTCGTAATATTTTTGCCAATGCGCTGCTTCGAATGAAAGAATTCGGTGCTGGCTCGGCCGTATTCGATATTGAGTATCTTTCGCCATCAAATCTTGCCGTCAATGAAGATGCAATCATCGATGCGGCTGCAAATTTTGACGGAAGCCGCCCGAATTTTGAAAGCTTCATCAAGGATAACGATGATTATTTTTCCCGCGCAATCCAGTTCTTCGGGAACACCTGGCTCACCATCAACACGCTGGACATCGACATGAAGTATTCTGATGAGGAAATCGAGTATGTCAAAAAACGCTTCCTTTATAATGCCGAAGATAAAAATGATTTGATTCTTAAAGATTTCAGACAGTCCAGGCTCGACAGCATAAAAACTTCCTTCATTGATAATTTTACAGAGGACAAACCAGACTGGGACAATCCCGACTTCCTCAAAAAATATATAATTGGTTTCTCGCCGGCAATGCACCAGTTTATAAGTCACGCAAACGGAGCCGGATTTACGAATGTCATCATCGATATGGACGGAACTCGCCGCAGAATTGAGCTTCTTAACAAAAAAGATGATGTTTATTCGGGGCAGCTTTCTTTTGCGCCGATTGTCCGAACCTTGAATCCAGAAAAAATCATCCGTGAAAAAAGGTCTTTGCGGCTTGAAAAATGCAGCGGGCTTAACGGAAAAACTATAAAAATTCCTTTGGACTCAAAAGGAAAAATGCTGATTAACTGGCTCCACTCGCTGTTCGTAGATTCTTTTAGGCATGAGAGCATGTTCTTCCTTGCACAGCTTGATGAGCTTGAAAAAAACATAGTCCTTGAGCTTAAATCTTTGAGCGGATTTTTAACATCTCTTGATTCTGCGCAAATTCCGGGGCTTAAACTTGATCCGCTTCAATCTGCCGCCGCTGTCAAACAACTCGTTGCGGATTACAAGGACATTACTGATTTTAAGGAATATCTTCTTTCTAAATGCGAGGGCTATGATATAGAAGGAAATGCAATCGGTGGTGGAATTGACGATTCCGAGTACGAGCAGTATTTCCAAGCACGAAAAGATTTCTTTGATTCTGTGACTGCATTCTGCAAGGGCAATTCAATGGATGAAATCGCAGACCGGCTTCTTGCTTTGAGCGAATACATTCCGGCTGATGAATATCAGGTGATTCAGACGGAGCTTGCGGAGCTTTTTGACACTCTTGAAAGCGAAAATTCTCTATATAACTCGATTTTTGCTGATAAAAAGGCGGTTTATGAGAATTCATTCTGTATTCTTGGACATACGGCAAGTTCTACAACTGATTTAGGTACGACTCCGTTTGAGCGGGCTTACATGAATGTCGGAACTCATGCGAATGTTTACAACACGATTATGAATCAGGATTTCATTTATCCGGTTGACTGGGGCTGGGGAGTTGTGATTGCGGCAATTTTTGCCATCGTGCTGATTGTTTTGCCTGCCGAAAAGAGGGATTTGATTCAGAACACAACCGGCGTTCTTCTTGTTTTGCTTTCGGTTTTCGTGCCGTTCCTGCTTATCAGACTTTTCAATGTTTATATTCCTGCGTTCACGCCATTCTTGATTGCTTTCACATCTTATCTTGCGATGACGATTTACAGGTTTGCGACAAGTGAAAGTGACAAAAAATTCATCAAATCGGCTTTCAGTCAGTGTCTTGCACCGGCCGTCGTAGATGAAATCATAAAAAATCCGTCCTCATTCAAACTTGGCGGCCAGACAATCGAGATGACGGCAATCTTCACGGATATTCAGAAATTCTCAGGCTTTTCAGAATTGTTGAGTGCGGCTCAGCTGGTTGCCCTCTTGAATTTCTATCTTTCACAAATGTCTGACATCATTATGGATAATCGTGGAACCGTTGATAAATACGAAGGTGATGCAATTGTCGCATTCGTTGGCGCACCGTTAAAGACGACTGAACATGCGGCTCTTGCATGTCGTTCTGCAATCAAAATGAAGAAAACAGAGCGCGAAATGAACGCTTACATCGAGGATGTCGTTACGAAGCCAAAGCCAGAAGATATGGAGCAGGATTTGTACGATGCGTTCTGCATTATGGTCAAAAACAAAAAGACAATCTTCACGCGAATCGGTTTGAATTCCGGGGAAATTGTCGCGGGTTACATGGGCTCAACCAACAAAAAGAATTACACAATCATGGGCAACAATGTAAACTTGGCCAGCCGTCTTGAGGGCGTAAACAAGCAGTACAGGACGGGCGGAATCTTGATGAGCGAGGCGACCAGAAAGGGGCTTGATGAAAGCTTTATCGTGCGAAGCCTCGACCGTGTTCAGGTTGTCAATGTCGTGACACCAATCCGGCTTTATGAGCTTCTTGATTTGCGTGAAACTGCGGATGAAAATCTTTTGGATTATGTTGCCTCTTGGGAAGATGCGATGAAGGTTTTTGAAAGCGGGGATTATGCAAAAGCCCTTGAAATGCTCAAAAAACTCAGTGAACTTCGCCCGGAGGACAATACGGCAAAATATTACATCGAGTTGATTGAGAAATTCTTCATAAAAGGCTCTTATCCAACCGAGAACGATGATTTTGGTGTCGCATACAACGCTGAAAATCCTGAGAACATGAAGGCTGAATGGATTGGAACGGCCTATGAAATCAAGGGAACATTCAAGTTGCTGCAGAAGTAGGGTATTTCCTCTAAGATAAAATTTTGTTTTATCTTTCTATATAACACTTTGTTTTTGAAACTAAAATTAATCACCGATATTATTAAGGTATGAAACGAAAGGTAATAATATCGGTGGTTTTTGCTTTTATCGCCTGTTCTTTGAACGCACTTTCTGTTGATGAGGCGGTTGAAATGGCAAAAAAGAATAATGTTTCGGTTGCGCGCGGGAAAATCACTCTTGATGCGGTGGCCAGGGCAAAGGCTCATTCATGGAACAGCGTGAGTCCTTCTGCCAGCGTTTCGGCTTCTTCCTCAATTCCTGTGGATTCATTGAGTGATACTGAATCAAAATATACGGCCAGCTACGGTGTTTCGGCTAGTGTTTCTGTTTCTTTGAGCGGAAATCTTTTTACTTCAATGAATGCGGCTAAAATTGCTTATGAATCTGGAAAATTGACTTTTGATGATGCCGTGAAATCCGTGGAACTCAGCGTGCGCGAGGCTTTTTACGGACTTTTGTACGAAAAGGAAAATATTGTCCTGCAAGAAAAAAATCTTGAGATTGCGAAGACTCAGTACAACAACAACCTTGCGAAATACAATCAGGGGCGGCTGAGCGAAATCGATGTGCTTTCTGCGGAAGTCAATTACAAGAGCAAGATTCCGACCGTTGAGAGTGCGCGGACGACTTTCTTGAACGATTTGGCTAGTTTCAAGCAGACTTTGGGGCTTTCCCTTGATGAGGAAGTTGAGCTTGACGGCTCTCTTGATGATTTGATAAATCTGAACGAAATCACTGTTGACGAAAAAAATGTGCAGTCTTCTTCTATTAAACAACTCGAATATAAGATTGCCAGTGCAAAAAATTCCGTGATGGACAAGAGATTTTCAGCTTTTTCTCCGAGCTTGAAGGCTTCTCTTGATTGGAGCGACAGGAGCTGGTATGTCGGATATGACGGAACGGCCCCGGACGCGCAAAAATCGGCTTCAATATCACTTTCTGCTACGATTCCTCTGGACGGCGTGCTTCCGTGGTCTGCCCGAAACGATGCGATTGATACGGCTAAGGACACTTTGAAAGATTTGGAGCTTCAGCTTGAAAATGAAAAGAAAAATCTTACCCGAACTGTTATGTCGAGCCTCAGGTCAATCAAGCAAAGTCAAGAATCAATAAAATACAAACAGGCGAATGTTAAGCTTGCTCAAAAAACTTACGACATGACGGCTGAGGCTTACAATCGCGGTGCAAAAGATTTGCTCACTTTGCAGAACGCAAATACATCGCTTTTGAATGCACAAGTTTCATTGAAAAGCGAAACGCTTACGCTGATTAAGGCGATTTTGAATCTTGAAAACACAATTGGAATTCCATTCGGAACTTTGGGGGTGAATAAATGAGACGGTCTCACATTGTAATGATTTGTGCAGCGTTGGCTGTGGCTGGAACTTTGGCTTATGTTGGAACTCGAAAAAAGGCAGGCGGCGCACCGATGGGAAAAGGTCGTGGCCGGGGCGGAAACACTGTATTTTCCGTTAGGACTCAGATAGCACAAAAAGAAACTCTCCACGGCTATGTGATTGCGAATGGCGAGATTGAAAGCCAAAATTCGGTGAATGTTTTCCCGGATGTGTCGGGCAAAATCATGGAAACAAATGTCATGCTTGGTTCCAGCGTGCGGCGCGGTGACATCATTGCTTATGTTGACCCGAATGCTCCAGGCCAGTATTACAAAAAAAGCCCGGTTTACGCTCCTATTAATGGAAGCATTATTTCGACGCCACTTAAAAACGGAACTACAGTTTCAACGAACACAGTAATTGCGATTGTGGGGGATATTTCAAATTTGCAGGTCAGCGCGGATATTCCTGAGCGTTATGTCGCAGTTTTGAGGCAGGGGCTTAAGGCCGAAGTCAGCGTTGAGGCTTATCCAGATGTGGTTTTCAATGCGACTGTTACGCGGGTAAGCCCGGTTGTTGATACTGCGAGCCGAACAAAGGAAGTGATTTTGCATTTCGATGAGAAAGATTCGCGGGTTAATGCGGGAATGTTCGGCAAAGTCAAATTGTACACGAAAGATTATTCCGGCGAAGTCACGATGCCTGCCGATGCGCTCGTTTCGCTGAACGATGAACTTTATGCCTACATCGTGAAGGAAGATGAGACTGTTGAGCGACGAAAAGTAAAGACTGGTGAGACGGTTGACGGCGTGGTTCAGATTCTTGAGGGTGTGAACGAAGGCGAAAAAGTCGTAATTCAAGGCCAGACTTCCCTTAACAGCGGCTCGAAGGTGCGCGACATCACAAACGGAGTTCAGAAAGCGGAAAGTGGAAAGGTGAAAACGGAAAGCGAAAAGCCTGAAGGAGAGAAATCTGGCGAACGGGGCGGAAAACGCCCGAACAAGGAATAATTTATGAGTATAACCAAAAAAACACTGGAACATCCTGTTTTAACTTTGATTGTTTTCGTTCTGCTTGGCGTAATGGGCTTGTTCACTTTGAAAAATGTCTCAATCAGTTTGTTTCCTGATGTTGACAGCCCTTATCTTATGATTCGCACTAGCTACACGAACGCTGGCCCGGAATCTGTTGAAAAGACCGTCACAAAGGTGCTTGAGGCGCAGTTGATTTCCGTGAGCGGCCTGAAAAATCTGACATCAACTTCCCGCGAAGGTTCTTCTCAGATTTCACTTGAATTCAATTACGGAACTGATTTGGACATCGCGACAAACAATGTGCGTGACAAAATCGACAAAGTGTTAAAACGGCTCCCTGATGATGCGGACAGCCCGACAATCATGAAAATGGATTCGGACTCAATGCCAATCTTGCGAATTGCCGTGCGAGGAAACCGAAGCCGTGACGAGCTGAAAGTTCTTGCCGAGGACACGATTGTAAGTCTTCTGGAGCAGACTGACGGTGTTGCAGAGGCGACAGTTTCCGGCGGCCGAACAAAAATCGTGCGCGTGGACATTTCCCAGAACAGGCTTGCGGCTTACGGCCTTACAATTTCTGCGGTCAACTCGGCTCTTTCAAAGCAGAATCTGGAACTTGGTGGCGGAAAAATCACTGAGGGCAAAACTGATTATTCAATCCGAACAATCGGAGAATTCTCCAGCATCGATGAGATTAATGACACGATTATCACCAAAAAAGGCGATTATGTCGTGCGGCTGAGCGACATCGGTACGGCTTACATGGGCTACAAGGACAAGACCAATGAAGTTTACATCAACGGTGAGCCTGGAATTTATGTGAGCGTATCAAAGCAGTCGGGCAAGAATAGCGTTACCGTTGCGAACAAAGTCTATGAAAAACTCGATGAAATTCAGGAACTTTTACCGACTGATGTTTCGATGGAAATTATTTCGGACACTACGGACTCAATCCGCGACACTATCAACACGCTTCTTGAAAGCTGCTATCAGGGTCTTCTTCTTGCGATTCTGGTTCTGTTTCTTTTTCTGAAGAATTTCAAATCTACGATAATAATTGCGGTCTCGATTCCGCTTTCACTTGTCATCACAATGCTCGCGATGCAGTTTGCCGGAATCACGCTCAACATGATGACTTTGACTGGCCTGATTCTGGGTGTCGGTATGATAGTCGATGCCTCAATCGTCATGATTGAGAACATTTATGTTTACCGAAGCCGTGGTGCCAAACCAAAAGTTGCGGCCGTTCTTGGTTCGAGCGAGATGGTCATGTCTGTTCTTTCGGGCAACCTTACTACGATTTGTGTTTTCGTGCCTTTCCTTTTCTTTATGAAAGATTTGGGAATGATGGGGCAGATGTTCAAGGGAATCATTTTTACGGTTGTAATCGCGCTTGTTTCTTCTTTGTTCGTGGCGATTTTCCTTGTGCCTGTTCTCGCAGGAAAATTTTTGCCGCTCTCAAACCGCAAGGAAAAGCCGGTGAGTTTCAAGCCGCTTAAAAAATTCTATGAATTGCTCGATATTCCGCTGATTAAGATTACAGCTTTGTATCGCCGGGCTTTGAAGAGCGCGCTTGGTCACAGAAAGGCAACGGTCATGATTTGTTTTTCTGCATTGATTATTTCCCTTGCGCTTGCAACGACTTTGAACATCAACATGATGTCGAACGGCAAGGATGACAGCGTAACTTTGAATGTGACTTTGCCGATTGGAACAAACTTGAACGAAACTATGACCGTGATGAGTCAGTTTGAGCAGATTGTCCGTGACGAAATCAAAGGATACAAAACTCTGACTTCTACGAGCGGTTCTTCAAGCTCGTCTTATCGCGGAACTTTGGAAATCAAACTCCCTAATTCGGACGAACAGATTGATGACGCGCAGACGATTCAGAACAAGCTCCGTGCTCATTTCAACGATTTTGCGGGCGCGAAATTCGGATTCCGGGCTGGTATGCGTGGCCAGATGACAGGAAGTGACATCAAAATCAAAATCCGATGCGATGATTTGGAAAAAGCACTTGATGTCGCAGACCAGATTTCCGCTGTAATGAAAACTATTTCTGATTTGGGCGAATCTTCCGTTGATATTGAAAAAGGCGTGCCAGAGGTAGAGATTGAGATTGACCGACAGCGAGCTTATGCTTTTGGCGTTGATGTAACAACTGTTGCGCGGGAAATTAACTATGCGATGAACGGCGTTACTTCAACGACTTATCGTGAGGGCGGCAAAGATTACTCAACCGTGCTCATGTATCAGAAATCCGACCGAAAGCAGGTAATTGACCTGGAGCAGATTTTTGTGAACGGAACGAACGGCAAGGTCAGCGTGGCAAATTTTGCGAAAGTCAAAAAAGGACTTGGCCCTGTAAGCATCAAGCGTGAAAATCAGTCCAGAGTCGTGACATTGACATGCGACATCATCACCGAACGCAATGCTTATGAGGTTGAGCAGGACATCAAAGACGGAATTGCAGCGACTTTCATTGTGCCGGATGATGTGACTTTGGTTTACGATGGCGCATGGCAGAACATGCAGTCTCAGGGCAAAACTTACGGCTTAATCATTTTGATGGCGATTTTGCTCGTATTCGGCGTAATGGCGGGAACTTACGAAAGTTTCAAGGCTCCGTTCATCAACCTGATGACAATTCCGTTCCTGATTATTGGCGTAGTTGCAATCTACAAGATTTTGGGGCAGGCAATTTCGATGGTCAGTGCAGTCGGTCTCATCATGCTTGTCGGAATCGTCGTAAACAACGGAATTATTCTGGTCGATTACACGAACTTGCTGATTGATCGTGGCCTTAAAATGAAAGAAGCCTGTCTTGAAGCCGGTGCAAGCCGTTTGCGCCCGGTTTTGATGACGACTTTGACCACCGTTTTGGGAATGTTGCCGATGTGCTTTGCCACCAGCGGAAGTGCCGGCATGGTTCAGCCAATCGGTGTTGCGGTTGTTGGCGGTCTGCTTTCATCAACCTTCGTAACGCTTTTCTTCATCCCGGTTTTGTACTCTCTCGTGATGAAGGAAAAGAAAATCGAAAAATCGAAAATCCAAGTGCTTCTGTGTGAGGAATAGAAATTATGACCAGATGTGAAATAATCGCGAATCAGTCCGTGCAGGACGAAATCATTTCGCTCATGGAAGAGCATATTCCGGGCGTTTTATACACGATAATTCCTACCGTCGTTGGCCGGGGCAAAAATTCCTACAAAATGGGAAGCGCAACCTGGCCGGAGACAAATTTCATCCTTGTGAGCTATGTCGAGGATGAAAATGTCGCCACGATGAAAGCCATAATCAAGGCAGTTAAGGAAAAATTTGAGGGCGAAGGAATTAAATTGTTCTTGGTGAAAGCTGAGGAAAGTTAGCAGTTACCGGTGAGATTTAATGCGTCACAAAAAGCAGCCACTCCAATTTTATTATTTCCTCATGAACAAAGCCGCGGGTGAAGTCTGCTCCACTGTGAGTGACTCGCACCGCACGGTTTACGAGCATTTTCCTGCCGATGTTCTTGAATCGAACGGCGCGAAACTCCACAGCATCGGCCGGCTTGACTGTGACACGGAAGGTCTTTTGCTTTTTACGAACGACGGAAAACTTTCGGACTTTTTGACCCGCCCGGAAAACAAAATCGAAAAAACATATTTCGTGCGCTTAAAAAATTTGGTCACAGAAATTCAACAAAAAGAATACGCCGAACAGGCAGAACTTGGCGTGACTCTTCCGCCAGAAAAAAAATTCCCCGAGCAAAAATCAAACGGAGCAAAAATCCGCTGGCTCTCCGCAGACGAATGTGAAATCACCCTGACCGAAGGCAAATTCCACGAAGTAAAAAGAATCTTCCGCGCCCTGAAAAATGAAGTGATTTACTTAAAGCGAGTGAAATTTGCAGGCCTTGAGCTTGAAGAAAGCCTGAATCCCGGCCAATTCCGCCCACTCTATGAAAGTGAAGTCAGTAGATTGAAAAGAAAAACGAAAATAGATAAAAAGCCCGACATATCTAAAAAGTGTATGCGGAAGGAAAGCAGAACGGTTTGAGACACTTGCAAGGTTAATGGAGAGAAATATATATGCTCAGCTGCAAACTTAAGCTATGAAAACTGTCCTTGCAGCCGGTACTTTCCGCGCCCCTTTATGAAAGTGAAGTTAGAACTTTGAAAAACAAAGCGAAAATTTTATAAAAAGCCGAAAAAATCAAAAACAAGCGTAGGGGCGAGCACTTTGATTGTCGTGCTCGTTTGGATTATGGCATGAATCCACTTTGCGCGTGCGAGCGAAGCGAGTCAGATACCTTGTGCGCGCAACCTAGTGAGCGTCAAGAAAACTTGCGAGGCAAGTTTTTAGCGAATCTCCGTAGCAGCTGTGCTGCGAAGGTGGATTCTAATGCCACGTTCCCACCGGGAGCTTGTTTTTATATTATCCAGTAATTCTTAAAAAATCACTCTTCTTTCTTATTTTCAAGTTCTGACTCACGATGCGCGATTTCTTTCATCTCGTACATGAGCTTGTCCGCGTGGGTGAGGAATGTGCGGAAATCCTTGAATTCCTTTTTGTAGTAAGTGTAGCCAATGCTGATTGAGATTTTGTACGGTGCTTTAAGCTCTTCGTTCTTTTTTTGAATCAGCTCGTTGAGCTTTTCGTTGAGGAGAGTTGCTTCTTCGGGCGTAAAAACGACACCGATTACGAATTCGTCGCCACCAAAACGGCTCATAATGCACTTGCGGTAAATGTGAGAGCAGGCTTCTTTGAGCACTTCGGCCGTGGCAATCAAAGCCTTGTCGCCCTCGGCGTGACCGTAAGTGTCGTTAATCAGCTTGAATTTGTTTAAATCCATCATGAAAAGATAGAGGCATTCGAGCGTTGAATGCGGCTCTTCGTTTATGCGGCGGATTTGCTCCTGAAAAAATCTTTCGCCCTGCCTGCGGTTGTTGATTCCTGTGAGCGCGTCGATTGAAATTAAATCCCGCATCTGGAAAATGTAGATAATCAGCGTTGCGATTGTGAATCCGATTGCGAAACTTGGAAGAGTCCCGTATTTGTAGTGCAAAAGCGCGCCGATTACGACCGGAATTGAGTAAATCGTGACGAAACTGTACTGTTCCTTTGCGAAATCATTTTGCGTGCGGTAATAAAAAACAATCGAAATTATTGAAAAAACGATGATGTATCCGAAAAGAAGCATAATCGTGAGCGCATAAAGCGGCCCCTTAATCATCATGCCGATGTCGGTGATTGAAAACACAAGATGAGTCAGCGGCGTAGTCACGATTGCAAGGATAATCAGTGCGAACGGAATGAAAATCAGCTTCATTTGCTTGGGCTGATGAGCCGTTACCGAATCCCAGATTGAGAAAAAAAAGCGGCAGATTGTGTAAGTGCAGACCGTCATGACGGAATATGCGATGATGTTCGTGAGGTAGCGGGTTGCAACCGTGCATGGAATCAAAACATTGCTGTAAGCCAAAACCCAAATGCTGTCAGCGACGCAGTACAAGATGATTGCGAAAAGAAGATTTACAAGATGAAGCCTTTTGTTTGTGTGCTCAACATCGCTGAGAGTCGTGTACAATAAAATGCCGATTATCGATGCGCAGAACAAGTCGAAGAAAACATAAAAAACGGCGACGGCTTCGCGTGCATTCTGGAAAAACATAAACTAAATTCCGTTCTATCAGTATACCACGCTTTCTGACAAAAGGACAACGAATTTTTCATTTTCCGATGATTTTTAGGGCGCAATTTTCTTGCTCCGCTGTTCCGTGGTTCGCTCACGCTCATTGCTACGCAACGGCTCCGCCGCCACTCCATAGCGGGCGCTGCATTTTCTATTCCAAAGCCGCATCTGCCAGAGTTGAGGCATAAGATTCATCTCTTTCATCGCTGCTTGTGCCAAGCTGAGCGGCGAACATTGTTTTTTTTGCGTTTTTGGTCTCGTTGCGTTTTTCAAGCTCGGCTCGTGCCGCAAGCAGGATTTCGCTTGCTTCCGGGGCACGGATATGCAAAACCTGAGCAATCTGAGCTTCTTCGGCGGCCGCCAGATTTTCGAGCGTGGTGAAGGTTTTGATAAGAACCTTCTCGCGCTTTTCGCCGACATGAGGCAGACTTGCGAAAACCGAGACCGTGTTTTCTTTTGTGCGGAGGTTCTGGTTGCGGCTTGTGGCGAATCGGTGGGTTTCGTCTCGCACACGCTGCAAAAGTCTGAGTGCATCGCTTCGGCGGGGCAGGCAAATCGGATGGCTTGCATGTGGCCGCCAGATTTCTTCGTCTCGCTTGGCCAGTCCCGCAATCGGAATGTCTAAGCCCAGCATATTAAGGATTCCGTCAACAGCATTGACCTGACCGATACCGCCATCGATGAGAATGAGGTCGGGCAGCTCGGCATTTTCATTTGAGAGCCGGGAATATCTTCGTGTGGCGGCCTCGCGCATTGAGGCAAAGTCATCGATTACGCCGTTAGTGGTTTTGAGCCGGAAATAACGGTAATTCTTTTTGTCAGGATTTCCCTTCCAGAACGAAATAAGCGAAGCCACCGGAAATTTTCCGCCGATATGAGCAATATCAAAACCTTCGATTCGTTCAGGAAGGCGAGGCAAATGAAGCAAATCCTTAAGCTCGTTCAAGGCTGGCATGTCGCCCCGTTCACGCACCCGCCGGATAATGTCTTCTTTCGCATTCTCGCGTGCCATGTTCAGCGCCGCAATATCACGAGAGGAGTTAGGAGTGAGGAGTGAGGAGTGAGGAGTCGGAAGTGAGGCGTTATGGTTTGCTTCGTCACTTCGTTCCTCGCAATGACTAGTGCTGGAACTTCCGCTACCTGCTTCGCTTTCATGCGGTAGGTAGGGAGCGACCCCGCTGTGCGGGGGCAAAACCTGTGAGACAGGTTTTGAGCGAGTCTCGGAAAAATCTAGGATTTTTCCGTGGTACCCGCTACCTGCTTCGCTTTCATGCGGTAGGGTATGTAGCCCCGAAGTAGCCGTAAGGCTATGAGCGTTAGCGAAGGGCGGAACACCCGACGGTGAAGCCGGACCGCCCTTATCAACTCCTAACTCCTCACTCCTACTTTCTAACTGATTAAGCCATTCTTCCAGAAACTCGGTTTTGTCTTCTTCGGAAATAAAAATCTTTGGCGGCAGGGAATCTTTGTCCGTGTAGTAGGCTCTTGCGAACTCTTCCAGAAGCTCGTCGTCTTCGTTGAGGCTTTCGACCCGGTAATTGTCACGGCCCAAAAGTTTTCCGTCGCGGATTTTGAGAACTGTAAAGCTTACAAGTTCACCTTCCCGCCAGTGGGCAATGTAATCCCTGTCCTCGGCAGCAAAATCTTCGACAATGTTCTGGTTCTGCATGATTGTTAGCGCGCGAAGACCGTCACGCAGGCGTGCTGCTTTCTCAAAATTGAGTGCGGCGGCGGCTTCCTTCATCTGGGCGGTGATTTTTTCCTGTGTTTCTGTTCCTTTTCCTTCAAGTAGGGAGCGAATTTCATCGATATATAGATTATAGGTCTCTTTATCGATTTTATTGCAGCACGGAGCTTTACAACGCCCGATGTGATAATACATGCAAGGGGCTTCACGCTTTTTGAAAGTTCGGCAATGTCTTACCGGGTAAACCTTGTAGAGACTGTCGATGAAAGTGTCGAGGGCACCTGAATCAGGATAGGGGCCAAAATATGTGGCACCGTCATTGCGGTGAACCTGACGGGTCTTGTAAAAGCGGGGAAATTCCTCGTTCGTGATTTTGAGAACGGGGTAAGATTTTCCGTCTTTGAGCTGAATGTTGTAGCGGGGCGAATATTTCTTGATTAAGTTGTTTTCAAGAAGAAAGGCCTCGTACTCATTGCTTGTCGTGATGTACTCGATTGATGCCGCATTGGAGACGAGCAGTTGCGTTTTAAGCATCTGCCCGCTTGAAAAATAAGAGGAGAGCCTGTTTTTCAGGTTCTTTGCTTTGCCAACATAAATGACGGTTTCCTCGTGATTCCGCCAAAGATATACACCGCTTGAGGAGGGCGCTTTTAACGCAGTTTCGTGAAGTTTCTCGTATTCTGGGTTATTAGTCGTAAGCATAATGAAAGTTGTATCTAGTTTAATGAATTTTTCAAAAAGTGTCAGTGAAAGGCTGAGCGGCTTCAGTTTGTCAAAAAAATTACTGCTCACTGCTCACTGCTCACTGCTCACCGCTTTAGCACTTTTTGCCACCCCAAAAACTCTCGTGCTTGGCGGAGACAACGGCTGGGGGGAGATTGCTTCGATGAACGGTCTTGTCGTTGGAAACCAGAACGGTCAGTTCGGCTACGATGCGGTGGAACTTTCGACACAAACAACAGTTTTTGACAGCAACACGGATTTGCTTCTTACTTTTGATGATGACAAATTCACTGATTTGAGCGGAAATTACACTGTGATGTCGAATAATCTTGTTCCGACTCACGATTCTGTCAAAGGATCTGGAGCTGCCCTTAGCCGAGGTAACAAAAAAGGCATAATTCTCAGCGGAAACAAAAACGCTCTTTTCGGACATGACGGTCTTGCCGGTTCATTCACGATTGAATTCTGGCTTTGTCCTTCTCTTGCAGAAAACGGCGAAATGGTCTTCTCATGGCGTTCTTCACTCAATGACGACACTCACTCTGAATACCAGATGATTTCAGCGGCTTTCTTCAACAATCACCTTGAATGGGTCTTCAACAATATTTTTATTCCTTTCTCAACTCATGAAGTTCATCTTGCAGGTTTCAGCACTGTTGTTCCAAACAAATGGGCAAGGCACACAATCAGTTTTGATCAGGAAAGCGGACTTTTGGAATATCTCGTTGACGGACGAACCGAGGCAATTAAATTCATCACCGAGAACGGACATGAATACGGCACTGTCTGCTATCCGATTTTGGGTGAAAAAGCTGGAATCGAACTTTGTACGGATTATGCCGGAAAAATCGACAATTTCAGGATTTCACGCACAAGCATAAAAAATGATAAAAATCACAAAAATGACATCTTCCTCAACGGAAATGAAAAATATCGGATTAATGGCGGAAAATTCACCACAAAACCGCTTTTGATTTCTCAGGCGGCCGTAATCAATGAAATCGATACTTTGATGAATGTTCCTGCACAGACAGACATCCGCTTTTACATCCGCTCAGGCGATAATTGCTACGGCTGGACTGATGATTATCCTGCCTGGAAAGAAATTGTTCCCGGCGAGAAAATTGATGGCGTAAAAGGTTTGTATTTCCAGCTTTCAGCAGAACTTTTGCCGGATGGTGCCGGAAGTCAGAGTCCTCGGCTTTCGGAAGTCGTCGTAAAATATGAGGAGCAGAATGAGCCGTTGCCGCCATTTGCAATCAATGCTGTTGCCGGAGACAGTTCTGTTACTCTCCACTGGAGCCATTCTGTCGATGACAATGCCGGAGGATATTATGTTTACTACGGAAACAGGCCGGGCGAATATTTGGGGCGCATGGCAGTTCAGGGAAGTTCGCCTGTAAATGTGGGAAATGTCACATCGGTTACGCTTACGGGGCTTGATAATGGAAGGATTTACTATTTTGCCGTAAGTGCTTATTCTAAAGTTGACGGACGAATCAACGGAATGCTTTCTAAGGAAGTTTTTGCACGGCCAAGTTCACGGATTTCTACTGTACTTTCTCAGGAACTATCTAAAAAATAAAAGACGGAGATTATAAATTATGTCAGATTCAAACACAATGCTGGTGCGTGCGAAATCGGCCCTGCTTGCCCGTGATTACACTCTTGCGGAAAAAATTTACAAGAATTTAATTCTCGAAGAGCCTGATAATATTTCTTATAAAATGCAGCTTGGAAATCTTTATGTAAAAGCTGGAAAAGATGACCAGGCTCTGACTATTTTTAAACAGATTGAGAAAGCTGACAATGAAAATCTCGATGCTCTGGTGGCAATTTCAGGAATTTACCGCCGCCAGAAAAGATATGAGGAGTCAGTTGCGTTCCTTGAGCAGGGCCTGATAATTTGTGAATCAAGTCCAAAAGCTCACGCAAAGATTTCCTACAATCTCGGATTCACTTACCGCCAGATGGGAAATTATGACGGAGCAATCAAGTGCTTTGAGGAAGTCGTCGAGGATAATCCTTCCGATGTTTTGGCTAACAATCACTTGGGCGCGATTTATGCCTTGCAGGGAAATCATACGCAGGCAATCGAGGCTTACAACCGTGGCTTAAAATATGATCCGAACCATCCGATTCTCCAGTTCAACATTGCAAAAAGTTATGCTGAAATTGGTGAAATCTCAAAGGCTCAGAGTTTCTATGAAGGCGCGCTCCGTGCAAAACCGGGCTGGACAGAGGCAATCGAGGCTTATTCAGATTTGCTTCTTGTGGAAAACAAGGTCGCTGAGGCAGATACAGTCGTAAATCAGGCACTTGAGCTTTATCCTGATGATGTAAAAATGCACACCGCAAAAGGAAATGTCTTCAACCGCCAGAGCATTTTCGAACATGCCGAAGCTGAGTTCAAAAAAGCACTTGATGTTGATGAAACTTACAAAAACGCACTCACTGGTCTCGCACATTCCCTTGAAAATCAGGGAAAACTTGGTGAAGCAATTGAAGTTATAAATAAAGCCGAAAAAATGAATCCGAAAGACCTTAAAATCAAAAAACAGTCTGCTCAGATTCATATTTCAGCCAACGAATTGGACACGGCATTCGAGAAGATTTCAAAACTCCGCGAAATTGACGGAAATGATGTCCAGACTTTGAATCTTCTTGGTCAGTATTACATTTGCAAGGACGATGCCGCAAAAGCCGAGGAATGTTTCGCAAATATCAAGAAAATCAATCCTGATTACAACGAAATTTACCGCGACTGGGGCAAACGATTCATTCAGAAAGGCGATGAAAAGAAAGCCGAGCCGTATCTCCATGCCGCGATTCAGAAAAATCCGTCGGATTCAGATGCGATGGTTTGCCTTGGCGAGCTATACGAAAAGCAGAATCAGATTGGAAAAGCACTTCAGTTCTATAAAAAGGCTTCTGCTGCCGATTCGTTCAACGAGCGTTCAAAGGTCGCCTCCGAGAGAATCTTGGGAAATGATGAGAGCCTTGCTTCCCTTGACTATGAATCGCTTCATTCTTCAACAGTGGATTATGATTCTTTGTTCTCAGGCGGAAAAGTTTCTGACGGTTCAGGACTCAGCGTTCAGGAAGATGAGGAAGCTGAAAATGCAGAGATTAAAATGACTTCCAAGGCTGCGGAATTTATTTCTGATGCGGGAGAAATTTCTCTTGCTGTCAATGATGCTGACTTCACGGATGAAACTGAAAATCTTTCTGAGGAAGATGCTGCTGAAAATCCTGAAGCCGAAAACGCTGATGATGAAGAAGATTTCAATTTCGGTCAGTTTGGAATGGAAAAGCTGGCTGATACTCCTTCCGGGGCAGACGATGTAAATTCTGTCGCAAATCTTCTTGAATCAGATGAAAATGCGCTTGATGAAGATAAGGGCGTTGATTTTGATGAGCTGATTGATGACGGTGCTCCGCTTGATGAAGAAGATGCGGGCGAGCCAGAGGTTGTGCCGGTTCCTGATGGAACAGAATATCTTGATGACTCAAATCATGTTGAGGTCGAAACTCCGAATTCCCAGAAACGAGAAATTTCTGACGAATCACTCGATATGCTTGAAGAGCAGATTAAAAAGGCCACCGAACTTGCAGAAAAAGCAAATTATGCCGCTGAAAGTGCATGGCAGGCTGCAACTCAGGCATCTGATGCGGCTCAGTCTGTGGACGAATTCCGAAATATGAAACTTGCTGCTGAAAATGCCGAGCCTGCATCTTCTGAGGAAACAGTTTCCGAGCCGACCGGGCCAGTTGAGCCAGAGACTCCAGTTGAGGAACCTGTCGCTGTGCCGGAAGAAGTTGCCGAAGAGCCGGTTGACCCTGAGACGAGCGAAGAGCCTGCTGAAGTTGAGGAGCGTGCCGAGGAAGAAATGTCCGACGACGAATTGAATGAATCGGAAGAACTTGCTGATTCTGATTTGCTCGCCGAAGATGACCTTGCAGCGCACGAACTTCTCACTGAGGACGACATTGCCGAAGCCGAGACTGAGGATGATGACTTTTTGGACGATATTCCAGATTATTTGCAGGAAGATGATAAAGAAACAGTTGCAGAATCTGAAGAAACAGAGGAAAATAGTATAGAGGATGTGACTGAAAATAATGATTTTGAAGAATCTGAGCGCCTCCTCGAAGACGAACCGACGGAGGATAATATGGAAGAAACCGCATCAGAAAAAGAAGCTCCAAAAATTGATGATTTGACTCTGCGCCGTGCAATCGATATGCTTCCTTCAATCATTGCGGCAATCGAAGACCGAAGCGTAATTTACCGGTTCCGCGCGTTCCTCTCAATGTTCAAAACTTTGCGTGAAATGCTCGAATATTTGCCGCCAGAGCAGCGACATGAATTCATGACGAGCCGAAACCGCCTGCTTTTGGATTATGTCATTTCCAAGCTTTCAGGAAAACCTGGCTTGTACGCCACTACAAAAGCATTGCTCCGCTCAGGTTTGATTCATGAGAATCCAGAAAACAAACCGAGCGAAAAAGACGGAATCGAGCTTGTAAAGGAAGTTTTGGGCGACCTGCGTGAGCTGAGCAAGCACCTCGAAGATGAGACTTTGCGAGAAGTTCTCAACAACGAGGCTGATACACTCGAACAAAGCATTTAAAATCACTAGATACTACAAAAAGACATGGCCTTCCATCGGGAACCCAAAATCAAACATCGCAGTGAGCAAAGCTCAGGCGAGTTTGTTTTGGAACCCCGATTCCGGCCATGTCTTTTTGCTTTTCAGAGCTTATAAATGCTTTTTTCGATTATATTCTGATTATCTTTGAGTGTGTGATTACTTCATTCCCTGTTTCCGTAATCAGCACGTCGTTTTCTAGTCGCACGCCGCCTAATTCCGGGTCGTAAAGGCCTGGTTCGAGAGTGACAATCATTCCAGGCTTGAACAAAAGCTCATCGGGATGTTTCGGCATTACCCGCGGAAATTCATGGATTTCAAGACCGATTCCATGACCGAGCGTGTGAGGCATCACTTTCTTTGCGTTTGCAAATACTAAATCAGCAGCTTCGGCTGCTTTTTTTATTGGAGAGCCGGCTTTGTAAAGCGGAAGTGCCTGTTCAGCGGCTTTTTCTACGAGAGTAAGAAGTTCTTCCTGCTTTGCATTGAGCGGACCTTTTGCAACGGTGAGCGTTGTGTCGCTTGTGTAACCTTCGTAAACAACACCGAAGTCAAGGATTGAAAGCCCCTGTGCCGGCCACGGAGCATTTGTGTAGCCTGGGAAAGCATGGATTGCAAAACTTCGGGCAGGGCCTGCTGCGAGCGTGTCAAAGCCTGTTCTCTCGCAACCGCATTTTCGAAGCTCCGATTCAATCAGGAGTGCGACATCACTTTCTTTCTGGAGCCAGTTTTCACGGATTCCGCGCTCAATTTCGGAAATAATCCAGTCACCGACGCGGCAAGCTTCTTTTGTACATTCAATTTCGTATTCATCTTTTGTGGCACGCATATTCACGACAAAATCATGAACGCTGTTTTCACGGCAAAGAACATCCCAGCCTTCAAGCGCATCGACATATTGCAAAAAGAGCGGGTAGGGCGTTGTCGGCGGAATTTCAACCTTGAGCCTGTTTGACTTGAGCCTGAAAGATTTGAGAGTTTCTTTTACAGCCCGAATATTTCGTCTTTCATATTTGTTGTACGGCACGACATCAACGGCCACAGAACGCTCTTTCGCAAGATTGTCATCCCAAGGAATAAGAACGCATTTCCCGTTGTCCGCAATGATAAAAAGTGCATCGCTCGGATGCCCTGTGAAGTATCGGACAGCAGGATTACGCCTTTCCTCGCAATCCTCGAACACAGCCGCCGTGATTTTGTTTTCATTCATGTAAGCAAGAAGTTTTTCTCGTCTTGCAGTGTAGATTTTTTTTAGTTCATCTTGTGTGTATTCTTTCATGAGATAGATTCTAGCACATAGTCAAAAGGGGGGAAAGCCTTCCCCTCGCTCCAAAGTCCTCGCTTCGCTGCGGTCTTTTCCGCTACCCCTTCACCGAGACTCGGAAAAAATGATTCTGCGAGTTTTGCATTGCAAAACTCGATAGTTAGAGATAGCGAACGACCAACGCCCCAGAAAATTATCTTCTGACCTTCCGAACAATCACCTTCACAATTTCGTCCTTTGTAATCACAAGAAGCACGATGCCGATTGCTCCGTAGCAAATCGCCGTGACTGCTAGCGGCACACCGAATCCAATCAGGCGGCCATGTCCTTCAAAAATCGGCAGAACGGCTTTTCGTACGAAAAATGCCGGAACACAGGCGATAAGAGAAAGGACGACAAGCTTTGCCGCGTAAAAAATCGTTCCCAAAGTTACTGATTTTACATCGAGGCTCTGATTTTTCTTTAAGAAGACAAAAAGTGCGACTGTGTTCGTGAAACTTGCCAATGAAAGTGCGAGCGCGATTCCGGCTCCAGTTCCATCGTTGTGCAGGATTATCACGGCAAAAGCGAGGGAAATATTCACCGCAAAGCCGATGATTCCTGCGACTGTTGGCGATTTTGTGTTTCCCTGTGCGTAAAAAGCCGGCGAAATGATTCGGTTGAGAGCGATGAAGAAAAGGCCTGCGATGTGCATTCTGAATGCATCGAGAGTAAGCCGAACTGATTCATCGGAGAATTTTTTTGATTTATAAACCAGCGAAATGATTTCTTCTCCGCACAAAAGACTCAAAAATGTGATTGGAATAGAAATCAATGCCATGATTTTTGCCGCCTGAACTAGCATCTTGTTGAAATCTTCCCAGAGCTGTTTTTTTGCAAGTCCGCTCAAATCCGGAAGAATTACTGTTCCGATTGAGACCGCAAAAATTCCCAAAATCAATTCCTGTAAGCGAAGCGAATACTGGAGCGAAGATACGATTCCTGTTCCGGCCTTGCCTGCAAGGGCTGTAGAAACGACATCGTTGAGCTGATAACACGCCATTCCGATAATCGTCGGTACAATCAATTTCATGACTTTGCGTGTGCCCGGATTATTGAATGCGTTTTTGAGAGTTGTAAAATGGAACCTCCAGCCTGTTTTTAGCACAAACGGAAGCTGAAAAAGTGCCTGAACACAGCCGCCCGAAATAACGCCGATAGACATTGCGCGGGCTGCCATCTGAGCCTTAAGTTCAGAATCTTCTATATTATTGGTTAGAATCGGAGTGAGGATATAAGTCGCAGCGATTACAATTGAGTTGAAAAGAACCGGCGTGAAGCCTGATGGAGAAAAAATCTTTACACCGTTCAAAACTCCCTGAAAAAACGCCGCAATTGAAATCACCACAAGATAAGGAAACATGATTCTGGTGAGAATCGTAGTTTCGTGGAGAAGGGCTGTGTCACTGTTGTCCAAAAAGATTTTAACAATCAGCGGAGTCGCCAGAATTCCAATCAAGACAACACAAGTCGTCAAAAAAGCAATCAGAGTGATTGTCGCGCTAAGAAATTCGCGGATAGTTTTTTTGCCTTCGTCCGAGTCTGAATCTTCGAGATAACCTTTGAAAGTCGGGATAAAAGCCACGGAAATAGAATTTTCTGCAAAAAGGCGGCGCAAAAGATTTGGAATCATGAAAGCAATGCCGAAAGCGTCTGCATATTTTGAAGTTCCAAGAAAAGCAGCCTTTGTCATCTCGCGAACAAGACCCAAAATGCGTGAACAAAGCGTAAAAAATGAAAGCGAAAGCCCCGCCGAAAGGAGCGATTTTGATTTTGACATGAGGGTAGTATAACAAAAAAAATAGTAATTAGGAATTAGCAATTAGCAATTAGCAATGAGGAATAGCTTTTGAGGTATTTGCAAAATCGGCTCCCAGTCGCGAAAACGGCTTATCGGAAGCGCATGCTAGCATGCTACACGCGTTTTGTGCTTGAAACTATATACGTTTGCCGCTCACGCGGCAGCACAAAACGAGTGTTTCCGTAAGCCGTTTCGCTCATTCGCGCCATTTTCAATATAAAAATCGATTATATTGCATTTGCCCTAGACAAAGCGATGACTTCCCCCTTCAAAAGTTGTATAATGCTTACATGGCTAAAAATACAATTCCTACACGCGACCAGGTTCCTGCAACTGACAAATGGGACTTGACTACTTTATATAAATCTGACGAAGACTGGGAAAAGGCTCTTTCTTCTATTAAGCCGCTCACAGAAAAAGTTGTGGCTTTTAAGGGCAAACTGGGCGAGTCAAGCGACTCTCTGCTGGCCTGTCTCAAAGCGAACGAGGCTCTTGAAAAGGTTATTGAGACCGTTCACGAATATGCGGGGCTTCAGCACACTGCCGATGAAAGCGATGCAGCCGCTCAGGATCGTGAAGGCCGGGCCATGATGGCTTATGCCGCCGCCGAGAGCGACACTTCTTTCTTCTCGCCGGAACTCATGTCAATTCCAGACGAAAAAATCAATTCTTGGCTCAATTTGCCGGAATTTGCTGATTATAAAATCTTCTTGCAGAAGGAGCTTCATCACAAGCCGTACATTTTGAGCGAAAAGGAAGAGCGCATTCTTTCGCTTCAGGCCGAAAGCTCGGAAACTTCTTACAAGGCATTTTCTTTGCTCACCAATGTTGACTTGCAGTTTGAGGGCGTTCATGCTGACGGCGAGGAAAAACCTCTGACCCAGAGCACTTACACAACTTTCCTTCACAATCCTGACCGTGCCGTCCGCGAGCAGGCTTACAAAAATTTCTACAAAGAATTCGTAAAGCATGAGAATACAATTGCTTCTCTTTATGCAGGAAGCGTAAATCAGGACATTTTTGTCGCGCGCGCACGAGGGTACAAATCTTCGCTCGAAGCCGCCCTTTACTCAAACAAAGTCCCTGAGTCAGTTTACCGCAATTTGATTGACACGGTTCACAAAAATCTTCCGACTCTGCACAAATATTACTCGCTCCGTAAAAAACTATTGGGCGTTTCAGAACTTCGCCACTATGATGTCTATGTTCCGCTCGTAAAAGACATTAAGTGCGAGACGAGCTACGACGAAGCCGTTGAAATCTGCCGTGCTGCCCTTGCGCCTCTTGGAAAATCATACACGGACATTCTCTGCGACGGTCTCAAAAACGGCTGGGTTGACCGATACGAAAACAAAGGCAAACGAAGCGGCGCATTCTCTTCCGGAGCATACACTGGCTATCCGTACATTCTTCTCAATTATAAGGCTGACTCGATCCGCGATCTTTTCACGATGGCTCACGAGGGCGGACACTCAATGCATTCTTACTACGCAAAGACAAACAATCCGTTCATGAGCTACAATTACACGATTTTTGAGGCTGAGGTTGCATCAACTTTCAATGAGGAGCTTGTTTTTGAATATCTCATGCGCGAGGCAAAAACTCCTGAGATGAAGGCTTATCTCCTTTCAATGCGCGCAGATGACATTCTCGCCACTTTGCACCGCCAGACAATGTTCGCCGAATTCGAGCTTAAGGCGCACGAACTTGTAGAATCTGGCACGCCTCTTTCGGCACAGGTTTTGCGAAAAATCTACCGTGAGCTTTTGGAGCAGTATTTTGGCCCGGAAATGGTCTTTGAGCCGGAAAGCGACATGGAAGGCTTACGAATCCCGCATTTTTACGGCGCATATTATGTTTACAAATACGCCACAGGAATTTCCGCTTCCCTTGCGCTTGCAAAACGAGTCACACAAGGCGGAGAGGCAGAGCGAGAGGATTACTTTAAGTTCCTCAAGAGCGGTGGAAGTCGTTATCCAATCGAAAGCCTCAAAGTTGCTGGCGTAGACATGAGCACAACCGAGCCGGTTCAGGCCGCTTTGGATGTGTTCGCAAATCTCGTCGCAGAACTTGAAAAGAATCTTTAAATTTTTTCGTGAAAATTGCCGATAATTAGGTTAGAATTATAGATAAGTCTAATGAGGCAGAAAATGAAAAAATCTGATTTCTACGAATTTTTTAAAAAGGTTCCAAAAGCAGAGCTTCACATTCATATTGAAGCTGTTATGAGCCGTGAGACAATAAAAAAACTTTATCTCAAAAAGAATGGTGTTGAATTTTCTGATTCTGAGATAAAAAAGCTGTTTTCTTATTCTGATTTGAACGGTTTCATTGCTGCCTTTTTGCAAGTTCAAGATTTGTTCACTTCTGTCTCTGATTTCGACCTCATTTTCGATGACCTCAAGAATTATCTTGTTCGTAACGGTGTTGTTCATTGCGAAGCTTTCTTTGCTCCGTCGGCTTTTGTCAAAAAAGGCTTCGATTATGCCGAAATGACCAAAAATTTCGAGAAAAACCTTAAAAAAATCAAGGAAGAAACAGGAATCACGGTCTGGCTTTTGGGCGATGTTTCACGCACTTTCGGCCTTGAAAATGCCGAGAACAACTACAAAATGTTCAAAGATAATCCGTTTGAAGGCTTCATCGGAATCGGATTGGGCGGAGCCGAGCAGAAAGGCCCGTGTAAAGATTTTGGCCCGGTCTTTGAAAAGGCTCTTGCTGACAAATTCCATGCTGTTGCGCACGCAGGCGAGGATGTCGGTCCTGAGTCAATTTGGGATGCGCTCCAAATCTGCCATGCCGAGCGAATTGGTCACGGAATTACATCCGTTCAAGATTCAAAACTCGTCGAATATCTTGCCGAAAAGAAAATCCCTGTTGAAGTTGCGCCGACAAGCAATGTTTTCACAAAAAAATATGTCAAAAAAATGAGCGAGCATCCAGTCCGGGAAATGTTTAATTCTGGAATCCCGGTTACGATTGCCACGGACGACCCGATTTTCTTCGGCGTTGAGCTTCTCGATGAGTATTGGAACCTCTATTCAAAGCTCCAGTTCTCAAAAGCTGACCTCAAAAAAATCATCCTCAACAGTTTCGAAGATTCATTCCTGCCGGATTCCGAAAAAGAAAGCTTCAAGGCTCAAGTTGAGCAAAGCTGGAAATAAATAATTAGCCCGAATGTTGGGTTTTGAAATTTATGGTCTAAGTCAAAAAACGGTCTCCCATCGTGAACCTGCCAAAAAGGTCGCGGTGAACAAGTTCAAGCGACCTTTTGTCAGAACCCCCGATTCCGACCGTTTTTTGGCATATCCGACAAGTACAAAACTCGCCATTCAAGAACCATCTTTACATAGAAAGGAAGAATGTCGAGTTTTGCATTTGCAGACTGTGCAAAATCAAGCGTAAGCGGGGTTATGGCACGAATCCACTTTGTGCGAGCGAGCGTAGCGAGTCTAATTTTCAATTTCGCACAACCGTGGATTCCAGTGCCATGTTCCCGCTGGGAGCTTGATTTTGTGCTTATCCAGGAATTTGCAAAATTCGACATTTGGACTATTTCAAGTACACCATCAAAAGCATAACTCGAACAAAAATTACATCCTGTAATTTTTGATTCGCACGAGAATTTGCAGGCAAATTCTCTCTTTAGTGAGACCCCGCATCCGTGCGGGGCTATTTCAAATACACCATCAGCAACATTATGTCGCTGTTTCTGATTCCACTGATTCGGCTTGCCTGACCGAGCGTTAAAGGGCGGACGGCTTCTAGTTTTTGGCGGCTTTCGCCTGAGAGTGCCGGGATTTTTCCGTAATCAAAATCTTGCGGGATATGGAAATGCTCCATTTTGTGCATTTTTGCAACGCGCGCGTCCTGCTTTTCGATGTAATACTTGTATTTCGCGTCTTCCTGCGCGATTTCCCAGACAACGGGTGAGAATCCGGGGTTTTCAGCATCTGCTTTTTTGAGCAAAATTTCTGTCGCTTCTTCAACCTGCTGATATTTGAGTTTTGTTGCCTCAAACTGAGCTTCCGTTTTGATTCCAACTTTGAAAGCTTTTTCGGAAAGCCTGCGGTCGGCTGTGTCGTGGCGCAATTTGAGGCGGTATTCTGCCCGTGCCGTGAACATCCTGTAAGGCTCTTTTGTTCCGAGCGTGACCAGATCATCAATCAAAACGCCAATATAGGCTTCGTCCCTGCCCAAAATAAGCGGTTCCCATGCAGGAATTGTGTGGAAGTTTGATCTTCCCTGCTCTTTCTGGAAATTTTCAAGAAGCTCGTTTACTGCGTGAGTTTCTTTTTCGGAAATTTCTGCAAAGTGCTTGATTTCTTCGAGCGTAAAGTGTGATTTAAAAGCGAATGCGTTCGGCTCTGCGCTGGCCGGAACCTGTCCCATGCCGGCGTGAGAAGCACACAAATCTCCGCAAAGCTCTTTGTGCGCGCGTGCATAAAGAGCGGCGTTGATTCCTGCCACGAGTCCCTGGCCTGCCGCTTCCTCGTAGCCCGAAGTTCCGTTAATCTGACCTGCGTTGAAAAGACCTGCGACTCGTTTTGTCTCCAAAGAAGGGAAAAGCTGGGTTGGCTCAACATAATCGTATTCGACTGCGTAACCCGGGCGGGCAACATGGCAGTTCTCAAAGCCGGGAAGAGTGCGCAAGAAAGCGTCCTGAACTTCTTCCGGCAAACTTGATGAAAGGCCGTTGAGATAAATTTCGTCGGTTGCAAGGCTTTCCGGCTCTACAAAAAGCTGGTGTCGCTCGCGTTCGGCAAATCGCATTACTTTGTCTTCGATTGAAGGGCAGTAGCGCGGGCCGATTCCGTGGATTTTACCAGAATAAAGCGGTGAACGGCCGATATTTTCACGGATAATCTCGTGAGTTTTTGCGTTCGTGTAGACCAAATGGCATGGAACTTGCGGGCGGTCAACTTTTTCGTCCTCAAAAGAGAAGGGAACGATTGTGTCATCTCCTGCCTGAATTTCAAGGTTTGAAAAATCGATTGTGTGGCGTAAGATTCGTGGCGGAGTTCCTGTCTTCAAGCGGCCGGTAGTGAATCCGAGGCGGTTGAGCGACTGAGTGAGACCAAATGCTGCCTGCTCTCCCACGCGGCCACAAGGAGCATCGTATTCGCCGATAAAAATGCGTCCGCCCAAAAAAGTGCCCGTTGTAAGAACGACCGAGCGCACTGGAATCAATCTGCCGCGTTCAGTGACGACGGCTGTGAGTTTCTGGCGTTTGCCGGATTTTGCGGCCTCGGTCAAAACGTCTTTTTCTGTGAATTCGCCAGGAATTTCACCAGACTGTGAACTTTCGGCTGGTGGAAGCGGAGTGTCGCTTTCTGTGGTGAGCAAGTCAACGACCGTGTCCATTAAAGTGTAAAGATTCGGAGTGGTTTCGACTGTCTGGCGTGCAAGGCTGGAATACAAAATTTTGTCGGCCTGGCTTCGTGGAGCCTGAACCGCAGGACCACGGCTTTTGTTAAGCATACGGAACTGAATCATTGATTTGTCGATGAACTTTCCCATTTCGCCGCCGAGCGCGTCAATTTCACGCACGATATTGCCTTTTGCGATGCCACCGATTGAAGGGTTGCAGCTCATTCGTGCGATTGAATCCACGGTCTGCGTAATCAAAACTGTTTTGAGACCCATGCGGGCACTAGCCAATGCCGCTTCAATTCCTGCGTGACCACCGCCAACGACAGCTACATCATAAAAATCATAAAATCCAGCCATAGTGCAGATATTATAGTGAAATGCAAACAAATTGAGAAGTTAGGAAATTGAAGATAAATCAGCTACAAAAACTGCATCGCAGGATGCGGTATAAAAGAGAAGGCGAGCCAAAGGGCTAAGGATTGTAGCCACGCCGTAGGCGGCCGCAAGCTGAACGAGTGAAAGCGAGTGAGTGAGCGGCTGTAGCGATAGCGGAATGGCGGAAAGCCTGACGGCGATAGCCGTAGCCCCCAACTCCTATTTTTCCAACTTCTCACATCTGTTTTTTTTCTATATAATTACAATACTATGTCTTTACGAAAAATTTTTCTTCTGATTACAGCTTCCCTTTTGATGGGAGTTTTTTCATCTTGTGGCAAGAATCTTGGGTACAGCGTGCTTTTGTGGAGCAATTCGGAGCATGAAATTGCGGACGGCACGCTTTTGAAGGTTCACATTAAGTCGAATATTTCACAGGTTTATGTCGTTTCAATTCCTGGAAGCAAAGAGAATTTTGAGATTCCGCTTTGGCAGGCGACTGAACCAGAAAGCAAAAGCAAGGCTCTCAAGCAGCAAAAGAGATTTTCAGAATTTGAGCATACTTATGCCACTGTAAAACTCGATGGTCTTCCTGTCCGTGCCGATGCAATAAATACTTCAAAGCAGGTTTACCGCTTGCGTGAGGGCGAGATTATCCGATGTCTGTACCGCGGTTCGGGGGCGGCTGTAACAAACGGAAAGGGCAACATGGAAGGCGAATGGCTCCGTGTTCTTACCGAGACTGGCACTTTCGGCTGGTGTTTCTCGCACAACCTGGCGATTTTTAAGGCAGAGGGTTTTGATGTTGCAAGTGCAAATGAAAAATCTTCTATTAAAATGGATGATTTGAAGGGAACTGTGAACGGCGACACGGCGATTATCCGCTCGCTGATTGAAAAAAGATGGTACCCTGAAAGTTTTGCGAGCATGATTAAGGTCGGCCGAATTGATGTGAACAGAATGAACCCAAGCTTTGGATTCACTTTTGGAATCAATATCGAAGAAAATTCAGATTCTGTATTTGCGGGAACGGCAGTTCTTAACACGGAAAATGCCGGCGGTAATTGGACTTACACCGACATCACTAAAAAAGCCGAGAAGGAATACGAATTCAAAGGCGCAAATCTCAAGATGTCGATTCGCGGTGCTGGTTCAGACACTATGATTTTGCAGTACAGCGAAAAAGGCCGTCCAAAGCAGGAAACGCTGGTTGCCTTAACTGAGGACATCGAATCACTGATAGAAAAAGAACTTGCAAGGCGGCAAACCGAGCTCAAGCGAATCGCAAGTGCAGGCCCGGTTTTCAAAAGTTCAAATTACGGAACAATCAAATTCAACAACGAGAATTCTGTGACATGGAGCAATTACAAGCTTTTGCAGCCAAGCATTATTTCCTCAAAGGCACTTGGTTCTGTCACTGTCACACTCGATTATTTCATTGCAAATTCGCTCAAATCTTCTTACGACGGCGTGATTACTATGCACTTCACCGGCATGGAAGATGGTGTTAATTTCCTTTACAAGCTTACTGACACAGGCCTTCGTCTTGAAGACGCCTCAAAAGCTCCTGTAAAGGACGGAGTTGTGACTTCGCGCAGTGCAAGTCCGATGATTTTATTCTTTGAAAAAAAATAGTGGAACACAAATTACATCCTTGTAATTTGTGTTCTTACGAGAAAATTCTGTTCACCTTGCGGCAAACACGGCAAAAATCGTTGACTTTGCCGTTTGAATTTTCTCTCTTTGTTTTATCACCGCATCCATGCGGTGCACAGAGTTCACAGAGAGATTTTTGAAAAAATAAAATAAACCACAGATTACACGAATTACACAGATTGTATATTTCCTATGTGAAAATTTTACCTGTTTTACTTACAGTTATCAATTTCAACTTATATAATCTGTGGCATCTGTGTTAATCTATGGTTACTTACTAAGGATTTTTTATGGCATTCGTACAATTCAGCAAAGTGTCGCTTGCTTTTGGCGACCGTGATATTTTAAAAGAAGTTTCCGTCAATTTACAGGCTGGGAGCAAAGCTGCTCTCACTGGCGCAAACGGAACAGGAAAATCTACTCTTATCAAGGTAATGGCTGGTCTTGTTCAGCCCGATGACGGCAGCCGCTCAGTCTCAAAAGATGCGCGAATCGCTTATCTTCCTCAGAGCGGCCTCACTCACCACGGCTGCACCTTGCGTGCCGAGTGTGACAAAGCCTTTGAGTTCGGCTACAAATTGCAGAAAGAGCTGGACAAAATCGGCGACGACCTCAAGGCAGGAAACGGAAATCAAAAAGTCCTTCTCGAACGCCACGATGCAATCCTCACTGAAATCGAAAATTCCGGCTTTAACAGGCGGCAGGCAACATCTGAGCAGATTCTGATTGGTCTGGGCTTCTCACACGAAGATTTGGACAAAAAATGTGAAGAATTTTCCGGCGGATGGCAGATGCGAATCGCACTTGCAAAAGCACTCATGGTCAATCCCGACATCCTTCTTCTCGACGAGCCGACCAACTACCTCGATATTGAGGCGCGTGAATGGCTCGAAAAGTTCCTTAACAATTATGCTGGCGGATTTTTGCTTGTAAGCCACGACCGCTACTTCCTCGACCACACAATCAACGAAGTCTACGAGCTTTTTAACGGCGACCTTCATCGATATCCGGGCAATTTCACTCACTACGAAAAAGTCCGCGAAACAGAGCTTGAAACTCTCATCAAAGAATACGAAAAACAGCAGGAAGAAATCCGTCACTTGCAGGAATTCATCGACCGCTTCGGAGCAAAGGCGACTAAGGCGGCGCAGGCTCAGGAACGACAAAAAATGCTCGACAAAATCCTGGAGCACGAAATCGTAATCCCGGAAAGCCTCAAAAAGATTCACTTCAAGTTTCCGCAGGCACCACATTCTGGCCGCTTGGTTGCGACTCTCGAAAAAATCACAAAATCTTACGACGGCGTTCACAAAGTTCTTGATAATCTCGACTTGCTTTTGGAAAACGGCGATCGTCTGGTTGTCGCAGGTCACAACGGAGCCGGAAAATCAACTCTCCTCAGAATCCTTGCGGGCGTTGATAGCGATTTTGAAGGCAGCGTAAAACTTGGTGCGGGCGTTTCAATCGGCTACTTCTCGCAGGATAACGCCGAAACCCTCAAAGGCAGCAGCACCATTCTTGAGACGATTGAGGCCGATGCCCCTCTGGAACTGATTCCAAAAATCCGTGACATGCTCGGAGCATTCCTTTTCCGTGGCGACGATGTTTTCAAGAGCCTGGATGTGCTTTCGGGCGGTGAAAAGTCGCGCGTGGCTTTGCTCAAACTCCTTCTTAAGCCGGTAAATCTCCTGATTCTCGACGAACCGACCAACCACCTCGACATGCACTCAAAAGATGTCCTTCTCGAAGCCCTCAAAGATTTCGGCGGCACAGTAATTTTCGTCAGCCACGACCGAGGCTTTATCGAAGACCTTTCAACCCGCGTCCTGGAGCTTAAGCCGGGCAAATTCCGCACATTCCCAGGCGACTACCGCTATTATATGGAAAGAATTGAGCGTGAAGCGAACGGCCAAGAAATTAGCAGTGAGCAATTAGCAATGAGCAATGGGAAGGGGAAAAGCCTTTCCCCTGGGGTTCAAGCTTCGCTTTCACCCACACCCCATTCTCCTGGGGCTGGCGCCCCAAGCCCCCTGTCTGACTCTAAAAGCGATGCTCGGCTTTCTTACGAAGAGAAAAAGAAGTTTGAGGCTGAGAAGCGCAAGGCTGAGAAACTTGTAAAACAGATTGAAGACGAGATTACCAAAACTGAGGAAGAAAAATCTGCCGAAGAAAACAAAATGGCAAATCCAGAAGTTTACTCAAACGGCGAAAAAGCAAAGGCTGTGCAAGCCCGTATTTCGGAGCTTTCTGCAAAGCTCGACGAGCTTAACACAGCCTGGGAAGAAGCTGCAATGAAATTGGAAGAATTTTAATCAATAAATTTTCTTTAGAAGCAGCGTATTTTTTTTCTTAAAAAAAATTTACAAAACTCTTAAATGTTTCTATAATGTAATATTAGCAAATTAGCCAAGTGCAACTTTTTATTGCTTTCGGAGGCTTTCTAATGTTTACCATCAAAAAGAAAATCATTTTTTCTAATCTCGGCGTCGTCATTGCTGCCAGTGCTTTGATTGCCGTCCCTGTCATCAAAATGCAGACCTCTTCTATAGAAGAAAGTGTCACAAGCAATGCAAATGCACAGGTTTCACAGGCTACGGCAAAAATCAATTCCTTTCTGCTAAAACCAATGACAATCGTAAATGACATGGCGGTTTTTGTTGCTTCCCACGAAATCGAAAAGGAAGAAACGCAGGACGCTTTTGATGCTGCAATCAAAGGTGACAGTTCATTTTATTCGCTCTATTTTGCCGATACTGTTCCAATGAATCGTGGTGGAATCATGTACTCAAACGACAAATGGGAGCCTGGCGATGATTATGATAAATCGACTCGCGAATGGTACCAAAAAGGAATAAAAAGCTCTTCTCCTGCTGTTACGGAGCCATATATCGATGCGGACACCCAGCAGCCTGTAACAACTGTTGCCCGCGCCGTCCAAAAAAATGGCAGCGTTTATGGCGTTGTTGCGCTCGATATTCTTCTTGGTGATTTGACCGAGCTTATTTCCGGTACAAAACTTTCAAAATCAGGCGAATCTTTCATTCTCGATGCGAACGGAAATTATCTCACTAATTCTGATTCGAGCAAAATCCTTGCCTCAAATTTCTACAAGGACTATTCTGGAATGTCTGAATTCAAAAATCAGATTTCAACAGGAAGTGCATTCGTAAATCTTTATGCGGCTGGCGGAAAATATTTCCTTGCACAAAAAATTTCAGATGCGACCGGCTGGACTTTCGTTTCTGTCGGCCCTTCAAATGAGCTTACTGAGCAGCTTCGTGGCAGCATCACGCTCATTCTGATTTTGCTTGCGATTGTTCTTGCGGTCTCTGTTTTTGCTGCAATCGGCGTTTCTCTTCCTATTATTAGGCCTATCCGCACTGTCGATTCTGCTGTCAACGAAATCGCTTCTGGAAATGCTGATTTGACAAGGCGAATCAAAATCTCTACAAAAGATGAAATCGGAAGCATGGTCGGTGGATTCAATAAATTCGTCGAAAAATTACAGAACATCGTTTCGCAGATTAAATCTTCCCGCGACGAGCTTGGCTATGCCGAAAGTGACTTGCAGGACAGCGTTCAGGAAGTTTCTACTTCAATTGATCAGATTATCACGAACATCAACAGCGTTGGCGACCAGATGAGCTCTCAGGCAAATGCAGTTTCACAGACTTCTGCGGCGGTAGCAGAGATTGCAGAGAACATCAATTCGCTCGAAAAAATGATTGAGAACCAGTCTCGCGGCGTAAGTCAGGCTTCAAGTGCAGTCGAGGAGATGATTGGGAATATTTCTTCGGTTAACGGCTCTGTCGCAAGGATGGCGACTACATTTGACCAGCTTTCTCAGAATGCCGAAACTGGCGTTGAGCAGCAGAAAAAGGTTGAGGAGCAGATTCTTTCTGTTTCCGAGCAGTCAAAGGCTTTGCAGGACGCTAACAAAGCAATCGAAGATGTCGCAAGTCAGACAAATCTTCTTGCGATGAATGCGGCGATTGAGGCGGCTCATGCTGGCGAAGCAGGAAAGGGCTTTGCTGTTGTCGCAGATGAAATCCGTAAGCTTTCAGAGACCTCTGCCGTTCAGTCAAAGAAAATTTCGGCTGAGCTTACAAAAATCAGCGCAACGATTTCGGCTGTTGTCGAGTCTTCAAAATTAAGTAGCCACAGTTTCAAGGAAGTCAACGAGCAGATTATGAACACGGATCAGCTTGTCCGACAGATTCGCGCGGCTATGGAAGAGCAACAAGTCGGAAGTCAGCAGATTGTCGATTCGCTCAAAGTAATGAATGACGGAACAAGTGAAGTTCGGGTCGCAGGGCACGAAATGGCCGAGGGCAACAGGCTGATTCTTGACGAAATCCACAACTTGCAGGATTCAACTGGCGTAATCAAGACCAGCGTAACTGAAATGTCCAGCGGTGCCGAAGAAATCCGAAAGACTGGAAGCCGGCTCGCAGAAATTGCAAGCCAAATGGAGAATTCCGTTCTTGCAATCGGCAAAGAAATCGATTTGTTCAAGTCGTAAAGCATAAAATCCATAAGAACGGCAAGGAAATTTTTCAATTTTTGTTAAGAGTTTCCTTGCTATTCTTGAAATTCTGTTCCATAATTAAAACAAGTTTAATTATGGAGAGAATTTTATGTGGAACTATAGTTTTATTCTTCCGGACTTAATAATTCTTTTTACTTTCATTGTCTACTATTTTATTTATCCACGCCTGCCAATAAAAATTAACCGCTCGTTTCTTCGAATTTTGGTCGTTGATTTATCCGTAATAATTTCTGATATTTTTGCTTCGCTGGCGATTGAGCACGCCTCATCTTTTTCACCGTTCATCATTCGGGCTTTGAATGTGCTTTATTTTGTTCTGTTCATGCTCCGCTCTTTTACATTCTTCATGTTTACCGAAGATGTTTTGGAAATAAAACGGCACTTGAAAAGCTTTATCTGCATCGTTTCTGACATCGTAATTGGAATTTTTGCGATTTTTGCTCTGTTCAACTTGCGTTTTGACTTGATTTTATCAATTTCTGATACCGGGAAGTATGCTCGCGCGCCTTTCTACAATGTGATTTATGTGTGTGCAGCCTTTTTCCTTCTATATTCATTTTTGTGTATCGTTCTTTACCGAAAAATGCTTTCTCGCTCAGTGTTGATTTCGGTCATTGCTTTCAATCTTGCCCTGATAATCGGATATATTGCCCGCTTTGCGTTCCCGAAGTACCTGATTATGAATCTTTTCACGCTTCTTGCGATTGTTATTATTTTTATTTCCTTTGAGAATCCAATCATGTATCTCGCGGACAAGTCGAATGCTTTCAATAAAAGGGGATTTTATGCGCTGTTTTCCGAATTTGATGAAAAAGATTCCCCCCTTGTTCTTGGATTTGTAATCAATATTTATAACGAGCTTCGTGAAGTTTACGGCGGCACTCAAATGGATCGTGGAATTACGATTATCTGCCAATATCTGGCAAAAAAATATCCAAAAATTCTGAGATTCTATCTTCATGACGGCCGTTTTGTTCTTGTTGGCAAAGATAATTCTCAGGCTGAAAAAATCAAGAATGAAATTTCAGAGCGATTCAAAAAATCGTGGAGTGCGGGAAAAGATGTCGAGATTTTCTTGGAACCAAAATTCGTTCAGATTGATCCGAATGTCAGCTTCAAAAAATCCGAAAAGATTGCGAATTCTGTTTTTATCGGACTGAGGGAAGCCGAAAAACTGGACAATGTGAGCATCACCATAAATCGCGAGACTTTAATCACAATCGAAGACAACATTCTGATTAAGAGGTGCGTCGAAAAGGCAGTTGAGAATAACAGCGTCGAGATGTTCCTGCAGCCTCTTATGGACTCACGAAATTACGAGCTTGTCGGCGCGGAAGCCCTTGCCCGAATTCGTGACGAGAGCGGGAATATTATTTCGCCGGTTAAATTCATTCCGATTGCAGAACGAAACGGCCGAATCAGCAGTTTGGGCGAGCAGATGTTTGAAAAAGCCTGCAAATTTATCCACGACCACAACATAGAGGAGATGGGGCTTTCCTGGATAAATGTCAATTTGTCGCCGATTCAGTTCTTGCGCCCGGATTTAAACAGCCGTTTTACAAAAATCCTTGAAAAATACAATGTGTCCGCGGATTTGATCCATCTTGAAATTACCGAGGAATCGATGATTGACTACGCTCTCCTTCAAAAGCAGATTCAGACGATGCGAAACACAGGATTCCAGTTCGTTCTTGACGATTATGGAAGCGGATATTCAAATGTCAGCCGGCTCAAGCATTGTCCTTTCGTGAACATCAAGCTTGATATGGAGCTTGTGCGTGACTACGAGAAGAATCATGACAGACTATTGCCCGCACTTGTTCAAACCTTCAAGCAGATGGAATTCACAATCACCGCTGAGGGAGTCGAAAATTGGGAAACGGTAAAGGACATGGCGAATATCGGCTGTGATTATCTTCAGGGGTTCTATTTCTCAGAGCCGCTTCCTGCCGAGGAATTTGCAAAAACTTACGGAAAACGATAATATTAACTTGAAAAAGAAGGGAATCTCAAAACACCAGAATGGAGGAAAAAATGAAAGTTTTGGTTATCGGTGGAGCTGGCTACATCGGCTCGCATGTTGTTAAGGAATTGATGGCAAACGGTCACAAAGTTACCGTTTTTGACAATCTTTCCAGCGGTTTGCGTGAGAATCTTTTCAAAGAGAACGAATTTATCTACGGAAACATTTTGATTGAGCGCGACTTGGAGCAGGCTTTTGCCCGCGGCTTCGATGCTTTCGTTCATCTTGCGGCTTTCAAGGCTGCTGGTGAGTCAATGGTTGAGCCAGAAAAATACTCAATCAACAATATCACAGGCACATTGAACATCATGAACGCGGCTGTAAAACACAACTGCAAAATCATGATTTTCTCTTCAAGTGCAGCTACATTCGGCGAGCCACAGTATCTTCCAATGGACGAAAATCATCCTCAGAATCCAATCAACTACTACGGATTCACAAAACTCGAAATCGAGCGTTTCATGGAGTGGTACGACAAAATCCGCGGACTCAAATTTGCCGCTCTCCGCTATTTCAATGCAGCAGGCTACGATCCGGAAGGCGTAATCACAGGCCTGGAACAGAAGCCAGAAAATCTTCTTCCACGAGTAATGGAAGCGGCTCTCGGTCAGCGCGAGCTTAAAATCTTCGGAACTGACTACGACACACGCGACGGCACTTGTATCCGCGACTACATCCATGTCACAGACCTGGCACGCGCTCATGTCATGGCATTGGACTACATCGTAAAGAACAACAAATCTCTCAAACTCAATTTGGGAACAGAAAAGGGCACAACCGTCAAAGAAATCATCGACGCGGCAAGAAAAATCACAGGAAAACCAATTCCAGCTGCCGAAGCTCCACGCCGCCCAGGTGATCCAGCAAGCCTCTACGCCAAATACGACATGGCCAAAGAACTTCTAGGCTGGGAGCCAAAATACAGCGATGTAGAAACTTTGGTAGAAACAACCTGGAAAGCGTACACTAAGAAATAAGGAAAATAATTTATTGCGCCAGAAAACAATTTTTTAACTTGCACAATAAATGCAAAAAAAACGGCGAGAGGGAGTGAAACGGCTTACGAAAACACTCTGTTTGTGCTGCCGCGTAAGCGGCAAACGTAAATAGTTACAGGCACAAACAGCGTGTAGCAGGCTAGCCTGCGGTTTCGATAAGCCGTGTTCACGACCGGAAGCCGTTTTTTTTGTTTTTATCTAAAAATTGAAAATATTGTTTTATTTTCTCACAATAAACTTGTGCATTTCCAGCGTTGCTAAAAACTGTACCACGCGGTTCAGCATTTTTTCGCTTTCTTCTGGAAACGCTGCGTTCATTTTTGAAAGCACATCGTTTACTGTGGCCGTTCCGTCCAGGGCGAGCCAGAGTGTTGAGCCATACTTATCAAGTGAAATATGGCTCACACGAGGCCGTTTGAAAAATTTCTGAGCGACGGCATTGAAAAATCCTCTATTTTCCATATCGACTTCAACAATGCCGTTTTCCTGCAATCTCCACGGACAGTTCTCTCTCCGAACGAAAACAATATCCATGTAGTTTGCAGGAAGTTTTTTGGTCTTAGCCATTCTTTTTCTTGTTGCGTGTGAAGAACACGATGCTTGCGAGCAACAGTGCGAAGAATACTACGCCGCCAATATTTCCGAGCATTCCGCCCAAATTTATTGACTGGAGCAATGATTTTCCGTCTGCAACTGGAATGACAGCGAATACTGCGAGCAAGATTCCGATAAGACCTTCACCAGCGATGAGACCTGAGCCGTAAAGAATACCTTTCTCAGTGATTTTCTTTCCTTCCTCGCCTTTTTTGTCGAAGAAGTGACGGATGAGACCACCGATAAAGATTGGTGTGTTAAGATGGATTGGAAGATAAACACCGATTGCGACTGGCAAAACCGGGATTCCGATGATTTCAACAGCGATACCAATTGCAACACCTGCGAGAACCAAAACCCAAGGCAAGTTTCCGCCCATAACACCCTCAACGACAAGCTTCATCAAAGTTGCCTGTGGAGCCGGCAATTCTTTTGAACCGAATCCCCATGCTGTGTCGAGAAGATACATGATTCCACCGATTGCCAAAGCTGAGACGATACAACCAATCAATTCACCAATCTGCTGGTTGCGTGGAGTTGCACCGACGATGTAACCAGTCTTCAAGTCCTGAGACATATCTCCGGCCATTGCAGCAATGATACAGATGATTGTTCCGATTGCGATTGCGCTTGTCATGCCAGCGATTCCAGTGTGACCTGTTGATTTGAGAAGGGCTGTTGCAATGAGAAGAGTTGCGATTGTCATTCCTGAAACCGGGTTGTTTGAAGAACCAACAAGACCTACCATGCGGCTAGAAACTGTCGCAAAGAAGAATCCGAAGATTACGATGATGAAAGCTCCCAAAAGTCCGACTGGAATTGCCGGGAAGAGCCAGATTACAACGACAATTGCGAGAGCGAGAATCAAAAGTCCTTTCATTGGAAGGTCTTTGTTTGTGCGCTCTTCTGAGTCGATTTTGTGACCCAAACCGCTTACAGCTTTTTTGAAAGTGCGGATGATTGTCGGCAGAGACTTAACCAAGCTGATGATACCGCCTGTTGCTACAGCACCTGCACCGACATAGCGGATATAGTTGCTCCAAATTCCCCATGCGCCAAGCTCAGCAACTGAAGCTTTTGCAGGAGCGAAGATTGAAGAACCGCCGAAGAAGTTAATCAAAGGAATTACAAGGAACCAAGCGAGAACGCTACCAGCGAACATGTATGAAGAAATCTTTTTGCCACAAATATAACCAACGCTTGCAAGAGCCGGGAGAACATCAGCACCGAAGCCAGTTCCAAGCTTTTTGATGCTCCAGTCGATTTCTGAAGGGAACAAGCACAAACCGTCAGCGATGAATTTGTACAAAGCTGAGATTCCCAATCCTGAGAATACGATTTTTGACTTTTCGCCGCCTTCTTCGCCTGCCAAAAGAACTTCTGCACAAGCAGTTCCTTCCGGGAATGGCAAAACACCGTGCTCTTCAACGATAAGAGCTGAGCGGAGCGGAACCATGAAAATGAGACCTAGCAAAGCTGCACAAAGGGCAATTACTGCGATTACCCAGAAAGTTGGCTTTGAAACAGCATCGCTTTCTTTTGCCCACATAAAGAGTGCCGGCAAAGTGAAGATTGCGCCTGCGGCCAAAGACTCACCGGCAGAACCGATAGTCTGAACCATGTTGTTTTCCAAAATCGAATCTCGTTTGAGGATGATTCGAATGATTCCCATTGAAAGAACAGCAGCAGGAATTGAAGCCGAGACGGTCATGCCGACCCGGAGACCCAAGTAAGCGTTTGCCGCACCAAAAAGAACGGCAAGGATAATTCCGAGAGCGATTGAAACCGGAGTAAGCTCAGGCAAAACTCGATCAGCGGAAATGAAAGGTTTGAATGATTTTTCTTCCATAAAAGAAAATCTCCAACTAGAGCATAGGATTTAAAAAACTGATAAACTTTTTATTTCGTTTATTATAATGAACCGAAGGAAATATTTAAAGGGTTAGATATAGTTATACTATCAGAAATTAGGGCGTTCCCGACATTCGTCGGGGCAGGCTATCCGCGGTTCCGCCTTTCGGCTTCATTCCTATCCAACCATGCCGTATGGCATGATTGGATAGGAACGGCTTCGCCGCCGCTACTATCCTTAACGCATTTGAGTTACATTAATTTTTTTACAGCTTCAGCAATTGCTTCGTCTTTGCAGTCACGGAAGAACAAGTCACTGAATTTTTCACCAGCGAATGCACCTTTTACCAAATCTTTGTCCAAAGATTCGAGAATTTCTACGAAAGGTTTGAATGCAGCTTCACGAACGCGGTCGAGAATTTTCTTGTTTCGCTGTTCCGGCTCGGCTCGCTCACGAGGATATCCCTGTCCGCTTGGCTCGCAGAAAAGTTTTTCAAAAATATATTCGAGGTTCAAATCGCCGCCCCAGCCAAAACCGAGCGCGAACGGAATTGAAATTGCGTTTCCGTCGTTAATCTGAGCAAAAGTGTAAGCATCGAGAGGTGTCGCGACATGACCGCAGATTACACCAGGGAAGCTGTTGAGTGCGAGCATTGCACCTTCGCCAGTTCCGCATCCTGTTACGACATAATCAACAGCTTTTGAGTTGAGCAAAGTTGCCGCCAAAATGCCGTTCTGAACATAAGTGAGAGATGGTGACTCGGCTGAGTACATGCCATAGTTTACGACTTCAAATCCATGTGCATCAGCGACTTTTTTGAGTGCGTTGTAGATAACAGGATTTTTCGCAGCCTGTGAATTTTCGTTAATAAGTGCAATTTTCATAAGATTCTCCTGACAATTGATTTAGAAAAATAATAACACGAAAATTTATAGTAGGAAATGTAAAAAAAAGACGGAAATTTTGATTATTTGCAGAAATTGCGCGCCAGCCGTGGAACCCCTTTAGTTGCCCGTGCGAAGGACGGGCAATGGAGCGAAGCGGAAGGGTGGAAGGGCGCAAGCCGGTAAGTTTCCGCTTAAATTCTTCTTAATCCTATAGACATTTATTTTGTTTTTATATATAGTAATTTCCAAGACAAAGGCGTCGTAAATTAACCGCTATAGGTGTGTCCTTATGGATTTACTGTGGCGTTTAGTTTATGACGCCTTTTTTGTTTCCGTGTGAAGCAATAAGAAAACGCCAGAAATTGAATAGGAGAAAAAAATGGCAATCAAAGAATTTAACGTTAAGAACGCTTATTGTAAGCGCGTTTGGGACGAGCTCAAAACTCGTTATGCTGACCAGGAGCACTTCTTGCAGGCAGCAGGTCTCGTTTTGGAGACTC
>NZ_JAFRNB010000051.1 GCF_017430385.1 Treponema sp.
GAGACCGCTTACGGTTATGCAAAAAATCACGAGACGATCTTAAATCTTCCTGACCCAAAGCGGATTGAACTTCGCGTTGACAAAAAACTCTTCGGTTTGGGGGAGAATGTCACTTCATTCAAACTGGAACTTGACGAAGAAAAAGGAATCCTCACGCGTTACACTGACTGGAAGGGCGGCGATTCTTCTGTAAGCCTGGTGAGCGAGAGGCTTGTTTCCTTTGCACACGAAAATTGTGCCGTAATCCGCTATACGGTCACGAACACTTCTGAAAAAGACGAAAAAATTGCTGTGGCAACATGCATCGACACCGAGACCGGGAATATTCTTGCAGAGGAAGACCCGCGAATCGGGGCGAAGTTTAAGCATCTGCCACTCGTAATCGACGAAACTTATAAATTTGAAAGACTTTCTTTTATTGCACATACAGAAAATTCCGGGCTTCTTTTGGCTGGCTGTACAATTGATAATCTTGAAGTTGACGGTAAGCACATTGACTGGCAGGGCGGCGGGGCTGCTCACATTCCTGAAATTTCACTTTTTATTCCGTCTTATGGGGCGGAGTTCACTCTTCCAAAAGGAAAATCTTTTACCCTCACGAAATATATTACTTATTGTCATGCCAAAGAAGATGAAATTACGCTCGAAAAACTCCATGAGAATACTTTGAAAGAGTGTGACGAGTTCGCTTCTTTGGGCTTTGAAAAAATTGCAAAAGAACAGGCTGATTTCCTTGCTGATTTCTGGAAAGCAGCCGCTATTAATATAGAAGAAAATGAATCAGAATCAGCCGATTCAAACAAATCTTCATTGCAGGAAGCTCTTCACTTCAATCTTTTCCACCTCTTGCAGAGTGCAGGGCGGAACGGCAAAGTCAGCATTGCGGCGAAGGGCTTGACCAGTGAAGGCTACGAGGGGCACTTCTTCTGGGACACCGAAAGCTATGTCTGCCCTGTTTTCACTTACACGGCACCAAATGTCGCAAAGAAATTGCTTGAATACCGCGCATCGATTTTGGACAATGCAAAAGAACGCGCAAAAGTCATGAGCTTGAAAGGCGCGCTTTATCCGTGGCGAACAATTTCCGGCGAAGAAACAAGTGCGTACTTCCCGGCTGGCACGGCTCAGTATCACATCAATGCGGACATAATTTTTGCCCTCAACAGATTCTTGAATGCTCACGAAAACGACTTGGGATTCGATAAAAAGGCTGTCGAAGAAATGTCTGCTGAGACTGCAAGAATGTGGGCTTCACTCGGAAGTTTTGCTCCAAGCAAGGGCGGCAAATTCGTAATAAACGATGTCACAGGCCCGGACGAATACACGGCAATCGTAAACAACAACGCTTTCACAAATCTCATGGCGCGCGAGAATCTTGAAATCTCGGCGAAGCGGGCTGGCTCGCGCGCAAGCGAGTCCGAAAAAAGCGAATGGAAGAACATTGCCAAGAACATGTACATTCCGTTTGACAAGGAGCACGGCATTTATCCGCAGGATGACAGCTTCATGGACAAGGCGGACTGGGATTTTGAGCACACACCGCGATCAAATTACCCGCTTTTGCTTCATTATCATCCGCTCGTGATTTACCGTCATCGTGTCCTTAAGCAGCCTGATTTGGTTCTGGCTCAGTTCTTGCTCAGCAGGCGTTTTACTCTTGCCGAGAAAATCCGGAACTTTGACTTTTACGAAAAATACACCACGGGCGATTCGTCTCTTTCTCACTGCATCATGAGCATTATGGCCGCTCAGACCGGCAACGACGAAAAAGCACTTGATTACTTCAACAAGACTGTGCGAATGGACATTGATGACGTGAATGGAAACAGCCGCGACGGAATTCACACAGCCTGCATGGCTGGAAGCTGGATGAGCGTGGTCTACGGATTCGCGGGCTTTGAGGATTATGGCGGAGAATATTCTTTTAATCCCCATCTTCCAAAAGAATGGAAAAAGCTTTCATTCTCACTGGCGATTCACGGCTCGATTCTCGATGTCACGCTTTCTCAGTCCCAGGCCGTTTATTCTTTGCATGAGGGAGGCTCTCTTGAACTTTCTCATCGTAACGAAAAATTCACTTTGAAAGCCGGAGAGAAAAAATCTTTCTCTCTCAAACAAAAACTCGGTGCGGTCCTTTTTGACTTGGACGGCGTTGTTACGGACACGGCTCCTCTTCATTTTAAGGCATGGAAAGCTATGGCCGAAGAAGAGGACTTGAAGTTCGACGAGAACATGAACAAAAAACTTTTGGGAATTTCTCGTGAGGCTTCACTTGAAGTGATTCTCAAAGAAAACGGCGTAGAGTGGAGCGCAGAAAAAAAGGCTCTCTGGTGTACCAAGAAAAACGAGATTTACAAAAAATCCCTCGAAACGCTTTCCGAAAAGGACATTCTTCCTGGGATTAAAAAGTTGCTCGAAGATTTGAAAGCAAACGGAATCAAAGCCGCGCTCGCTTCAAGCAGCAAAAATGCGCCCGCAATCCTGGAGCGGCTTGGAATCAGTGAATATTTCTGTGCGATAGCTGATGCCGCAAAAGTGCAGAAAGCAAAGCCTGAGCCGGATTTGTTCCTCGAAGCCGCCGAAAAATGCGGTGTCTGGTACACGGATTGCGTTGGCGTAGAGGATGCTGAGTCCGGGATCAAGGCAATCAAAAAGGCTGGAATGAAAGCTGTCGGTATCGAAAGTACGGTCGCTCTTCCTGCCGCTGATTTACGCCTTGCAACCACCGCGGAACTGACTTACGAAAAACTGATAGCGTTATTTTAAATAAACCACAGATTTCACAGATTGCACAGATGAAAAATCTTCGTAATCTGTGTTCATCCGTGTCAAAATTTAGTAGGAGATTTTATGAAAAAATATGATGTCGTAGCCTTGGGCGAGATTTTGATTGATTTTACTTTCGCAGGCACAAATGCCGACGGCAAAAAACTTTATGAAGAAAATCCCGGCGGTGCGCCTGCAAACTGCGTCAGTGCCGTAGCCAAGCTCGGCGGCAAGGGGGCTTTCATCGGCATGACTGGCCGCGACAGCTTTGGAGAGGATGTGCGCCATGTTCTTGAAGAAATCCATGTAGACACGAGCGGAATGTGTTACTGCGACAGCCAGCACACGACACTTGCATTCGTGAGCCTTGATCAAAGCGGCGAACGACATTTTTCTTTCTGCCGAAACCCTGGCGCGGACACTCAGATTCGTCCGGAAGACTTGGACGAAGAAATGCTCAAAAATGCACGAATTTTCCACATCGGCTCTCTCTCGCTCACTGACGAGCCTGCAAAATCGGCGACCCTTGCGGCAATCGACATCGTAAAAAAGGCTGGCGGACTTATTTCCTACGACCCGAACTACCGAGCAAACTTGTGGAAGGGCAGAACTGATGCTATTGATTTGATGAAAAGCATTTTCCCGCTCGCTGACACAGTTAAGGTGAGTGACGAAGAGCTTGCCCTTCTTTTTGGCTCTGAGACAAGTGCCAAAGATGGCGGAAACATGATTCTTGACTTGGGACCACGCCTTGCGATGATAACTCTTGGACCAAAAGGCGTTTACTATGCCGCAAAATTGCCAGACGGAAGCCGAGTCAGCGGAACCGTGGGCTGTAAGAGCGTTAAGGTTGTGGACACAACAGGAGCCGGTGACAGCTTCACTGGCGGAATGTTGTATCGCCTCACACGCCGAGAGAATCCGATTGATTTTACGAAGGACAATCTTGAAAAAGATTTGAACTTTGCGAACACCGTGGCTTCAATCTGCGTGACCCGCCGTGGCGCAATCCCTGCATTGCCAACACTTGAAGAAGTGGAAAAATTTTAGCGGGCAAAAAAGCAACCGCCATGTACGAAAATTGTATGGCGGTTTATTTGTTTTACACACCGGCGGAATTGCCCGCCAGTATTGCTTTTGAATTGACTTTCACTCGTACTTATTGACGATAAAGGCGAAGGCCGTCTAATCCAGTAGGCTCATAAGGATACTTACAGTGCAAAATTACAGAATTTACAGGCGCACTTATTTTCCCTTCAGAAATAGTAATGATATAATGGCTGAGGTCGCCGTTAGCAAGCCACCAGCTAGCATCATGTTCTATACGCTCACCGTTAGCATCAACATCACCATCTTTTTTATAAGTTTGTGCCATCTTTTTGGTAGAATGTGAGAACATAATCATAGTTAGTAGTAGTTTTTCTAGTCCAGCTTAAATTTGTATATATTCCTTTGTATTTGGCAACAACAGTTCCGTCGATTGTATGTACGCCTGTGCCATTGCAATTGTATTTGCCAGTTGCACCACCTGCGCCTGCTAAAGCGACAGCTGGTGTGCTGTCATCATCATTGTTTTCGCAAGATGCGAATCCGAATCCAAGTGCCACGACAGAAGCGAGCACGACCAATGTTTTGAAAAGTTTTTTCATTGTAAAACTCCTTAGATGTAATTTCTTATATCATGTCGTATAGTAAAAAAAACTAGTGAGTTTTACGCACCGAAAATTCGGTAACTTGAGGACGAGAGACTTTCCACTTTCCGTTTTCAATTTTCTTCCTTTCTGCTACAATCTCCGCATGACAAAAAATCCAAAGCTTGCAGGGCTTTTCTTCGCATCAGTTTCAGTTTTCCTTTGGGGAATCACTTTCGTCTGCACAAAATATCTTCTGCGTTCGTTTTCGTCTTATGAAATCTTGCTTCTTCGTTTCGTGCTTGCATACATCGCTTTATGGATTTCAAAACCTCACAGGCTTCACCTTGCCAACAAAAAACATGAGCTTTATTTTGCTTTTGCGGGGCTTTCCGGCGTTACGGCCTATCAGTTCATGGAAAATATGGCCATTTCTTACACGAGTGCGTCAAATGTCAGCGTTATCGTTTCAATCTGCCCCATGTTCACGGCTCTTTTCATGCAGGTTTTCTTCAAGGAGCGTCATCTCACGGTTTTTTTCAACATCGGATTTTTGCTTGCGATTTTTGGCGTGGCTCTGGTCAGCTTTAACGGCGTTGTCGAATTCCATCTCAGCCCGAAAGGCGATTTTCTTGCACTTGCGGCGGCTGTTTCGTGGGGATTTTATTCACTTTGCATCGCGAAAATCAACAGGCTTGGCTTTGACACGATTATTGTCACGCGGCGGGTTTTCCACTGGGCGCTTATTTTCATGCTTCCGATTGGCATTTACTCGCTTTTAAAGCACGGCGGCTCACTTCCTTCTGAAATCAATAATATTTCCGTGATTCTTGACTCTGCTTTCAATAAGGCTCGTTTCGCCAATCCGCTGAACTGGCTCAATCTTTGCTTTTTGGGGCTTGGGGCGAGCGCATTCTGCTTTGCGGCCTGGAACATTGCCTGTGAAAAGCTCGGAACTGTTCGTGCGACAGTCGGAATTTACCTGATTCCAGTCGTCACGATTATCTTCGCTTTCTTTGCATTGGGCGAAAAAATTTCTTTGATGGGCGCAATCGGTGCCGTTCTTACAATCGCAGGTCTTTTCGTGAGCGAAATTAAGAAAAAATAGCCGGAAAATTAAAATTCGGCGGTCAAAATTGCAAAAACTGTGGCCAAAATCTGTTTTTTGACTCTATTGATAGAATCGTGATTATGTTATAAACTTAACCCATTCTTGAAAACTAGGAGCATTCAAATGAAAAAACTTCTTTCGGTCGCTGTTTCAATTCTTGTTGCTGCATGTATTTTCTCTGGCTGCAAAGAAAAAGACAGCAAAATCAAAATTGGTGTAATCCAGCTTGTTGAGCATCCGGCTCTCGATAAAAGCTATCAGGGCTTCGTTGACGGTCTCGCTGAGGCAGGCTACAAAAACGGTGAGAACATCGTTATTGATTATCAGAACGCACAGGGCGAGCAGGCAAACTGTGTCACAATCGCAAACAAATTCGTAAACGACAAAGACAACCTCATTTTCGCAATCGCAACGCCGGCTGCACAGGCTGTGGCAAACCTTACAAAAAAAATCCCGATCCTCGTTACAGCCGTAACTGACCCGGAAACAGCAAAACTCGTAAAATCAAACAAAAAGCCGGAGACAAATGTTTCTGGAACATCTGACCTCACACCAGTTGCCGCTCAGATTTCTCTTCTCAAAAAAATCGTTCCAACTGCAAAAACTGTAGGTCTTCTTTACTGCTCAAGCGAAGCAAACTCAATCTTCCAGATTAATATCGCAAAGGAAGCTTGCAAAGCAAACGGCCTTGAGTTCATCGAAGGTTCAGTTTCAAACTCAAACGAAATCCAGCAGGTAACACAGAGCCTGGTCGGCAAAGTTGACGCATTCTACATCCCGACAGACAACATGCTCGCAGCTGGTATCGCAAATGTCGCAATGGTTGCAAACGACGCAAAAATCCCTACAATCTGCGGTGAGGACGGCATGGTCGTTTCTGGCGGTCTGGCAACTTACGGAATCAACTACTACGAGCTTGGAAAACTCACTGCAAAACAGGCTGTAAAAGTTCTTGCAGAAAATGCAAATCCGGCTGATATGCCAATCGAATATCTCGAAAAATTCGATTTCTCTTATAACAAAGATACAGCAGCAGCAATCGGAATCACAATTCCAGACAACCTCTAATTTTTATCATGGCGCAATCAAAGGCCTCAGGGTGTTCCGCAGCTCGGTCACCCTCGGTGCCTTTGGCACTGGCTTTGCCACTGCTCCATACCCTGGCGCGGCATTTACTGTTCCAAAATCAAATCAACTGCTTCGGCGTCACAAGCCTTTATCAAATCCTGCGGTGCAAGTGCAATTTGTTCTCCGCGCATTCCCGCGCTCACATAAATCTTTTCATGCGAAAGTGCAGATTCATCGATAAAAGTCGGAAATTTCTTTTTCATACCGAGAGGTGAGCATCCGCCACGGACATAGCCTGTCAGCGCAAGCAATTCTTCTGGTTTTACGGGATTTATTTCTTTTGCTCCGCAGGCATTTCGTGCTTTTTTGAGGTTAATTTCATGCTCCGCGCTCTGGCAGAAAACGAAAACCTGCTTGGATTCGCTTCGCATTACGATGGTCTTAAAACAAGCCGCGGGATTTATTCCAAGTTTTGCAGCGGTCTGTCCTGCTGCACCTCTGGAAAGTTCATGTTCTCCGTCATCATCGTAAGAAAGAGTTTCATATTTAATCTTGAGTCCGTCAAGAATTCGCATGGCGTTAGTTTTTTTCATGGTGATTTTCCTCGTAAGGTATGTTATAGTAAAAATCAGAAATGTTAAACAGGAATCAGTTATGACACAGAACATTGCCGAAGTTTTCAGCACTTTTTCTCAAAAATTGTCCAGGTTCAATAAGTCACCGGATGCCGTGCGCGCTCCTTCACCTCAAAAGGCAAAAAATGAGTATTTTGAAGAAAAACTTCGTGAACGCGGCGAAAAATTGCGTGTCTCAGTCGTCTCCACTTACAAAATTTTCCGCGCGCCCTTCGAGGCTCTTGGCGAACAGTCTGACCGTGCAGTTTCCATCGACAAGGATGAGCAGAATCTTTTAAAAGCCTACAATCTCTACAAATCCTGCATGGACATCGACAAGGAAAATCAGGATGAAATCGGTACGACCCACATCAAAAATGTGGAGCTTTATTCTCCTTTGGCGGAGAAGGCCAGTTACACTCAGGGCGGTCAGTTCATCTATCTTCTTTGCTGGCTTTATTTTGAGCAGAATTGTCAGGAATTTATGCCGTTTTTTAAGGAAATCGAAAGCCATAATGTGCTATGCTTTACACAGGCAGAGAATTTCAGTTTTGAGGATCCGCATGAACGCGAGATTTTCGATATCGTAAAATCGGAGTTTTATTCATGACAAAAGATTTAACTATTGGACATCCGCTCAAAATTATCTTCAGTTTTGCGGTTCCGGTATTTTTCGGCTATCTCTTCCAGCAGTTCTACAACCTTGTTGACACAATCATCGTCGGGCAGTTTTTGGGCGTTGATGCACTTGCTGCAGTCGGCTCAACCGGCAGCCTCAACTTTTTCATCATCGGTTTCTGCATGGGAATCTGTTCCGGCTTTGCAATTCCTGTGGCTCAGCGTTTCGGGGCGGGCGATTACGGCTCGATGCGGCAGTTTATTTTCAATTCGTGGATTCTGGTCATTATTTTCTCCGTCGTGATTACGAGCCTTTCCGTGATTTTTTGCCGTCAGATGCTTGTAGCTCTCAAAACTCCTGAGAATGTTTTGGACATGGCCTATTCTTACTTCGTGATTATTCTCGCGGGAATTCCTGTCGCTTTCTTCTATAATATACTTTCTGGCATCATCCGTTCTGTCGGCGACTCAAAGACTCCGCTTTACTTCCTGATGATTTCGGCCTGCCTCAACATCGTGCTCGACCTGCTTTTCATCGCTGTATTCAAACTTGGAATTCCTGGCGCGGCTTATGCGACTGTCATTTCTCAGGGATTTTCTGGCATCCTCTGCTATTTCTACATGAAGGCAAAATTTGAAGTCCTTCGCCTCAAAAAAGAAGACAAAGTTGCTTCTGGCAAAAAAATGCTGGCTCTTCTTGGAATCGGTGTTCCGATGGGCTTGCAGTATTCAATCACGGCAATCGGAAGCGTAATCCTGCAGAGCGCGGTAAATGTTCTCGGCTCGGTTTATGTCGCTTCGATGGTCACGGCTCAAAAAATCAGTATTTTCTTCTCAACGCCTTTTGATGCCCTCGGAACAACAATGGCAACTTACGGCGGTCAGAATGTCGGCGCACAAAAAATCGACCGGCTCAATCCGGGGCTTTTCTGGGGCTGTATGATTGGATTCGCATGGTCTGTCGTAGCGGTTTTGATTCTTTTCTTCTTCAACGACAATCTTGCAATCCTCTTTATCAGCAAAACTGAAACTCCTGAGACAACTGCCTTTGTCGTAAAGCATGTGTTCTATTTCCTCATGGCGAATGGAATTACTTACTGGCTTCTGACTTTGGTCAATGTCGTGCGCTTTATGATTCAGGGAATGGGATTTTCACGGCTCGCAATTTTTGCCGGTGTGTTCGAACTTATCGGTCGCGGCGTAATCGGAATCATCTTCGTTCCGCTCTTCGGATTCCAGGGAGCCTGTCTTGCAAGTCCTTTGGCGTGGGTGCTCGCCGATGCTTTTCTTGTTCCGGCGTACTTCTCTTGCAGGCGAAAACTCATTAGAATGTTCGGAACTGACAGAGCTTAAAAATGAAGACAATCAAGTTTCAGGTATTTTTCATCGTTCTCTCTGGTATCATCATGGCTTCTGCAATCATCGGTGGATTCGGAATCTTCTGGTCGAACACGGCTGTCAAAAAAAGTTCCGCCCAGATTCTTGATTTGATGGCACAGGGCCAGACGGAAGGCCTTAATGCAATGTTCTCCGACATCGAGCAGTCATCAAAAGTCCTTTCATACTATGTTTCTGACAACCTGAATGATTTGGGCATTCTTCGTGAAAAGGAGCGGCTTTCAAAATATATCGCACGGCTTGAGGATATTGCCTTTTATATTTCAAATTGTACGGAGCCGGCTCTTGCGGTCTATGTGCGTTTTGCCCCGGAGCTGACTGACGGTGTTACGAGCATTCTCTGGCGCAAAAAAGATGGTGAATTCATTCAGGACTCTCTCAACGATTTTCCTTTTTATGAATCTTCGGTCGATAACAGCTGGTACTATATGGCACGGCAGCTGGAGAAAGGATTCTGGACAAGGCCGTATTATAATGATGATTTCAACGAATATGTTATTTCTTACGGATTGCCGGTCTATAAAGATGGAAAATTTTTTGCTGTCGTAGGCATGGACATTGATTTTGATGACATCGCTTCGCTGGTCAATTCAATCACAATCTACGATACAGGCTATGCTTTCCTCACGGACGAAGATTTTGAGATTGTCTATCACCGCTCGATTCCTGCCGGCACGCATCTTTTCGGCACGAACAAGAATTTCAAGCTGATTTCTCACAAGGAAATAAATTCAGAATTCTACGAGTACAAGAACAAAAAAACGACTTACCGGATGCTTTACAAAAATATCCGCAACGGAATGAGGCTCGTCGTAAGCGTTCCAGCAAGTGAGATTGACCGTGACAGGACAAGACTTATTTACAGCCTGATAATTTCTGTTCTTGCGATTTCACTTATTGTCTCGTTGTGGAGCGTTTGGGTTTCTGGAAGATTCACCCGGCCACTCAAAAAACTTTCGGTTTGCGCAAGGAATATTATCGCCGGAAATTATGATGTTGATTTTGATTTCCGCAGTTCTGATGAAGTCGGCGAGTTGATTGGAAATTTCTCTTTCATGGCAAAATCTTTGAAGCGGCAGTTTGATTATATAAATGGACTTGCTTATCTCGATGCGATGACAGGTGCCAAAAATAAACGGTCTTTCATTGATGCCCGCGACGAATTGAATTCAAAAATCCAGGCTTCAAAAAAGAATGGCGAAAAATTTGATTTCGGTGTGATTGTTTTTGATGTGAACGACCTTAAGCCTATGAACGACAATTTCGGACACAAGGCAGGTGACTTGCTCATAAAATGCTCATGCAATCTGATTATGAAGAATTTCACATTTAGCACTGTCTATCGAATTGGTGGCGATGAATTCGTGGTGATTCTAAAAGGCAGGGATTTTGAAAACCGAGCCGAGCTTCTTACAAAACTTCGCATGGAAATGGATGTTCCTGTCGCCGAAAAGAACGAGGCTTTCGAGAAAATTTCACTTGCTTCTGGTATGGCAATTTATGAGCCGCAAAAAGATGCCGATTTCCAGTCTGTTTTTGGCCGTGCCGACGAAGAAATGTACAAGGCAAAAGTCGCGATGAAAGGCGGCCGAGATAATATCAGATAAATTTTTCTTGCAAAAATAAGAAAGTGGGTTAATACTATATCTATAAAACATGGTATATATCGTGTTTCATGGAGGTATTACAAAATGGCAAACAGAATCACGCTGAATCAGACATCTTATCACGGAAAAGGTGCAATCAATGAAATCGTTAATGAGGCTAAGTCTCATGGCTGGAAAAAGGCTTTCGTCTGCACTGACCCTGACCTGATTAAATTCGGCGTTACAAAAAAAGTTACTGATGTTTTGGACAAAGCGGGGCTTTCTTATGAAGTTTATTCCGACATCAAACCAAATCCACCTGTAGAGAATGTAACGGCTGGTGTCGAGGCTTGTAAAAAAGCTGGTGCTGATTACATCATCGCAATTGGCGGTGGCTCTTCAATGGACACTGCAAAAGCTGTCGGCATCATTATGACTAACCCGGAATTTGCCGATGTACGCTCTCTTGAAGGTGTTGCTGCTACAAAGAATGCTTGTCTTCCAATTCTTGCAGTTCCTACAACTTCTGGAACTGCCGCAGAAGTAACAATTAACTATGTAATTACGGATGTTCAGGCAAAGCGAAAATTTGTCTGTGTCGATGTTCATGATATTCCGCTCGTAGCTTTCGTTGACCCTGACATGATGATGTCAATGCCGGCAAAACTCGCCGCTTCAACAGGCATGGACGCTCTTACACACGCAATAGAAGGTTACATCACAAAGGCTGCCTGGGAAATGACAGACATGATGCACTTGAAGGCAATCGAAATCATCGGCCGCTCGCTCCGTGCTTCTGTCAAAGGCGATGCAAAAGGCCGCGAGGAAATGGCTCTTGGTCAGTACATCGCAGGAATGGGCTTCTCAAATGTCGGACTTGGAATCGACCATGCAATGGCTCACACTTTGAGTGCTTTCTATGACACTCCTCATGGCGTTGCCTGTGCAATTTTGCTTCCGACTGTCATGGAATTCAACGCTCCTGCTTCTGGTGAAAAATATCGTGAGATTGCACGCGTTATGGGCGTAAAAGATGTTGACAAGATGAGTCAGGAAGAATATCGAAAGGCCGCTGTAGATGCCGTTCGCCAGCTTTCTGTTGATGTCGGCATTCCTCAGTCTCTCAAAGACATCGTTAAGCCGGAAGATTTGGATTATCTTGCTGAGTGCGCGATTAAGGATGCTTGTGCTCCAGGAAACCCACGCGATGCTTCAAAACAGGATGTTCTTGACTTGTTCAACAGCCTGCTGAAATAAAAATTTTGCTGGTTTAGTAAACTAAATCCAATTTGCACAATAAAATGCCCCGTGATTTCCTTGAATGGTAGTCGCGGGGCGTTTTTGTTCATTGTATAAATTGACGGAAAATTGTATTATTTATTTGATTTAAGGAGATAAAGATAAAAAGCAGCCAGAAATATTGTCTGCTTTTTATCATGACAAGTTTCCGTTGGAAACTTGCTTCATTAACTGCCGCTTCTCATTTCATTGCGAAGTGGCATTAAAAAGTCAATCGAATGTTGAAACATTCTTCTTGACTTTTTATAGGAGATATTATGGCAGACACAATGCATGCTTTGGAAAAAAATCCAAACTGGAAAGGCCGCCGTGGTCCTGTAGTTCTCGTAATTATGGACGGCGTTGGATATGGTAAGTACGAAGAGGGAGACGCAGTTAAGGCTTCTAAAATGAAGTACCTCGACTGGTTCACAAAGAACTGCCCGCACACAAAGCTTAAGGCTCACGGAACAGCAGTTGGCCTTCCAACAGATGATGATATGGGTAACTCTGAAGTTGGTCACAACGCAATGGGTTGTGGTCGCGTTTTTGCTCAGGGTGCTAAGCTCGTTGGCGAATCTATTTCTTCTGGCAGCATGTTTGAAGGTGCTACTTGGAAAAAGCTTGTAAAGAATGTTCAGGACAAGGGAACTACTTTCCACCTGATTGGTCTTGTTTCTGATGGTAACGTTCACTCTCACATTGACCACTTGAAGAGCATGATTACTCAGGCTCACAAAGAAGGTGTTAAGACTCTCCGCGTTCACGCACTTTTGGACGGACGCGATGTTCCTCCTACATCTGCTCTTGAATATTTTGAACCTCTTGAAAAATTCCTTGCTGAATTCAGCGATGTTGACTATCAGATTGCTTCCGGCGGTGGACGTATGTACATAACTATGGACCGCTATGGTGCTGACTGGAGCATGGTAGAGCGCGGATGGCACGCTCATGTTCTTGCTGACGGCCGTCAGTTCGCATCTGCTACAGAAGCTATCAAAACATACCGCAATGAAAACTCTGCTCTTCTCGACCAGGATATGCACGAGTTTGTAATTGCTAAAGACGGAAAGCCTGTTGGACCAATCGTTGACGGCGATTCTGTAATCTTCTTCAACTTCCGTGGTGACCGCTCTCTTGAGATTACTGCTGCTTTCGAAGAGGATAACTTCCCTCACTTTGACCGCGTACGCCGCCCTGCTGTTGAATATGCAGGTATGATGGAATACGATGGTGATAACCACAAGCCGGCTCAGTTCCTCGTAAACCCACCAAGCATTGACCGCACAATGGGTGAATATCTTACAAAGACTGGCGTTCATCTTATGGCTATTTCTGAGACTCAGAAATATGGTCACGTTACTTACTTCTTCAACGGTAACCGTCCTGGTGAGTTCGACAAGAATCTTGAAACTTATGTTGAAGTTCCATCTGATGTTGTTCCATTCGAACAGCGCCCATGGATGAAGTGTGCAGAAATTACTGACAAGGTAATCGAAGCTATTGAAAGCGGAAAATATGACCACATCCGTCTTAACTACCCTAACGGGGACATGGTTGGACACACTGGTGTATTCAACGCTGTTGTATGTTCTATGGAAGGTATGGACCTTCAGCTTGGCCGTCTTAAGGCAGCAATTGAAAAGGCAGGCGGTATTCTCTGTCTTACAGCTGACCACGGAAACTCAGACGACATGTACGAGCACAAGAAGGACGGTTCAGTTGCTATGGGCGCAGATGGCGAACCAAAGCCAAAGACATCTCACTCATTGAACCCAGTTCCAGGCATCATCTATGACCCTGAATACAAGGGTGAATATGAGCTCGAACTTAACAGCGGTCTTGGAATCTCTAGCTGGCCAGCAACACTCATGACTTTGATGGGCTTTGTTCCACCAACAGACTACGATAAGTCAATTATCAATTTGAAGTAAAAAAAACTGCAGGACAAAAGCCACCTTTCGCCAAAGGTTTTCTTTTTTCCTGCAACCTTTTATCTTCCAAAGGCTGTCGTGCACTTGATACGGCAGCCTTTTTTCTGTTATAATCTTTGTACACTTTTTTAAGGAGAATACCATGAGACTTGCACGAAGATTCCGACCGCTTACTAGCAACAAAACAACACGCGCTAACAGCAAAAAACAGGCAAAACGCCTTGCTGCTAACTACGCTCTTATCGCGGCATTGGCTGCAGCTGATTCTAAAAACAAATAATTTTGAATCAAGTAAAACCGCTTCAATCCGAAGCGGTTTTTTTATATCTTTTGAAGAATTTTTACATATTTGGAAGAACTTTAATCAACCAAAGCTGCGGAAGAACAACCACCGCAAAGAATGCAAGACTAATCCAAGTAAAAGTTTTGACGAAAGCAAGTGATTTTCCCGGATATTCCCGCATGTAAAGCCTCAGATTGATTACGCTCGCAAGACTTCCAATCAAAGAACACAATCCCGCGCTGTCCAAGCCGTAAAGCAAGGCCCGCAAATTCGTTGAGAACGGATAAAGCACGATGCTTGCAGGAACATTAGAAATCACCTGGCTCAAAAGAATGCTCCATACATATTCATGACCGGCGACTGAGTTTTTGAGAAATTCTGAAATTGCAGGATGGCGGCAAATCGATGACGAGAATGTAAAGAAACACAAGAATGTGAGCAAAAGGACATAATCTGTCTTAAAAAGAATTTTACGGTCACTTGTCAGCACAGAGATGAAGACGAAAGCAAGAACGACCGGGTAAAAGCGCGTGCGTGTGACAATCGAAGCAACGACAACCAAAAAAAGCACCTGGTACATAATGCGGCGTTTGTGGTGCAATTGGCTGTTCTCTGTGACGACATCTTCCTGAATCTCAATTTTTTCTTTTGAATCCTTCCGATACAGAATCGAAATGAATATATATAGAAGAAAAGCACTAAAAATCCACAGCGGAAGCATCATCTTGATGAACTCAGGCGTTGAAATCCCGCTTTTTGCATACAAGAAAAGATTCTGCGGGCTGCCGAAAGGCATCAAAAGAGAGCCACGGATTGCCGCAATGTTCTCAAAAGTCAGCACCGGGAGAATGTATTTTTCTTTGCCGCCAGCACGGAACAAAATAATCGTGAGCGGAACGAAAATAATCAGAGACACATCGTTCGTGACGAACATCGATGAAAAAAACACGCAGAACACGAAAAAAATGGTGAGAGTCTTGATTCGCGAAAGATTTTTAGTCTTTTTAAGAAGCGGCGCGAAAATGTTCTCGCTTTTGAATCCTTCAAGGACTGTAAGAAGCATGAAAAGCGTGGCAAGGGTGCGCCAGTTGATGTCATGTAGAAGTTCGATTGAAGGTGGCGTGATAAAAAGTGAAATAGCTGCCGCAAGAAGCGACGCGGAAAGCATGATTTCCTTTTTGAAAAGAGCTTTCACCCAGATGAAAAATTTACGCATGGCAAGATTCTAGCACAAAGAGCAAACTTGTGCATTATGGTGATGTTTTAAAATCTTACAATGCGTTTCCCAAAAGAAAATCTGCAATATTTATTATATTGATTCCTTCATACAAGTATTTCTCGTGTCTTGTCCGTGCAATTAAAACTTTAGGGTAAGCATCTTTTATGCTCAACAGCGGAGCTACTTCTCGTTCAAAAGTTTCTGGAGAAGAAATATCATCGCTAACCTGAATATAGATTTTTTCGCTCTGTTTTATTGCAACAAAATCAATTTCCTTCTTGTAGAGAACACCAGTATAAACTTCGTAGCCTCTTCTCAGCAATTCAATACAAACCATGTTTTCATAAACTCTGCCATGGTCCATATTTTTTGTACCGAGGATAGCGTAGCGGAAAGAATGGTCAGCAAGATAATATTTGTCCTGGCTTGCAAGATATTTTTTTCCGCGGATGTCATAGCGGCGGACTTTGTAAAAAGCAAAGGCATTACAAAGATAATTCAAATAAGAGCCTATGGTTTTGTTATTTGCTTTCTGTTGATTTGAAACCAATGTCTTTGCAAGTTTTTGAGTAGAAACTTCTGTCGAAATATTATCCATTAAAAAATTATTGAGTTTTTCAAGCAAATCCGTATTTCTGATTTTATATTTCTGTTTTATGTCACGCACAATCAGAGCTGAAAAAACTTCTTTTATGTATCCGTATTTCTGTTGTTCTGTGGAATAAGTAAAAGAGCCTGCCATCCCCCCTTGCTTAACATAATCAGATAACAAAGCTTCATTATCAGTTCCATCAAAATATGTTTTATACTCTGCAAAAGAAAATGGAAAAACAGGAATCTCAAAAGTTCGTCCTGTAAAAAGAGTCGCCAAATCGCTAGATAAAAGAAAAGCATTTGAACCAGTAATGTAAATGTGAAATTTCTTTGAATTATGAAGAGAATTTATGGCCTTTTCGAAACCTTCACAAATCTGAACTTCATCTATAAATAAATAATTTTCTGATTCGCTCTCATAATGTTCAAGAACATATTTATTCAAGTCATGATATTCACAAATGTTTTCCCAGCTGATGTCGTTGAAATTGATGTGAATTATATTTGACGGAAGATTGTAAAATGAACTTGAAATAGTAAAAATAAAAACACCCATACAAATGGAAATTTGTTAATATGTTTTTCACCACAAAAACCAAAATTAACAAAGGAGAACCATAAGTATGGGCTTAAATCATGTTACTTTAA